>JBOHER010000144.1:0-34633 GCA_050701115.1 Haloechinothrix sp. | reverse complement strand
CGCGCGATCTCGGTGAGCGTCAACTACCGGTACGTGGCCGACGAGTTGCGCTACCTCTTCGACAACGCCGACCTGGTCGCGCTGGTGCACGAGCGCGGCTACGCGGACAAGGTGGCCGAAGTCCTGCCCGACGCACCCAAGCTCAAGCACGTCGTCGCGGTCGAGGACGGTTCGGACGCGGATTACGCGCGCTACAACGGCGTCGAATACGAAAGCGCGCTCGCAGCCCAGTCGCCCGAGCGCGACTTCGGCGAGCGCAGCGCCGACGACATCTACATCCTCTACACCGGTGGCACCACCGGGTACCCCAAGGGCGTGATGTGGCGGCAGGAGGACGTCTGGCGCACCCTCGGTGGCGGCATCAACTTCATCACCGGTGAGTACGTGCCCGATGAATGGACGATGGCCAATGAGGCCAAGGCCAGCCCCGGCCTGGTGCGGTTGCCGATCTCCCCACTGATCCACGGCGCCGCGCAGTGGGCCGCGTTCGGCGCGCTGTTCACCGGTAGCCCGGTGGTATTCGTACCGCAGTTCGAGCCGCACGAGATCTGGCGAGTGATCCAGCAACACAAGGTCCAGGTGCTCACCGTGGTCGGCGACGCGATGGCGCGCCCGCTGCTCGAGGCCTATCAGGAGGGCGACTACGACGCCTCTTCGCTGGTCGCGGTGTCCAGCCATGCCGCGCTGTTCTCGCAGTCGGTCAAGCAGGCCTACCTGCACACCTTCCCCAACATCGTGCTCACCGACGCGATCGGCTCGTCGGAGAGCGGCTTCACCGGAATCGGCATGGTCAGCAAGGACACCGACCACTCCCAGGGGCCGAGGGTGAACTTCAGCAAGCAGGCCGTGCTCATCGACGACGACGGCAAGCTGGTCGAGCCCAAGGCGGGCGCGGTCGGTCGGATGGCGCGCGGCGGGCATGTGCCGCTGGGCTATTACAAGGATCCGGAGAAGTCGAAGACGATCTTCGCCGAGATCGACGGAAAGCGCTACGTCATTCCCGGCGACTACGCGCGCTACGAGGAAGACGGCACGGTGACGTTGCTGGGCCGCGGATCGCAATGCGTCAACACCGGCGGCGAGAAGGTGTTCCCGGAAGAGGTCGAGGGCGCGCTGAAGTCGCACCCTGAGGTGTTCGACGCGCTGGTCATCGGCGTGCCGGACGAACGTCTCGGCCAGCGGGTCGGCGCCGTCGTGCAGCCGCGCGAGGGGGTCGCGCTGGACCCCGCGGCGCTCGAAGCGCATGTGCGTACGAAGATCGCGGGCTACAAGGTGCCGCGCAGTTTCTGGGTCGTGCCCGAGGTCAGCAGGCTGCCCAGCGGCAAGCCGGACTACCGATGGGCCAAGACCTACGCCGAGGTGCACGATGCATACGCCACTGTGTGACGCCTCCGGGATTCAGTATCCGATCGTCGCCTTCACCCCGTCTGAACACGTGGCCGCCGCGGTCAGCCGTGCGGGTGGTCTGGGCGTGCTGGGCTGTGTCCGTTTCAACGACGCCGCCGACCTCGACGCCGTCCTGGACTGGATGGACGCCAACACCGACGGCAAACCCTACGGCGTGGACATCGTCATGCCGTCGAAGGTGCCTACCGAGGGCAGCTCGGGTGACCTGTCCCAGTTCATCCCGGATGAGCACCGGGCGTTTGTGGACCGGACGCTGCGGGAGCTCGGCGTCCCCGAGCTGAGCGAGAGCTCCGACGGTGCCGGGGTGCTCGGCTGGTTGCATTCGGTAGCGCGCGCCCATGTGGAGGTGGCGCTCAAGCACCCGATCACGCTGATCGCCAACGCGCTGGGGTCGCCGCCGCTGGACGTCATCGAGCAGGCGCACGCGTGCGGCGTGCGCGTTGCCGCGCTCGCCGGGAAGGCCGAGCACGCCCGCAGTCACGTGGACAACGGCGTGGACATCGTGGTGGCGCAGGGCTAAGAGGCGGGCGGGCACACCGGCGAGATCGCCTCGATGGTGCTGCTGCCCGAGATAGTCGACGAGGTCGGCGACAGCGTGGCCGTGCTCGCCGCGGGCGGGATCGGTTCGGGCAGGCAGATCGCGGCCGCGCTGGCGCTCGGTGCCACCGGCGTGTGGATGGGCTCCTACTGGCTGACCACCACCGAGTACCTGGAGACGATGCGCGGCTCGACCACGATGCAGGATGCGCTGGTCGCGGCCACCTCGTCGGACACGGTGCGCACCCGGATCTTCAGCGGCAAGCCCGCACGTCTGCTCAAGACACGTTGGACGCAGGCGTGGGACAAGCCGGACGCGCCGGAACCGTTGCCGATGCCGCTGCAGAACCTGTTGGTCGGCGAGGCACATCAGCGCATCGCCGCCGCGAACGATCCGTCCGTCGTGGCGATGCCGGTCGGCCAGATCGTGGGCCGGATGAACGCCGTCCGCCCAGTGGCCGATGTGATGGCCACCCTCATCCGCGAATTCGATGACGCCCTGGCCAGATTGGACAAAGCTCGTTAGGGCGTAGCCGTCGTGAGTGAAAGTTGTTGCATGGGCAACCTTGAGCACTCACGACGTCCCGGGTGCGGGTCGTGAGTGCTCAGGGTTGCCGGAGCAACAACTTTCACTCACGACATGAGCGCGGCACACTGCTCGCCGATCATCATGGTGGGAGCGTTGGTGTTGCCGCCGGTGATGCTGGGCATGATCGACGCGTCGGCCACCCGCAGGCCCTCAACCCCCCGCACACGTAGGGCAGGGTCGACCACCGCCCGCTCGTCCACGCCCATCCGGCAGGTGCCGACCGGGTGGTACACGCTGTGGATGCGGTTGGGCAGTTCCCGGCGGAGCGCCGTTTCGTCGAGGAAACGCTCACCCGGCGCGAACTCGCCCGTAACATCCGCGGCCACCAGCCTGTTGGCCATCACCTCGCGGATCATCTTGATCCCGTCGACCAGCAGATCGACGTCGGCCGACTCGGCCAGGTACGCCGGATCGATCAGCGGCGCGGTCGTCGGGTCGGCCGACGCCAGCCGCACCTCGCCGCGGCTCTTCGGGTAGATCAGCGTCGGCAGGACGGTCAGCGCGGGACGGGTGTCCACTTTGTGCCGCACCTGTGCGTCCTGGTTGGGCACCGGATAGGACCAGGGCAGGGTGTGAATCTGCAGGTCCGGCAGGTCGCCTGCGAAGGACGAGCGCACGAAACCGACGGCCTCGAACACAGTGCGACCGAACCAGGAATCGCCCCTGGTGGCCTCGGCGACCATGCCGGACAGGAAGTGCAACGGGGTTCCGCGGTGGATCGCGTTCTTCATCAGGAACGTCATCGGCACGAACAGGTGGTCGTGCAGGTTCTGGCCGACCGGCAGATCCTCCTGCACGGTGATCCCCAGGTCACGCAGGTGACCGGCGGGTCCAACGCCGGAGAGCATCAGGATCTGCGGTGACCCGATGACGCCGGCGGAGAGCACCACTTCCCGCGCGGCCCGGATGACCCGCGGCCCCGACTTGCCGACGACCTCGATCCCGGTCGCCCGGCCGTTTTCGATGCGGACCCGGGACACGGTCACGCCGGTCTCGACCCGCATGTTCGGCCGCGCCCCGTCGGCGAGGTAGCCCTGCGACGAGCTGTACCGCAGGCCGCAGCTGGCGCTCTGCTGGAAGACGCTGGCACCTTCCTGGTCGGCGCCGTTGTAGTCGTCGATCTTGGGCACGCCGAGTGTGTCGGACAGCGCCTCGATGAAACCCTGGGAAGCCGGTGTCAGGTCCTTCTGCCGGGTGACCTGGATCGGACCGCCGGATCCACGCAGCTCGCTGGCGCCTTCTGCCCAGTTCTCCATGCGCTTGAACGCGGGCAGCACGTCGTCGTAGCTCCAGCCGTCGCAGCCCTCGGCCGACCACGAGTCGTAGTTGCCGCGGTGGCCGCGCACGAACAGCATGCCGTTGATCGAGCTGGAACCACCGAGGACCTTGCCGCGCGTGGTGGGGATCCTGCGGTCCTGGGCGTGCTTCTGCGGGACGGTGTAGTAGCCCCAGTCCAGGCGCTTCTTGAGCTGGGGAAGGGTGTGCACCAGCGAAATCATGCCGGGGACGCGCACCAGTCGCGTCTTGTCGGAGCGGCCCGCCTCCACCAGCACGACGCTGGCGCCCCGGTCGGCCAGCCTGCTCGCCACGATGCATCCGGCGCTGCCTGCCCCGACGACGACGTAATCGGCTTCAGTCATGGTCAACCTCGATCCCAAGAGTAAGAGCAGGCCATGTGCAGGGCGCTTGGTGGTAGAAAGCTGCCCGATTTCGGTGGCTGGGTAGTACTTGCCGGAGCGCCAAGGCAGGTGGCGCTGGTCACGCGGGTTCCTCGGCCAGCACGGTGCCGAGCCTGCGCAGCTGGGGGGTCGCCCCGCCGAGGGCGAACTCGGCGCGTTTGGCCGCCACGAAGTACCGATGCAGCGGGTAGTCCTCGTCGATACCGACGCCACCGTGGATGTGCACCGCGGTATGCGCGACCCGGTGGCCCGCCTGGGCGGCCCAGAACTTGGCGGTGGCGACCTCGCCTGCGGCAGGCAGGCCTTCGGAGAGCCGCCAGGCCGCCTGCCACAGCGTCAGGCGGACCGCCTCGACGTCGAGATAGGCATCGGCGAGGCGCTGGCGCACCGCCTGGAAGGAGCCGATCGGTTTGCCGAACTGCTCCCGGGTGCGCGCGTATTCGCCGGTCATTTCCAGCGCCCGCTCGACCACGCCCAACTGCAGCGCGCACAGCCCGACTGTCGCCCGCTGGCGTACCCATTCGGCGGCCCCGCCACCCGGCGAACCCAGCAGCGCGTCCTCGCCCACCGTCACGTCGGCGAGTTCGACGAGTGCCGCATCGGTGCCGTCGACCACGTGCTGCTCGGCCACCGACACCCCGGCGAGCTCCCGGTCGACCAGGAAGAGGGCTTCACCGTCCGATGTGGACGTCGCGCACAGGTAGGCGTTGGCGAACGATCCCGCGGGCACCGCCGTGTGCGCGCCGGAAAGCCGCCAGCCCGCCTCCGTGTGCTCCGCGGTGAAGCCGGGAGCGGATCCCTCATCCGGCAGCGCGGGCGCGATCGTCGCGTCGCCGCGCAGTACCGGCAGGGCCCAGCGTTCGATGTGCTCGCCGGTACCGAATTCGGCGATGGCGGACGCGCAGGCCACGATGCTGGTCAGATAGGGGACGGGCGCTATGGTCCGGCCGATCTCGATCAGCACGCTGCACTGTTCGAGTAGCCCGAACCCACCACCGCCGACGGTGGCCGGAAGGGCGGCATCGAGCAGTCCGGCCCTGGCCATGCCGGTCCACAGTGGACGGTCGAACCCGGTCCAGTCCGGGTGCGGGGTGCGCTCGGCCCAATCGGTGAGGATGCGGCGGGCAAGGCCCGCGAGGTCGTTCTGCGCTTCAGTACTGCTGAAGTCCATGTTCGGCTCGCTCCTATTCGGCAACGCTGGGGCGGTGTCCTCGTGTCGTATCGGAAAGTCGGGTTATGCACGGTCACCGGTGCACCCGCCGTGCGAGCGCACCTACATCCAGCCGCCACGAGCCGGCCTCCGCAGGCTCCGACCGGCCCCGTCGACTCCGATTGTGCATAACCCTCCTTGGGTCAACGGGAGACGGGCAGGCCGAGGGCGGTCGCGGCGATGATGTCGCGCTGCACCTCGTTGGTGCCGCCACCGAAGGTCAGGATGAGCGAGGCCCGGTGCAGGCGTTCGATCCGGCCGCGCAGCAGGGCGCCGGGGGAGTCCTGTCGCACCACTGCCCCCGTACCGAGGACCTCCATCAGCAGCCGGTAGCCCTCGGTGGCGAACTCGGTGCCGAAGACCTTGGTCGCGGACGCCTCAGCGGGGCCGAGTTCGCCGGTGCCCGCAGCCCAGGCGATCTTCCAGTTGCGCAGCTTGAGGTACTCGGCATGGGCGTGCACGCGGGCCAGGTGCATGCGCACCCACTCGGCGTCGATCACCCGCGAGCCGTCGGGCAGCTTGGTGTTCTGGGCCCACTCCCGCACCTGCCGCAGCGACTCCCGCATCGGCGCGGCGGAGGTCAGCGCGACCCGCTCGTGGTTGAGCTGATTGGTGATCAACGACCAGCCCTTGTGCTCCTCGCCGACCAGTGCGGACACCGGGATCCGCACGTCGGCGTAGTAGGTCGCGCTGGTGCCGGGGCCTGCCACGGTGTGCACCTTCGTCCAGGAGAAGCCCGGGTCATCGGTCGGCACGATGAGGATGCTCAGGCCCTTGTGCCTGCCTGCTTCGGGATCGGTGCGCGCGGCCAGCCAGACGTAGTCGGCGTATTCGATCAGGCTCGTCCACATTTTCTGACCGTTGATCACGTAGTGGTCGCCGTCCCCGACCGCGCGGGTCCGCAGCGCGGCCAGGTCGGTACCCGCCTCCGGCTCGGAGTAACCGATCGAGAAGTGCAGCTCGCCCTTGGCGATCTTCGGCAGGTAGAACGCCTTCTGTTCTTCGGTGCCGTAGCGCATGATGGTCGGACCGACCGTGTTGATGGTCAGGAACGGCACCGGAACACCCGCGACGGCGGCCTCGTCGGTGAAGATGAGCTGGTCGAGCATCGGCCGGGCCTGCCCGCCGTACCCGGTCGGCCAGCCGATCGCGAGCCATCCGTCGCGGCCGAGCTGGCGGACGATCTCCTTGTAGGCCGTGCCATCGCCGTACTCGCCACCGTCGCCGCGCAGGCCGTCGCGACGCTCCGGCGTCATCAGCTCCGCGAAGTAGCCGCGCAGCCGCTCGCGCAACTGAATCTGTTCGTCGGTGAAGCTGATGCGCATCGATTCCTCCGCGTGCCGGTGGGTGTCGTCGACCATGAGCATGCCTTGACCATCACTGTAGAACAAGTTCTAGTCCGCAGGGAAGGTATACGGCATTAACCGCAGCAAAGCTGACGCCACCGAAGCGCGGAGGCGGACGCTTGCGCCGAACGAGAACAGGTTCTAGTGTAGTCGAGAACACGTTCTAATGCCTGGTCCGCGGTCCGATGCCGCGCCGCACACCGGCCACAACGAGGAGAACCTGCCGTGAGTCTGGATGGAAAGGTCGCGATCGTGACCGGCGCGGGCGCCGGGCTCGGCCGGGCCGAAGCGCTGGCACTGGCCGAGGCCGGAGCGTCGGTGGTCATCAACGATGTCGCCGAGTCCGCGTCCAGTGTGGTCGACGAGATCGAGCACGCAGGTGGCAAGGCCATGCTGGTGACCGGCGACATCGGGGAGCGCGCCACCGCCGACGCCCTGACGCAGGCCGCCGTCGAGCACTTCGGCGGACTGCACATCCTGGTCAACAACGCGGGCATGGTGCGCGACCGGATGCTGTTCAACATGTCCGACGAGGAATGGGACACCGTGCTGCGGGTGCACCTGCGCGGACACTTCCTGCTCTCCCGCAACGCGGCGGCGTACTGGCGCGCTCAGTCCAAGACGGAGCAGCGCCCGGTGTACGGCCGGGTGATCAACACTGCCTCCGAGGCGTTCCTGTTGGGTTCCGAGGGGCAGCCCAACTACGCCGCGGCCAAGGCAGGCATCGTCGCGCTCACGGTGGCCACCGCCCGTGGCATGGCGCGGTACGGCGTGCGGGCCAACGCCATCTGCCCGCGGGCGCGTACCGCGATGACGGAGCAGGTGTTCGGGCCCGCGCCCGCCGACGGGGTCGACCCGCTGTCCGTGGACCATGTCGCGCCGGTGGTCGCCTTCCTCGCCTCGCCCGCCGCCGAGCGGATCAACGGCCAGGTGTTCGTGGTGCACGGCGGCATGGTGACGCTGATGGCCGCACCGGTGGTCGAACAGCGTTTCGACACAGCAGGGTCGAGGTGGACGCCGGATGAGCTCGCCGAGCGGGTCGGCGGGTACTTCGCCACCCGTGACCCCGCACGCATGTTTTCCGCACTGGAGGTGATGGCGTTATGACGATCAGCGTGCAACCGCACCGCGAGGCGCTCGGCCTGAAGACCGGCCAGTTGCTGATCGACGGGCAGTGGAGCCCGTCGGCCAGTGGGGCCACCTGGACGCACCGGCACCCGGCGACCGGCGAGGAGGTCGGCGAATTCGCGCTGGCCGGAGCCTCCGATGTGGACGCTGCCGTGGCCGCGGCTCGCCGCGCGTTCGACTCGGGCGGCTGGTCGCGGTCACGGGCGGGGGAACGGATCGGCCTGCTGCACCGCTATGCGCGACTGCTGCGGGACAACGCGGACGAACTGCGCGCGTTACAGGCCCTGGACAACAGCGTTCCGCTGTCCTTCGGCGGTATCTATGCGACCTCGGTCGGTGCGGCTGCCGACGTCTTCGACCACCATGCCGGGTGGGTGGACAAGATCGGCGGCCAGACCTTGCCGCCGTACCAGGGCGGCGACCATCTTGCGATGACTTTCCGCGAACCGATCGGCGTGGTCGCGGCGATCCTGCCGTGGAACGCGCCGTTCCTGTTGTTCGCGCAGAAGGTGGCGCCCGCACTGGCGGCAGGCTGCACGGTGGTCCTCAAGTCGTCCGAGTACGCCACGTTCTCGGTGCTGCGCATGGTGGAGTTGCTCATCGAGGCGGGGCTACCCGCTGGTGTCCTCAACGTGGTGACGGGTACCGGCGCTGAGTGCGGCGAACCGCTGATCACGCACGCCGGGGTGGACAAGGTCAGCTTCACCGGCAGCAGGGCGGTCGGCAAGCGCATCGTGGAGGCCTCTGCGGGCACCCTCAAGCGGGTCTCGCTCGAGCTGGGCGGTAAGAGCCCGGCGCTGGTCTTCGCGGACGCGCCCAGTATCGCGCTCGCCGCGGCCACCGTGACCGGCGCGGTCACCCTGGGGTTGTCCGGCCAGGCCTGTGTGGCCAACACCAGGGCCCTGGTCCATCGCGACGTCTACGACGAGTTCATCGGGGCCGCGGCAGGTATGGCCTCGGCGATCACCTTCGGCGACCCGTTCGATCCGGGCGTGCTGTCCAGCCCGCTGATCAACGCCACCCAGTTGGAGCGGGTCCTCGGCTACATCCAGCAGGGCAAGGATTCCGGTGCGCGGCTGGTCACGGGTGGTGAGCGGCTCGGCGGTGAGTTGGCCAACGGCAACTTCGTGCAGCCGACCATCTTCGCCGACGTGGACAACTCAGCGACCATCGCGCAGGAAGAGATTTTCGGGCCGGTCCTCTCCGTCGTGCCGTTCGACGACGAGGAGGAGGCCGTCCGATTGGCCAACGACACTCAGTACGGCCTCGGCGCCGGGTTGTTCACCGCGGATGCGCAGCGCGCGTTCCGGGTGGCGCGCAGGCTCAATGCGGGCACCATCGGCATCAACGGCTTCCAGGTCGAGCCGCACCTGCCCTTCGGCGGATTCAAGGAGTCCGGCCTTGGCCGGGAAGGCGGCCGGTCGGCCTTCGAGGCCTACACCGAGCTCAAGACGGTGTTGATGCCGCTGGGTGACGAGATCATGTGACCGGAATCACGCTGCGTCGTTAGCAAGGTAGAGAGATCCAGGAGAGGTTGCGGATATGGGTCGGTTGGCTGGGAAGGTCGCGCTCATCACCGGGGCGGCGCGCGGTCAGGGCGCGGCGGCGGCGCGCCGGTTCGTCGAAGAGGGGGCACGGGTGCTGATCGCCGATGTCCTCGACGCCGATGGTAAGCAACTGGCCGACGAACTCGGCGACGCCGCGGTCTTCTGCCACCTGGATGTCACCGAGGAAGGTGACTGGGAGCACGCGGTAGGGCGCGCGGTCGCCGAGTTCGGCTCACTGAACGTCCTGGTCAACAATGCCGGGATCCTGCACTTCTCGGCGCTGGCCGACACGACGCTCGCGGACTACGAGCGTGTGATACGTGTTAACCAAATCGGAACGTTTCTCGGGTTACGATCTGTCGTTAGACCGATGCGAGAGGCAGGCGGTGGGTCTATCGTCAACGTCTCCTCGGTGGAGGGATTGGCCGGGATGCCATTCTTGGTCGCCTACACGGCGAGCAAGTTCGCCATCCGCGGCATGACCAAGGTGGCGGCCCTCGAGCTGGGACAGGACGGGATCAGAGTCAACTCGGTGCATCCAGGAATGATCGACACGCAGATGGTGGCCGATGCGCTGGGTGGCCACGAGGTGGACACCACGTGGGTCAAGAAGAAGATTCCGCTTGGCAGGGTCGGCCAGGCAGGCGAGATCGCCGACCTGGTGCTGTTCCTTGCCGGCGACGAGAGTTCCTACAGCACTGGCGCGGAGTTCGTGGCTGACGGCGGGGCGACCGCAACGCACTCGTTGAAGATCTAGCGGGCTCGCGCGTGTGGGCTTGACGGGTGAAGGGAAAGCGATGGCAGCACCCAGCGCTGGGGTGTTGATCCCGGGCAGCGCGGCGCTGACCCAGGTCGGCAGGATGACCACGCTCGCGTGGGAGGTTCTCCGGGGTATCTTCCGGCGTCCTTTCCAGTTCCGCGAGCTCATTCAGCAGTGCTGGTTCTTCGCGAGCGTGACCATCCTGCCGACGGCGCTGGTCGCCATTCCGTTCGGCGCGGTCATCGCGCTGCAACTCGGCTCGCTGACCCAGCAGATCGGGGCGCAGTCGTTCACCGGTGCGGCGACCGCGATCGGGATCGTGCAGCAAGCCAGCCCATTGATCACCGCGCTGCTGGTGGCTGGCGCGGGCGGTAGCGCGGTCTGCGCCGATATCGGTGCCCGCAAGATCCGCGAAGAGATCGACGCCATGGAGGTCCTCGGGGTCTCCGCGGTGCAGCGGCTGATCGTGCCAAGGGTGCTGGCGGCCATGGTCGTCGCGGTCCTGCTCAACGGCCTGGTCAGCGTGGTCGGGGTGATGGGCGGTTACTTCTTCAACGTCATCATGCAGGGCGGGACCCCGGGCGCCTACCTGGCCAGCTTCAACGCGCTGGCGCAGCTTCCCGACCTGTGGGTCAGCGAGCTCAAAGCCGTCATGTACGGGTTCGTCGCCGGGATCGTCGCCGCCTACCGCGGCCTGAATCCGGCGGGCGGGCCGAAAGGCGTCGGGGATGCCGTCAACCAGGCGGTCGTGATCTCCTTCCTGGTGCTGTTCCTGATCAACGTCGTCATCACCGCGATCTACCTGCAGGTCGTTCCCCCGAAGGCGCTGTGATGACGGTCCTCGACGAACGCAGGCAAGACGAACGGGCGGAGCTGACCGACCGAACGCTGGAGATCATCGCCCGGCCCGGCGCGAGTCTCGAGGGCTTCGGCGAGCAGCTGTCGTTCTACTTCCGCGCGCTGGCCTGGACGCCACGGACGATTCGCCGCTACAGCAAGGAAATTCTGCGCATCCTGACCGAGGTGTGCTTCGGTACCGGTGCGCTCGCGGTCATCGGCGGCACGCTCGGCGTGATGATCGGCATGACCATGTTCACCGGCATGATCGTCGGTCTGCAGGGTTACTCCTCGCTGAACCAGCTCGGTACGGCCGCGCTGACCGGCTTCATCTCCGCCTACTTCAACACCCGCGAGGTTGCCCCCCTTTCGGCAGGACTGGCGTTGTCGGCCACCGTGGGCTGCGGGTTCACCGCGCAGCTCGGCGCGATGCGCATCTCGGAGGAGATCGACGCGCTGGAAGTGATGGCCGTGCCCAGCCTGCCGTACCTGGTCACCACCCGGGTGCTGGCCGGTATCGCGGCGGTGATCCCGCTGTACGCGGTCGGCCTGCTCTCCTCGTACTTGGCCTCCCGGCAGATCACCGTGTGGGTCTACGGCCAGTCGGCAGGCACCTACGACCACTACTTCACCATCTTCCTGCCGCCCGAGGACGTGGCGTGGTCCTTTCTCAAGGTCATCATGTTCAGCCTCGTGGTGATCATGTCCCACTGCTACTACGGCTACACGGCGCGCGGCGGTCCCGCCGGTGTCGGGCTCGCGGTCGGTAAGGCCGTGCGGACCTCGATCGTGATGATCGCCGTGCTCGACTTCTTCCTCAGCCTGGCGATCTGGGGTTCCACCACGACGGTGCGGATCGCCGGATGAGCACGCACAGGAAGGCTCTGCTCTCGCGATTACGGCACCAAGCCTTGGGCCTGGTGTTCCTGATCGTCGTCGTGCTGTTCTTCGCGGTGACGATCGGTACCTACAACAAGGCGTTCACCGACGTCGCCCTTGTGCAGCTGAAGGTCGGTCACGCGGGCAACCAGATGCGCGAGGGTGCCGACGTGAAGGTGCGCGGCATGGTGGTCGGCGAGGTCCGGTCGATCACGACGAGCGGTGACGGCGCCACGCTGGCGCTGGCGCTGAACCCGGCGCGGCTCGAGGTCATCCCGGCCAATGTCTCCGCCCAACTGCTGCCCAAGACCCTCTTCGGCGAGCGCTACGTCAAGCTGTCCCTGCCGGAGGGGCAGGGCGTGGGGGCGGTAGCGCACATCCAAGCGGGTGCGGTCATCCCCCAGGACCGCAGCCGGAACGCGATCGAACTCGAGCGGGCGCTGGACAACCTGATGCCGGTACTGCAGGCGGTCGAGCCGCAGAAGCTGGCCAGTGCGTTGAACGCGGTGTCAACGGCGCTGGACGGCAGGGGCGAGAAACTTGGTGAGACGCTGGTCGAGTTCTCCGAGTTCGTGGGCGAGTTCAACCCCTCCCTGCCGGACTTGAAGGCCGACCTGAGCGCGTTCGCGGAGGTGGCGGACACCTACGCCGAGGCATCGCCGGACCTGCTGGACGCGATGTCCACCTTCACCACCACCAGCAAGACCCTGGTCGAGCAGCAGCACAACCTGATCGAGCTGTACTCGACGGTGACCGCGGCATCGGTGGACCTGACCGGCTTCTTCCGGGTGAACAAGGACAACCTGATCAACCTCACCACCAACGCGCAGCCGACCCTCGATGTGCTGGCGAAGTACGCGCCGCAGTACCCCTGCATGCTGCGCCAACTCGCCGCTCAGGTTCCGGCAGCCGAGAAGGCGTTCGGGTTGGGCACCGCACACCCCGAGACGAACGCGGTGACGATCGAGTTCATCTCGGGCCGGGGCGCCTATGAGCCCGGGGTGGACGAGCCGCGCTACCTGGACAAGCGCGGACCACGGTGCTACCAGCCCGCGCCGTACCCGCAGCGGTGGCCGCAATACCCACCGGACGGCGCGATCAAGGACGGCTCGAGCCACCCACCGACGGGCGAGGACGACGGCACGGCGGACATCGACTACGAGGACTTCGGCAGCCCGTCGGGCTCGGGTGGGGCCGCGGCTGGCGTGCCCGTCGCGAACTCTCCTATGGAGCAGCAGTTGCTCTCCGTGTTGTCCGCGCCGTCGGTGGGCCATGATCCGGCGAACGTGCCCGGCTGGTCCAGCCTGCTGGTTGGGCCGCTGTATCGCGGGATGGAGGTGCGGCTGCGATGAGCGGCTACCTCTCCTCGCTGATCAAGTTCCTGGTCTTCACGGTGGTCACCGTGCTGTTCACCGCGATCCTCGCCGCCACCATCGCCAACACCAACTTCGGCGACATGTCCGGCTATACCGCCCGTTTCGCCAACGTCTCGGGGCTCAAACCGGGCGACGACGTGCGTATCTCCGGGGTCAAGGTCGGGCAGGTGACCGCGATCGAGGTGGCCGAGGACAACATCGCCGACGTGCGCTTCGACATCGACACCGAGCACCGGATTCCGGACACGGTGACCGCGACGGTGAAGTACCGCAACGTCATCGGCCAGCGCTATCTCGCGCTCGGCACGCACGTGGACTCGCCGGAGCCGCTGCCGCAAGGGGGCGTGATCCCGGTCGAGCGAACCCACCCCGCGCTGAACCTGACGGTGCTGTTCAACGGGTTCAAGCCGTTGTTCCAGGCACTGGACCCGGCCGAGATCAACCAGCTGTCCTTCGAGATCATCCAGGTCTTCCAGGGCGAGGGCAGCACCATCAACAGTCTGCTGTCGCACACCGCATCGCTGACCTCGACGATCGCCGACAAGGACGAAGTGATCGGCAAGGTCATCACGAACCTCAACGACGTGCTCGGCACGATCAACGAACGTGGGCCGCAGACGAAGGAATTGATCGACTCGTTGCAGGCATTGGTCACCGGCCTGGCCGAGAAGCGCAAGCCGATCGGGGAAGCCGCCGAGGCACTGGGCGGACTCACCGAGAGCGTCTCCGGGCTGGTGTCGGATGCCCGCCCGCCGCTGCGGGACAACATCGACTCGCTCGGAAAGCTGTCGCGGAACCTGAACGACTCCGAGGAGGTGATCGACAAGGTGCTCAAGGCGTTGCCGAAGAACCTCGCGAAGTTCACCAGGGTGCTCAGCTACGGCAGTTGGTACAACTTCTACCTCTGCAGCATCAGTGGCACGATCGGCATCGAGTCGCTCAACATCACCCTGCCGATCACGCCGCCGCCCGGCACCGAGCGGCCGGAAAGGTGTGGTCCGTGATGCCGGGTATCAAGTCGCTCAAGGACCGGAACCAGGCCGGCGTCGGCGCGGTGGCAGTGATCCTGCTGTTGCTGTCCATGGCCGCCGCGTACAACGCCAACGACCTGCCGTTGATCGGTGGCGGTGCCACCTACTCCGCGTACTTCGCAGAGTCGGCCGGGCTGGCGCCGGACAACGAGGTGCAGATCGCAGGCGTTCGAGTGGGCCAGGTCAAAGAGGTCGAACTGGACCGCAAGAAGGTGCTGGTCACCTTCCGGATCGACCGGGAGGGGCAGACTTCCGCCGCGCGACTGGGCGATGCCACGACGGCGTCGATCGAGATCAAGACCATGCTCGGCGAGAAGTTCCTTGCGCTGCAACCGCGCGGCGATGGCAACCTCGATCCGAACGAACCC
Source organism: Haloechinothrix sp. (assembly GCA_050701115.1). Classification (GTDB taxonomy): domain Bacteria; phylum Actinomycetota; class Actinomycetes; order Mycobacteriales; family Pseudonocardiaceae; genus JBOHER01. The sequence continues at coordinate 19,939 of JBOHER010000144.1, read as the reverse complement.
ATCCCGGTCGCGCGCACCAGGACGCCGTTCCAGCTGCAGGACGCGTTCGATCAGTTGAACACCACCATCGAGGACATCGACACCGACCAGCTCGCCGCGAGCTTCACGGTGATCTCCGAGACGTTCGCGGACACCCCGGAACATCTGCAGGATGCCTTGAACGGGCTCTCCGACCTGTCCGAGACGGTGGCATCCCGCGATGACGAACTCGGGACGCTGCTCGGCAACACCAATGAGGTTTCGGCACTGCTCGCCGGCCGCAACGACGAGCTGCGGAAGGTGATCGGCGACAGCAACCTGCTGCTCGACGAACTGCAGCGTCGTAAGGGCGCTATCGATCGGCTGCTGAGCGGAACCCAGGCCGTGTCGAAGCAGCTGTCCGGTCTCGTCGCCGACAATCGCGCGCAGCTGCGGCCGAGCTTGGCGGCGCTGGACCAGGTCACCGATGTGCTGCGGCGCAACCAGGACAACCTGAACCGCAGCCTTGAGTTGCTCGCGCCGTTCACCCGGGTCGGTACCAACGCGACCGGCAACGGTCGCTGGTTCGATGGCTATCTGTGTGGCCTGGTGCCGCCGGCCATCAACGCCGAGGGCGTGACCGTCAACCCGCAAGGCTGCGAGTCGCCGTTAGCGGCGCCGAACCAGGGGATCGAGGGGGGTAACTGATGGCCACCAAACCCCGGCGCAGCCTGTATTCGTGGGTGGCGCTCTGCTGTGTCGTGGCGCTGGTCCTGGCCGCTGGTTCGTGGGCCATCCTGCGCGACCGGGACGGCATCCAGCTCACCGCGTACTTCGATCGCGCCGTCGGCCTGTACGCCGATTCGTCGGTGCGCGTGCTCGGCATCGAGGTCGGCAAGATCACCAAGGTCGAGCCACAGGGCGCCGTGGTGCGGGTGGACTTCACCGTGGACGAGGGCATCGAGGTGCCCAAGGATGTCGGTGCCGTGATCATCGCGCCGAGCCTGGTGAGCGACCGCTACGTGCAGCTCACGCCGGTCTACGAGTCCGGCGAGACCATCGAGTCCGGTGGCGTGATCCCGAGTGATCGCACGGCGACGCCGATCGAGCTGGACGACCTCTTCGCCAGTCTGAACGACCTGTCCACCGCGCTCGGCCCCGACGGCGCGAACTCCGATGGCGCGCTGTCCGGCGCGCTGGACACCATCGCGGACAACCTGGATGGCAACGGCAAGAACCTGAACAACACCGTGAGCAGGCTCGCTGAGCTCTCCCGAACCTTCGAGACGTCCAAGGACGACCTGTTCGGCACGGTGCAGAACCTGGCCGGCTTCACCGAGATGCTCCAGACCAGTGACCGTCAGGTGAACGAGTTGTTCGACCGCGTCGCCGATGTCACCGGTTTTCTCGCCGAGGAATCCGACGACGTCGATGCCGCACTGTCCTTGTTGGCCACCGCGCTGCACGATGTGCACGGTTTCGTCGACGACAACGACGAGTTACTCTCGTCCAATGTGGAGAAGCTGGCCGCACTCACCAAGGTGCTCGTCGATCAGCGCGCCGCGCTGGCCGAGGTGCTCGACGAGGGTCCGACCGGCCTGAACAACTTCATCAACTCCTATGACGCGGCATCGGGAACCGTTGCCACCAGAGGAAACCTCAACGAGTTGACCTTCGCGCCGGTGCTGACCTTGTGCCGGATGCTCAATGCCACCACGCCACGCGAGCTGCCGAGTACCGTCGCGGAGAAGTGCGCGGAGCTCGCGCCGGTGCTGGACGGAACCTTGCAGCTGCCCTCGCCCGCGCAGATCATCAACTCGTTCAGCAAGGGTGAACCACCACCGCTGCCGCTACCGCTGACCAATGGAATCGAGCGGAGCCCGGGGGGTGGGCAATGATGAGGTTGGGCCGTGGACGACTACCGGTGCGCGGTGCTCTCGCGCCCCTGGTATTGGCGAGCGCACTGCTGCTGACCAGCTGTAGCGATTCCGGATTCTCCGGCCTGTACGGCACTCCACTGCCGGGCGGGGCCGATGTCGGTGACCACCCGTTCCGGATCACCGCCCAGTTCACCGATGTGCTCGACCTGGTGCCCCAGGCCAGCGTGAAGGTGAGCGACGTCGCCGTGGGCAGGGTTGAGCGGATCGAATTGGCCCCGGACACCAAGTCGGCGACGGTGTCGATGTTGATCAACGGCGATGTCAACCTGCCCGCCAACGCCAACGCCGACCTGCGGCAGTCGAGCCTGCTCGGCGAGAAGTTCGTCGAACTTCGCTCGCCTGAGGAGGAAGAGGCGCGCGGCAGCCTCGGTGACGGAGCGGTCATTCCGTTGGCCAGGACCAGCAGGCACGCGGAACTGGAGGAGGTGCTCGGCGCACTGTCGCTGCTGCTCTCCGGCGGGGGAGTGGAGCAACTACGCACCATCGCGGCCGAGCTCAACGACGCCTTCTCCGGAAATGAGGCGGAGATCAGGTCGCTGTTGTCCCGCGTCGACCAACTGGTGGCGGAGCTGGATGGGCAGAAGGGCGAGATCGTCAAGGCCATTGACGGAATGAACCGGCTGGCGGGCACGCTGGTGCGGGAGAAGCGCAACCTGGCCGATGCCTTGGACAATCTGTCGCCAGGATTGCGGGTGGTCGCCGAGCAAACAGATCAGATCGTCGACATGCTCGAGTCACTGCACACCCTGTCCGATGTCACGGTGGACACCATCGACAAGAGCAGGAATCAGATGGTGGACAACTTGCGGGCGCTCGAACCGACACTGCGCAAGCTCGCCGAGGCGGGATCCCACCTGCCGGAGGCGCTGAAGATCATTCCGATGTACCCACTGCCGTGGAACGCGGGCAATGTGGTGAAGGGCGACTTCGCCAACGTGGACGTCCGGTTCAAGCTGAACTTGGACGAACTCATCGAGAACATGAACAACGCGGGCCGGCCCGCGTTCGGTCTCGGTGGTGAGCAGGATTCCGGACCGCCGTCGTCCGAACAGGATCTGCCGCTGCCCGGGGTGCTCCCGCCGTTGACCGATTCCCTGCTGCCCGAGCCGGATTCGTCGCGAGACGGCGGCGGCCCGAGCGGCCTGGTCGGTTCGTTGTTAGGAGCCGGCCAATGATGACGCGTGCCACTCGGATCAAGTTGCTCGTCTTCGGCGTGATCGCGCTGGTTTCGGTGCTCTACGTCGGCGGGAAGTACGCCGGATTGGATCGGCTGCTCGGTTCGCCCGGCTATCCGGTGACCGTTGAGCTCACCGATTCCGGTGGGATCTTCGTCAACTCGCTGGTGACCTACCGAGGGATTACCGTCGGCCGGGTCACCGCGCTGAACCTCACCGATGCCGGGGTCGATGTCGAGGTGAGCATCTCTGATGACGCCCCGTCGATCCCGGCAGACACCACGGCGACCGTGACGAACCGATCCGCGGTGGGCGAGCAGTATCTCGATCTGCGGCCGACAGATGCCGAAGGACCCTACCTTGAGCCGGGTTCGGTCATCGGGAATGACAACACCAGGATCCCGATCTCGCCGTTTACCATGCTGTCCAATGTGGACAAGCTGGTGTCCAGTGTGAACACCGGCTCGGTGCGCACGCTGGTGGACGAGTCGTACGAGGCGTTCGCCGACGTAGGCCCGGACCTGCAGAAGCTGCTGGACACCGCGCACTCGTTCACCATCAGCGCGCGGGAGAATCTTCCTGCCACCAGGCAGCTGCTCTCCTCGGCGCGCACGGTGCTGGAGACCCAGCAACGGCATGCCGATGACATCACGACGTTCTCGTCCGGGTTGAAGACCATCGCCGACCAGTTCGCCGAGTCGGATCCAGACCTTCGCAAGATCATCGACAGGGCGCCGAAGGTGAGCGGTCAGGTGAGTGATTTCCTTGCCACCTCGGGCAACGACCTGGGCATGCTGTTCGCGAACCTGCTCACGACGGCAAATATCACGTCGGCCCGGGTCGATTCGCTCGAGCAGTTGATGGTGAACTTCGCCGTGGTCAGCGCGCAGGCCCGTTCGGTCTCCGACGAGAACAGTGCGGGTCGGCTCGGCGTGATCCTCACCAACGCCTTCGACCCGCCGTCCTGCACGAAGGGCTACGAGGGCACCAAGCAGCGTCCGGCGGACGCCGTCACCGAGGTCGAGCCCAACAAGCAGGCCTACTGTGCCCAACCGCCAGGCAGCCAGACCGGCGTGCGCGGTGCGCAGAACGCTCCGTTCGGGGGCAAGCCAGTCATGGTGCCTCCGCCCGGTCAGCGAGACCAAGATGAACAGACTGCGCCGCCCGGGATGGAGTCGTTGCCCGGGGTGCTCGGATTGCCGAGCGAGCAGCGCGCGCCGATGGATATGGCCGGACTGCTCGGATCGGGCCGATGAGGCTGTACCCCAGTCAGGATCCGGTTCGGGACGGTCTGATCGTGGCCGCCGTGTTGGCCGTGCTCGCGGCGGGATGGTTCGGTTTCTCCTGGGCGAGCGCGGCGTCGGATTCGAACCTGTCGTTTGGGCGGGAGCGCGACGTGTCGCTCACGGCGGCGGAAAGTGGTCTGGTCACGCTGCACACGGTCGACCACCGCACTGCCACTCGGGACCTGGCCGCGTGGGACTCGGTGGCGACCGGTGCTTTGCTGGGCGATCTGTCCGGCGACCGGGTGGGGCACCTCGAGCGCACCAAGCAGGGCGAGGTGGTGTCCACCGCACGGTTGGTACGGGCCGCGGTCGTGGAGCTGGACGCCTATGCGGGTACCGCGAGGGTGATCGCGGTACTCGACGTTTCGGTGGCGACCAAGGACGGCACGCCGTCGCAACGGCATCGGCGGCTGAACGCGGACCTGACTCGGACGGCTGAAGGCTGGCGGATCGCTGCCGTGGAGGCCGCCGCATGAGTGAGCAGCGCGTGCATATGTCGACATATGACCGGCGGACGGTGCTTGCCGTGCTGGCCGGGGTGCTGGTGGTGGCCCTGGGCTGCTCGGTGTGGTTCGGCGCGCAGGCGTATCAGTTGCGCCATGGCGCGTCGGGCAGCAACGCCGCGCTGGCCGACCCGGACGCGACCGAGGAGGTCATCGAGCGGGTAAGCGCTCAGCTGAAGTCGGTCTTTTCCTACGACTACGCGAATGTGGATCGCACCGAGCGCGCGGTCGGCCTCGCGCTGACCGGTGAGGCGGCGTCGGAGTACCGGGCGCAGTTCGCGGATGCGGCCAAGCGGGCGGAGCAGGACAAGCTGGTGCTGGTCAGCACGGTGCGCTCGATCGGGGTGCGCACGCTGACCGACGATGCGGCCACCGTGTTGGTGTTCCTCGATCAGCAGACCATGCGACTCTCAGGATCGCCGAAGTCCTCCACTGCCACGCTGGACATCACCGCGGTGCGGGTGGACGGCAACTGGCGCATCTCGGCCATCGACCCCCTCTGACACCGTGTCCGCGCTTCGTGCACGGGTGTCAGAAGCCGAGGGCGCGCCGCCCGCCGACGATCGGCAGCGAGATCGCACTCTCGGCGGGTGACACGGACAGCTCCGTCCCTGGCAGCGGCCGCAGCGTGTAGTGCATGTCGGTCGACACCACGACGACCCCGATCCGGCGACCTGCCTTGAACACGTAGTCGTCCGGCTCCAGATCCCACTGGAACCGGTATTCCCTGCCCTGATGGATCGGCTTGCTCTTGCCGGAAGATGGGCGGTTCTGCACGTCCATCCAGCCTCGGGTGACCATCACCGGCGGCTCCGCGCTGCCTGCCGGGCCGTAGTCCACCAGCACGGTGGTCAGGTTCGCCGCGTACCGGTTGTGTACTGACGCACGTAGCGACACGGTCGGGGTGCCGCTCAGGTGCACGTCGTTGCCGAGCGGCGGTGAGACGTAGACCAGCCGGTTCGGGTGGGCGGTGTCAGGATCCGGCAGCAGATCGACGTCGGTGTCGAGTTCGCGGCCTCGGTCGACAAAGCTCTGCTCCGGCGCGCGCTGCCGCCTGGTCGACAGGGTGCCGGGATCGGTGGCATTGGCCGCGCCGAGGTGCAGAGTGGTCGGCCTGGCGCCCGGCACCGGCCAGCTGGCGTGCTTCTCATAGGTGCCGTCGGGACGCTGCACGTCGGCCATCGGCTCGTCCATGATCCCGTTGTCGACGCCGAACAGCCAATGGTCCATCCAGCGGTTGAGGGTGCGCTGGAATGCCTCGGCGTCAGCGGGCCGTCGATGGCCATCCTTGTGTAGGAGGATCTTGCGCGGCACCTTGTTGCGGTCGAGTTGATGCCACCAGGAGGCGAACGCCGTCGGCATGACGTTGTAGTCCTCCAGCCCGTGCACGACGAACACGCTCGCTTCGACGCCCTTCGCACGATGTAGGTAGTCGCGCTCATGCCAGAAAGGGCTGTAGTCGCCGGTGATGCGATCCTGATCCTGCCGCAGCCCGTCGGTGACGTGGGCGCACTTCTCGAAGCGCTTCTCGCCCTGCGTGAAGATCGCGAGCACGTCGGCGTCCTCACCTTGATACGCGTTCTCACCCACGCCGGAGCGTGCCGAGTGCGGCGCGCGGACCAGGCCGTTGGCGCGGTAGTAGTCGTACCAACTGGAGATGGCCGCGATCGGCACGATCGTCCGCAGCCCGTCGACCCCGGTGGTGGCGACCATATTCGGCAGCGTTCCGTTGTAGGAGACGCCAAGCATGCCGACGTCGCCCGTTGCCCAGTCGGCGACAACCGGCTCGCCGTCCGCCGTCCACGCCTTCGCCTGGCCGCCTATCCAGTCGATGATCGCCTTGGTGCCCAGCGTCTCGTTCATGTCGCCGACGGTCGGGCAGCCGTCGGAGAACCCGGTGCCGATGCTCTCGCCGAGCACGACCGCATACCCGCGCGGCACCCAGTAGTTGTCGAGGCTGCCCGGCAGGTCGGGCGTCGCCTTCGGGGTTGCACTCTGGTGGGACGGCTCCGACTGCGCTCGTGGCTTGCCGCCGCCACCGGGCCGGATGTACTCCTGCGGCAGTACGTCGTAGTCCACGTTGTGGTTGGGAGCGCCGTTGACGTCGTAGCGATACGGACTGTGCTCGAAGATCACCGGCACGGTGATGCCATCGGTCTCCGTCTCGCCCGGACGGGACAACCGCAGCCGTACCCGGTCGAGTTCCCCGTCGAGGTCGCTGTCGACATCGGTCTCGACGAAGACGGTCTCCTCGATCGCGTCGGAGAGTGAGAACTGCGGTTGGCTCACGCCGTTTTCGATCTCGAGCCAGGGCGGCGGTTGCGGTGAATCACCTGCCGCCGCGATCGGTGCCGCCGGGGTGATTGCCAGGGACGTGGTCAGGGCCGCGATGACGACCGAGAGCACCCGCCGGGAATGCCGCATGAGGACCTCTACCTGCCTTGTGAGCGACGAAACCGGGGAAGGCTAGCGCTCCCGCCGGTGGCGGCGGGACCCACTTTCGTCGGGACATCGCGTACCCAGAGCGCGGGCACGTGCACCGGAACCGCGGACACGATGACCCAGAGCGCGGACACGATGACCCAGAGCGCGGACACGGTGTGGGTCAACGGAGGGTGCGGGACAGCGCGAGGGCAGTGGTGCGGACGGCGGGAGCGATCCGGTCGGTGCGCATCCGATTGCTCCAGCCCGAGATGGAAATCGCGGCAACCGCGCGACGTGATGCGTTGAGCAATGGGCTGGCGGCACACACCACGCCGATGCCGGATTCCTCGCGCTCGTAGGCGATTCCTTCCGCCCTGATCTTGACGAGTTGCCGACGGAGCATGGTCGGCGAGGTGATGGTGCGCCTGCTGATTCGGGGCAACCCGGCTTTGATCACGTGGTCGACCACATCGTCGTCGGAGTACGCCAGGATCGCCTTGCCTACCCCGGTGGCGTGGGCGGGGAATCGGCCGCCGACGCGGGAGGGCAGCGTCGGCGCATCGGGCCCACGCAGGATGTCCAGGTAGACCACCTCGGTGCCTTCGAGAACCGCGAGATGCACGGTGTTGCGGGTGGCCTCGCGCAGGTCAGCGAGGCTTGGTCGGGCCGCGTCGACCAGACCACGCTGCCGGGTGGCCAGTTGCCCGATCTCGAAGAGCTTGAGTCCAAGACGCACCGAAGTGCCCTCCCGCTCGAAAAGTCCGTGGTCGAGCAGGTGTCCGGTCAGCCGATGCACGCTGGTCTTCGGCAGACCTGTTCTGCGCGCGAGTTCGGACACGCCGAGCGCGTCGTCTCCCGGCCGGAACGCGGTGAGCAGCGCGACGAGCCGGGCGGCCGTGGACGGGTCGCTGTCGATAACAGCTTCGTTCCGCTGAGCGGGACACATGTGTTGAGTGTGCCCTATCCGGTGGCGCACCGTTGAGCCATGAGTACCGAAAAGGCTGTGGCGGCGATCGTCGGCCCAGGAAACATCGGCACCGACCTGCTGGGGAAGCTGCGCCGGAGCCAGTCGGTCGAAGTGCGGTACATGGTCGGCGTCGACCCGGAATCCGACGGGCTCGCCCGGGCCGCGGAACTCGGGCTGGAGGCCTCCGCGGGCGGGGTGGACTGGCTGCTCGCGCAGCCGGAGTTGCCCGACCTGGTGTTCGAGTCGACGTCGGCGAAGGCGCACCAGGCCAACGCGCCGCGCTATGCCGAGGCGGGCATCACCGCCGTTGACCTGACGCCTGCCGCGCTCGGCCCGTTCACCTGCCCGCCGGTCAACATCTCAGACCAACTCGACGCGCCGAACCTCAACATGATCACCTGCGGTGGACAGGCCACCATCCCGATCGTGCACGCCGTGTCCCGGGTGACCCCGGTGCCCTACGCCGAGATCGTGGCCTCGGTGTCCTCGCGCTCGGCGGGTCCGGGCACCCGGGCCAACATCGACGAGTTCACCGAAACCACGGCCAGCGCGATCGAGAAGGTCGGCGGGGCGGCCAAGGGCAAGGCGATCATCATCATCAACCCGGTCGAGCCGCCGATGATCATGCGGGACACCGTGTTCTGCGCGATCGATCCGGACGCCGACCGGGATGCGATCAGCGAGTCGATCCACCGGATGGTGACCGACGTCCAGTTGTACGTGCCCGGGTATCGGCTCAAGGCCGAGCCGCAGTTCGACGATCCCCGGAACGGCTGGGGCGGGCAGGCGCGGGTGGCGGTGTTCCTCGAGGTGGCGGGCAACGGTGACTATCTGCCTACTTATGCAGGGAACCTGGACATCATGACCGCCGCCGCGTCCCGGGTGGGCGAGTTGCTGGCGGATAAGATCATTACGGACAGGCAGGCGATGCGGGCATGAGCGCATGGGATGACGTGGACCGCGAGGTCCGGATCGTCGACACGACGCTGCGGGACGGCAGTCACGCGATGGCGCACCAGTTCACCGAGTCCAACGTGCGCGAAACGGTGCGGGCGCTGGACGCTGCCGGGGTGTCGCTGATCGAGGTCGCGCATGGCGACGGTCTCGGCGGGTCGACGTTCAACTACGGGTTTTCCCTTGTGGACGAACGGAAACTGATCGCAGCGGCTGTGGACGAGGCCAAGCGGGCCAAGATCGCCGTGCTGCTGCTGCCGGGTCTGGGCACGGTGACCGATCTGCGGGCTGCCGCCGATCTAGGTGCCGGTGCGGTGCGGATCGCGACGCACTGCACCGAGGCGGACGTGTCGATTCAGCACTTCACTGCGGCGCGCGATCTTGGGCTGGAGACCGTCGGGTTCCTGATGCTCTCGCACATGTCCACGCCTGAGGCGCTGGCCAAGCAGGGCCGGATCATGGTCGACGCGGGCTGCCAGTGTGTGTATGTGGTGGACTCCGCCGGTGCGCTGATCCTGGAGGACGCCTCAGAGCGGATCGCCGCGCTGGTCGCCGAGTTCGGCGACCATGCACAGGTCGGCTATCACGGGCACCAGAACCTGAGCTTCGGGGTGGCCAATTCGGTGCTGGGCTACCGGGCGGGTGCAAGGCAGATCGACGGGTCGCTGGTGGCGCTCGGCGCCGGGGCAGGCAACTCGCCGACCGAGGTACTCGCGGCCACATTTGAGCGGCTCGGCGTCAAGACCGGGGTGGACAAGGACGCCCTGATGGACGCCGCCGAGAACGTGGTGAAGCCCTACATCACCAGGCTGCCGGGGATGGACCGCTCGTCGATCGTGCAGGGCTTCGCCGGGGTGTACTCCTCCTTCCTGCTGCACGCCGAGCGGGCAGCCGAGCGCTACGGGGTGCCCGCCTACGAGATCCTGTACCGGGTGGGCGCCAACTCCTACGTGGGCGGCCAGGAGGACATGATCATCGACATCGCTCTGCAGATCGTGGCAGAACGAGAGCGTGCAGTGCCGGCTTGATACGTGCAGGCGGCACGACGGTAGGTTGGGCGCCATGGCTGCACAGATCGCCCCGATGCCGGAACAGGATCGAGTGCTGGTGACCGGCGGCAGCGGTTTCATTGGCTACGCCGTGGCCGGTGCGTTCCGGCGAAGAGGGATGCCGGTCACGGTCGTTGATCGCGAACCAGCGGCCGCGCACCTCGACGGGGTGACCTATGTCGACGGTGATCTTGCCGACGCGCGGGTCCGCGCAGCCGCCGTGACGCCCGATACCGCGGGAATCGTCCATCTGGCCGCCCGGACATCGGTGTTGCGCTCGGTGGAGCGCCCGATGCAGACCTACGCGGACAACGTCGCCGTCACCCAGGAACTGCTGGAGCTGGCCAGGATCCGGGGCGTGCGACGGTTCCTCATGGCGTCGACGAACGCCGTGGTTGGCGACATCGGCACCGCGACGATCACCGAGGACCTACCGCCCAGGCCGCTGACGCCCTACGGAGCGACCAAGGCCGCGTGCGAGATGCTGCTGTCCGGCTATGCGGGCGCCTACGGGATGGCCACCTGCGCGCTGCGATTCTCCAACGTCTACGGGCCCGGAATGTCGCACAAGGACAGTTTCGTGCCACGAATGATGCGTGCGGCGCTGTCCGGATCGGGCGTGCTGGTCTACGGTGACGGCAAGCAGCGCCGCGATCTGGTGCATATCGACGACGCCGTGCGCGCGTGCATGCTCGCCTGGGACAGCGGGTACTCAGGGAGGGCGATCGTCGGTTTGGGACGGTCGGTGTCGGTGCTCGAGCTGATCCAGACCGTTCGCGACGTCACCGGTACGCCGTTGCCCGTGGAGCACGTTGCGGCGCCGAATGGCGAGATGCCCGCCGTCGTCGTCGACATCTCGCGCAGCGCCGAGACCATCGGGTACCGACCATCGGTCGATCTCGCCGATGGGCTGGCGAGCACGTGGCGGTACTTTCGCGAGTTGGACAACCAGGCTGAGAGCGAGCCGGCATGAGCACCGGGATGTGTTCGAAGGACACCGGCTGGCACGGCAGGCAGCGCTCTACCGGCCGTAACAGGGCGCGACTCGCCGAGTATCCAGACGATGTGGACGCCGAAGCGGCGCGCGAGTTCCACCACCGCTACCACCATCCGGGCATGTCGCGTCTGGTCGTGGTGATCGCCGCGTACAACGAGGCGGCGGGGCTGGGCCCCGTGCTTGCCGACATGCCGAAGAAATCCTGCGGCATCCCCCTCGATGTGCTGGTTGTGGTGGACGGCGCCACCGACGGCACCGCCGACGTCGCGCGCGAGCACGGTGCGTACACGTGTGTGGCCACCCGCAATCGCGGCCAGGGCGCGGCGTTACGGCTCGGCTACCGGCTGGCCGCCGAATGCGGCGCGCAGTACGTCGTGACCACCGACGCCGACGGGCAGTACGACAACTCCGAGCTGGACACATTGGTGCAGCCACTGGTGGGTGACACCGCCGACTTCGTGACCGGCTCGCGGAGAATGGGCCGGGAGGAGTCCGACAACCACGTGCGCTGGCTGGGGGTGCGGGTGTTCGCGCTGCTGGCTTCCCTGCTGACCTGGCGCCGGATCACCGACACCTCGTTCGGCTTCCGGGGCATGCGCGCCGAACTCGCGTGCTCGGTCACGCTGGCCGAGCCGCAGTACCAGTCCTCGGAGTTGCTGCTCGGGATGCTGGCGCGGGGAGCGCGGGTGCTCGAGGTGCCCATGACGATGCGGCTGCGCGCCGATGGCGCGAGCAAGAAAGGGCGCAGCATGATCTACGGGGCGAACTACGCCCGGGTCATGGTTGGGACGTGGTGCCGGGAGTACCTGATCCGTGCCGGACGAAAACGAACCGGTCGAACAGGACGAACTTCAGCACGAACATGAACCCGTAGGTCGCCAGGAACGCGGCACCGACCAGCGTGACCTGCAGTGCATGGGAGTCGGTTTTGTCCCGCACCCAGGCGTCGGCTCCGGTCGTGATCAGCACGGCGGCAGCGGCGGCGACGAGCACGATGACGACGTACGGCAGAGTCTCGCGCGTTCGGTCGGCCCGGCCGCTGCGCTGCCACGCCCAGTACCGGTTCATCAGGTAGTTCGGCACCGCACCGGCCACGAAGGCGACCAGGCTCGCCACCACCGGGAGGGCCCCGAGCCAGTAACCGGCGACGAAGACCACCTCGCTGATCACCCCGGCGATCACCGACGCGGCGGTGTACCGACCCCACAGCAGAGCGCGCTTGCGGCGCGTCGGGGTCAAGGTCAACACTGCTCCGCTCCCTGGCTCGCTGCCGCGTCCGGTTTGCGCGCGACACACAGCACGGATTGTCCGAACGGCACCCGCACCCGGCGTTCCAGCGCCCGGGATACCGGCACCACCCAGCGATCATAGATGGCGACCAGCTTCGGATTGGGTGAACCGCTGCCGCCCTTGCGGACCGCGAGCCACCAGGCGATGCCGCCGAGCAGGTTCACCGGTTTCACCATCTCGAGTTCGAGTCCGGAACGTCGGACGGCGTCGGCAAGGGTGGTCGGCGTGTACCGCCGGACGTGGCCGACCTCGCGGTCGAACTCGCCGTACAACTGCTGGTAGCCGGGAACCCAGAGCACCACGCTGCCACCGGGCTCGACGAGGCCGGCCAAGGATCGCAGCGCGCCCGCATCGTCCGCTATGTGCTCGAGCACGTTGATCGCCACCACCGACTCCACCCGCCGGTCGAGAGTCAACTGGTGGTCCACGTCGAGTTGGCGGACCTCCACCTCTGGCCGATCGGCGAACCGGCGGCGCATCTGTCCCACGGCGCCAGGGTCCACATCGGTCACCACGAGGCGATCCAGTGCGCGGAACTGCGCTGCGAACTCGCCCAGTCCCGCGCCGACCTCGAGCACTGACCGGCCACAGTGCGGGGAGATCAGTTCGTACTGGTAGCGGCGATATCGCGGTTGATCGCTACCGCCACTCTCGAGCGTGCGACCCGTCGCATTGTGGAAAGCGCCTGACTTGTCCTGTACTCCCATATCTCCCTGTTTCTTCGAGCGCGTCCTGGTTGGCGACCCGCACGGTGTGCCGATCAATGGCATTGGGTACCCAAACCGTGCCATGGTAGGCACTGTGTCTTATGCGGAGGTCGGGCTATGCACGCTCGTCGGTGCGCCCGCCGTGCGTGTTTCACCTGCATAACCTGCACTGGCCCGAAATGCAGGTGGCGTCCGTGTCGATGATGACAAGGAAGGAAGCGATTGTGCGAGTTCTGGTTCTCGGAGGAGATGGCTATCTGGGTTGGCCTACGGCCCTGCACCTTTCGGACAGCGGGCACGATACCGCGGTGCTCGACAACTTCGCACGGAGAGGCTACGACGACGAGCTAGGGGTGTGCAGTCTCGCCCCCATCGAAGACCTCGACGTACGGGTCGCGGCGTGGCAGGACGTCTCTGGGAAGCGGATCGCCTCCTATGTCGGTGACCTGCTTGATGCCGAGTTCGTGCACGACACGCTACGCGAGTTCCAGCCCGATGCCATCGTGCACTTCGCCGAGCAACGGGCGGCGCCATACTCGATGATCGACCGTGCGCATGCTGTCTATACCCAGCACAATAACGTCGTCGGCACGCTGAACCTGCTGTTCGCTATCGCCGAGTCCAATCCGGACATTCACTTGGTCAAGCTGGGCACCATGGGTGAATACGGCACGCCCAACATCGATATCGAGGAGGGCTGGCTCGATGTCGAGCACAACGGCCGCACCGACCGCGTCCTGTTCCCCAAGCGGCCGGGCTCGTTCTATCACCTCAGCAAGGTGCACGACTCGCACAACATCGAATTCTGCTGCCGGATCTGGGGTCTGCGAGCGACCGATCTCAACCAGGGTGTGGTCTATGGGCAGCAGACCCCACAGACCGCTCTGGATGCCCGGTTGGTGACCCGGTTCGACTATGACGGGGTCTTCGGCACGGTGCTCAACCGATTCGTCATTCAAGCCGTGCTGGGACAACCGCTCACTGTCTATGGGACAGGCGGACAGACCAGAGGCCTGATCGATATCAGGGACACCGTGGAGTGCATCCGGCTCGCGGTCGAGAATCCGGCCGAGCGCGGCGAGTTCCGGGTGTTCAATCAGATGACTGAAAGCATGTCGGTGCGCGAGATCGCCCACGCCGTCGCCGACCAATTCCCGGGTCCGGTGCAGATCGAGAACCTGAAGAATCCGCGGGTGGAGGCGCCGGAGCACTACTACAACGTGGTGCACACCGGGCTGACCGAGTTGGGGCTGAAACCGCACCTGCTCTCCGATACCTTGATCGAGTCGATGTTCGGCATCGTCGAAGCCAACAAACACCGGGTCGATGTGGACAAGATGTATCCAAGGGTGCAGTGGACACACACGAACAACGTCTAGCCGACCTGCCGAAGGCCGCCGTGCGTGCGGAGGATCTCCGCAACGTGCTCCGGCGACATTGGCTGATCGTCATCTTGCTGGCCGCAGGCATCGTGCTGCGGGTGCTGGCCTGGTTCGCCTATCAGCCCGCGCTGCTGTACTTCGACTCGTTCCGCTACCTGGAGAACATCGGCGAGTACAGCCCGGAAAGCCTGCACCCCATCGGGTACGAGCTGGTCATCTTGACACCCATCCTGGCGGTGGGCGGGCTGGAACTCGTCACCGCTGTCCAGCATCTCGCGGGCGTGGTGGCAGCCGGGGCCCTCTACGTGCTGGCCCTGCGGCACGGGGCTCCCAGCTGGCTGGCGGCGATCGCCGCGGCACCGTTGTTGCTGGACGCCTATCAGATCCAGATCGAACAGATGATCATGTCCGATACCTGGCAGCAGGTGTTGCTGGTCGCGGCGTTGTGGGTGCTGCTGGGCCGGGGGGCTCCGAGCCCGCGCAGGGCGGCGCTCGGCGGGGTGCTGCTCGGAGTCGCGGTGATGTTCCGGCTGGTCGCGCTCCCGCTCGTGGTGCCGGCGGTGTGCTACCTGGTCATCGCGGGCGGGGCGTGGCGCCACCGGTATGGCTGGCGGACGATCGCGGCGCGCTCGGTCGCGCTGGTGGCGGGGTTTGCCGTGGTGGTCGGTGGCTACGCCGGGTACTTCCGGTCGGAGACGGGGCAGTGGGGACTGAGCCTGACCACCGGGAACGTCCTCTACGGCCGGACCGCCGTTGTCGCGGACTGCGATCAGGTGCGGCTGGATCCGACGCTCCGGCTTGCCTGCCCGGAAGAGCCGCTCGGGCAGCGCATCGGGGTCGACTACTACGCGCACCGTGCCGGTGACCAGGAGTGGGTGGCGCGGTTCCCACCGGGCACCGACATCACCACCGTGCAGAAGGCGTTCGGCTGGGCGGTGCTGCGTGCTCAGCCGGTGGATGTCGCCGGTGCCGTTGTCCAGGATTTCCTGAAAGGATTCAGGCCCACCCGAACCGATTCGCCGGGGGACGTCGGTGTGGTGCGGTGGTACTTCCAGCGCGGCTACCAGTACTACAACCACCCGGAGTACAGCACGCGGATCTCGGTGGAGTTCAGCGGCAAGGAGCCTTCAGCGGTACCAGGGCTGGCCTCGGTACTCCGTGGTTACCAGCTCAATGGCGGCTACACGCCGGGCACCCTGCTGGGGGTGTTCGGACTGGTCGCACTGCTCGCCGGGCTCGGGCTGGGCAGGGCGCGTTCGAGCGGCATCCGCTCGGCCGCGCTGCTCGCGGCCGGTATGGCGGTAACCATCCTGCTCGCCTCGGCGGCGTTCGAGTTCTCCTGGCGTTACCAGCTACCCGGCCTGGTGTTGCTACCGTTCGCTGGCGTTATCGGCATTACCGCCCTGAGTGGGCGCACCCGGAGGCCTCGCTCAGCCGGGGAGCCGCGGACAGATCAGACCTGAGCCCGTCGTGAGTGAATGTGGTTGCCGGAGCAACCACATTCACTCACGAGATGGGCCGGGTCGCCAGTGAGCCTGCGAACTCGAGGGCATCGGTCCAGCTGGCGGATTCGCTGATCATCATGCGGAGTTTCATGATCGACCTGCGCTGGTTGATGCCGAGGGCGCCGATCAGTCGGTCGCCCCTGCGGTAGAGCGCGAGGAAGTCGGCGTCGACATCGCCCAGCACGACCCGCACCTCGTCGGCATCGGGCACCCCCACGAACTGGATCCGGCTGTCGTACCAGTCGGACCAGAAGTACGGCACGGTCGCACACGGCACCGCCTCAGCGGGGTTGATCGCATTGCGGGCCGCGATCGCCCCCTGTTCAGCGGCGGAGGTCCAGTGCTCCAGCCGCATGGTCTCGCCGAAAAGCGGGTTGTACCAGCGGGCGATGTCCCCGGCCGCGTACACGCCGGGCGGGCCCGCGCACAGCGTCTCGTCACACACCACCCCGTCGGCCAGCTTCAGGCCGGAACCCTCCAGCCATCCGGTTGCCGGGGACGCACCGACACCGACCACGACCAGGTCGGCGGGCAGCATGCTGCCGTCGGACAGCCGCACCGCCGCCACCCGATCGCTGCCCTCGATCCCCTCGACCGCCACTCCGCAGCGCACGTCGGTGCCGTTGCGCTGGTGCAGCCGGGCAACGGCCGCGCCCATCTGCTCGCCGACAGCGCGCGCCAGTGGTACCGGCGCGGCTTCCAGCACGGTGACCGGTGCGCCTCGGCGCCGGGCGGAACAGGCCACTTCGGACCCGATGAACCCGGCACCGATGATGACGGTGCGTGCACCGGCGTCCAGCGCGGCCCTGATCGCTTCCGCGTCATCGACGGTGCGCAGGGTGTGCACCCCGGGCAGCTCGGGCGTGCCCGGCAGTTCCCGCGCGGACGCCCCGGTCGCGATGACCAGCGCGGTATAGCGGATCTCCTCGGTGCCCACCAACAGCGTCTGTTCCTCGGGACGCAGCGCGGTCGCGGGTGCGCCCAATCGCAGGTGCACGCCGAGCTCGGATCGAAGCGAATCCTTGGTGCGGAAGAAGTTCGTCGCTGCCGCGTCGGCCAGGAACTCCTTGGACAGTGGCGGACGGTCATACGGCAGGTGCGTCTCGGCCCCGATCAGGGTGACCGTGCCGTCGAAACCCTTCCGCCGGGCCGCTTCGACCGCGCGAAGCCCGGCCAGCGAAGCACCGGCGACCACGAGGTGAGCCGCGGGCACGCTCAGTCCGCCAGCCGCAGTGCCTGGGTGGGGCACTGGTCGACCGCGTCCTCGAGGTCCTGCCGATCACGCTCGGTGAAATCCTCGGTCAGCAGGTGCGTAATGCCGTCGTCGCCGACCTCGAAGACGTCAGGCCGGATGCCCTCGCATACACCGTGCCCGGTGCAGACTCCTGTGTCCACGATCATCCTCATAGCTGCTCCTTGGTCGGGTTTCCGCTCAGTTCCCATCGTGGCTTTCCGCGCCCGCCGGCGCGAGTACGGCGGTGACGCTGCCGAGCGCGCCCATGTCAGCGACGATCGTGTCGCCTGCCTTGACGGGTTCCGCGCGGGTCATCGATCCCGGCAGCACCACGTGACCGGGTTCGAGCGTGATTCCGAGCGGCCCCACCGTGTTGGCCAGCCACACCAGGGCGTTGATCGGGGAACCGAGCACCGCGCCGCCCGCTCCGGTGGACACCGTCTCGCCGTTGATTCCGAAGGTGCACCCGGTGGTCCGCAGGTCGGTTGCGTCCAGCTTGGTCGGCCTGCTGCCGAAGACGACCCCGCCGGAGGACGCATTGTCGGCGATGGTGTCCACGATGGAGATCTTCCAGTCCCGGATGCGCGAATCGACGATTTCCAGTGCGGGCACGACGAAGTCGATCGCGCGCATGGCGTCAGCGACGGTCACCCCCGGTCCGCTCAGCTCGCGGCCGAGCACGAAGGCGATCTCCGGTTCGATCCTCGGCTGCAGGTAGCCGCCCGCGTCGAGCGGCATGTGCTCCAGGTGGAACATGTCGGTCAGCAGGTGGCCGTAGTCGGGCTGGTGCACACCCATCTGCCGTTGCATCGCCAGCGAGGCCAGGCCGACCTTGTGGCCCTTGATCTGGTCGCCGGCGTCGACCCAGTGCCGCACCTGCTCCTGCTGTATGCGGTAGGCGTCGGTGACCGTGGCTTCCGGGAAGTCGTCGACGATCGGGCTGATCGGGGTGCGCTTCTCGTACGCGCGGAGGATCCTGCCCGCGGCATCCGCGATGGCGGTCTCGTCCATGATGTCCTCTCGTCGACGTTCCTGCCTCGACGCCAATACTAGAACACGTTATAGTTCTAGGGTAGTCCGCACAGCGAAGGGCCGGTGCACGATGAAGTTCAGCATGTCGGTGGCGTTGAGCCCCCCTGATCAGTTGGCCGAACTCGCCATAGCGGCCGAGGACAATGGATTCTCCTCGATCGTACTGCCCGACTCGCTGTTCTATTCCGAAGCGGTATCCGCGGACTACCCCTACACCGCCGACGGGAGCCGGTTCTGGAACGCCGGCACCCCGTGGGTCGACCCGCTCATCGCTGCCACGTCGATGGCCGCGGTGACGAGCAGGATCAGGTTCTACACCTCGGTGCTCAAGCTCGGCTCACGCCATCCTGTCGTACTCGCGCGCCAACTCGTGTCGGTCGCTGCGCTGACCGGGGACCGATTCGCCCTCGGCGTGGGTGTGGGGTGGTCACCCGAGGAGTTCGAATGGTGCGGCGTGCCCTACGCGCGCAGGGGCAAGCGCGCCGATGAGTCGATCGAGGTGATCCGGCTGATCCTGGGTGGCGGGATGGTCGAGTACCACGGCGAGTTCTTCGACTTCGGCAAGCTGCAGATGAGCCCGGCACCTCGGGAACGGATGCCGATCTACGTTGGCGGCCACACCGGTCCCGCGCTGCGCCGCGCCGTGCGCTACGGCGACGGCTGGTCCTCGGCGATGATGACCATCGACCAACTCGCCGACACCATCGGCCGCCTGCGCGGGATGCTCACCGAGAGCGGGCGCTCCGATGATCCGTTCGAGTTCCAGGCGGTGTGCATCGACCGGTTCGGTGCCGACGGTTACCGACACCAGGCCGGTGCCGGCGTCACCGACGCGGTGGTGATGCCGTGGGTGTTCGACGGGTTGCCCTTCGACGCCGACGTTCAGTCCAAAAAGGACTCGATCAAGAAGTTCGCAGACGAGGTCATCGCGGAGGTTGGTTCATGACGGTCAACGTGTGTTGGGACGAAGCGGTGCAGCAGCCTCCCGCTCGACGGGCGGCGTGGCAGTCGATGCGGGCCGTGTCGGCACACGACAAGGAGGCGTGGCTCGATCTGTTCGCACCCGACGCGGTGGTGGAGGACCCGGTGGGTCCGTCCGGCTTCGACCCCGAAGGCAAGGGTCACCACGGCCGGGAGGGCATCTCGGCGTTCTGGGACGTCAGCATCGCCAACGTGCAGCGCTTCGAGTTCACCATCCGCGATTCACACGCCGCGGGTGATGAGGTGGCCAACGTCGGCACGATCACCACCTACCTGCCAGGGAACTACCGGGTCGACACAGACCTGGTCGCCGTGTACAAGGTCAACGAGGAGGGCAAGCTGCTGTCCATGCGGGCGTTCTGGGAGACCGGGCGGGCGTTCGCCACCGCGCGCCAGGTCGAGCCAGGTGATTAGACCGTTGCACTGAGTTTCAGTGAACCTCAGGCAGGCGATCATCTCCTGATCGCCGCCACCGTAGGCACGTGGCGCCCGCGCAGCAGATCCAGGTAGTCGACTACGCGTGAACTCCCCAGTTTCCCGACGGATCCTGACGTC
>JBOHER010000143.1:0-4719 GCA_050701115.1 Haloechinothrix sp. | reverse complement strand
GCAGTATGTCTTCCAGAACCCGTACGAGTCGTTGAACCCACGCAAGACGGTGCGCGAGCTCGTGCTTGGTCCCGTGCGACACCTGTGCGGCAAGGTCGAGGATCCAGAGGCCTTACTGCAGGAAGTCCTCCATCAGGCGGCCCTACGTGAGGACATGGCTGACCGGTTCCCTGACCAGCTCAGCGGTGGCGAGCGTCAACGGGTCGCGATCGCGCGCGCGTTGGCCGCACGACCCGACGTGCTGGTTTGCGACGAGGTGACGTCGGCGCTCGATGTGTCCGTTCAGTCCTCCATCGTCGAGCTTCTGCAGGGTCTACAGGCCGAGCTCGGCCTCACGCTCATCTTCGTCACCCACGACATCGCCTTGGTGCGCAACATCGCCCAGGAGGTCGCGGTGCTGGAGAAGGGTCAGATCGTCGAGCACGGCTCCGTCCGTTCGGTGCTGGAGAACCCGCAGCATGAGTACACCCAGGCACTCATGAAGGACAGTCCCGCCTTCGACCTGAGTGGGGACCCGGTTACGCCGGTACCCGAGCGTGGTGATCAGCGATGACCTCAGTGCTGCGCCCGGGCGTACTCACGGGCAAGGTCGCCCTGGTCACCGGCGGCGGGACTGGTATCGGTCGGGCAACGGCGATCGCCCTGGCCAACGCCGGTGCCGAGGTCGCGATCTGGGGACGACGCGAGGAACCCCTGATCGAGACCGCGAAACTCATCAACCATGCCGGCGGCCGTTGCATCCGGATCGCGTGCGATGTACGTGACGAGGAGCAGGTGACGCAGGCGCTCGACCAGACTGTGTCGGAGCTGCGCGACATCGACCTGCTGGTCAACAACGCCGGCGGACAATTCATGGCGCCCGCCGAAGAGATCTCCGTCGGTGGGTGGCGAGCCGTGCATCGGCTCTCGGTCGAGTCGGTGTGGAGTGTCACGCACAAGGTGGCGACGCGCTGCATGATCCCGCGGCACACGGGGTTCATCGCCTTCATGGCCTTCTCTCCGCGACGCGGCATTCCTCAGATGGTGCACGCAACGGCGGCTCGCGCAGCGTTGGAGAATCTCGCTGCCGGCCTGGCCATCGACTGGAGCCGCTACGACATCAGAGCGGTCACCCTCGCTCCGGGAACCATCCTCACCGACGGGTTGGCGCAGCGGTACACCCAAGACGCGATAGACGGCTGGGCGCGCTCGGTTCCGCTCGGACGACTCGGGAAACCTGAGGACGTCGCCGACCTCGTAACATTCCTCGCCACACCTGCTGGTGGCTACATCACGGGAACCACGATCGTCGTCGACGGTGGTGTCGACGCATGGGGAAACGGTCCGCTTCCCTCGGAACCAGGAGATGCATCATGACCGTCACGATCTCACCAACGGACCAATCGCCGGTGATGTCGACTGACACGCCCAGGCACCGTGACCTCGAGGCATTGTTCAATCCTCGATCCGTTGCGGTCGTCGGCGCCACCGACGACACGACGAAGTACGGCAACTGGATCGCGATCCGTGCTCTGCGTGGAGCCCGGCCCGTGCACCTGGTGAACCCCCGACGGTCCACGGTGCTCGGCCATCCCACGGTTCCGGACCTCAGGTCCCTCGGTGAACCGGTGGACCTGGCCGTCATCGCAGTCAACGCCGGCCTGTTCGAAGCCGCAGTCGATGACGCACTTTCGGCAGGCGCGAAGGCCCTGGTCGGGATCACCGCAGGAATGGGTGAAACCGGCGAGCAGGGTCGGCTGCAGCAGGATCGGCTGGCAGCGAAGATCCGCTCGGCGGGCGCCTCGCTTCTCGGGCCTAACTGCCTCGGCGTGCTCGACCACACCTCGGGGCTCGAGCTGACGTCGAACGATCTCCCATCCGGCCGGGTGGCACTGATCTCCCAGAGCGGCAACATCGCCCTGGAGATCGCCGAGCTCGCCGCCGACCACGGCATTGGCTTCTCCCGGTTTGCGAGCGTCGGCAACCAGGCCGACCTCGACATCGCTGACCTGGTCGAAGCCTGCGCCCTGCATGACGGCACTGACGCGATTGCGGTCTACGCCGAGGACTTCCGTGACGGTCGCCGCTTCGCACGTGCCGCGCTCGGGGCGCACGAGCAGGGGATACCGGTCGTGGTCATGGCAGCAGGTCGGGGCAGTGCCTCGGCCCGCGGGGCGGCCTCCCACACCGGTGCGATGGTTTCCTCCGGGGTGGTAGTCGAAGCGGCCTGTCGAGCCTCCGGTGCCGAACTGGTCTCCACACCGACCGAGATGGTGCATCTGCTGCAAGGTCTGGCACTTCCGCGACTTCCACGGGGTCGACGAGTCGCCGTGTTCGCCGACGGCGGTGGTCAGGCGTCCGTTGCCAGCGACGTGGTCGAATCCGCTGGCTTGGCCGTCGAGGAGTTCTCCGCCGAGCTTTCAGCAGCGCTCGGCGAACACTTGCCACCTGCTGCTGGGCTGTCCAATCCCGTGGACGTGGCAGGCGGCGGCGAGCAGGACATCATGTGTTTCCCACGCGTGGTGGAGACCTTGGTGGCCGGTGACGAGGTGGACGCGGTCGTGATGACCGGCTACTTCGGCGGTTACGGCGGTTACAGCGCGGCTCTGGGGAGCGGCGAGATCGAGGCTGCACACCAGATCGCTGCCGTCGTTCGCCAGCACGGGAAGCCACTCGTCGTACAGACCATGAACTGGCAGTCAGCGGCTGCCGACGTGTTTCGCGCTGAGAAAGTCCCGGTCTATCGCAGCGTCGAGGACGCGGTCTGGGCGCTGGCCAGGTTGACCAAGCGCGCGGAGACCCCGCCGGATGGCGTTGTGCCGCTGCCGGAGCCAGCGACTCCCATGGAGGTAACCGGCTACTACGAGTCGCGCCGCCTGCTGGCAGATGCTGGTCTTCCCTTCGTCAGGACGGTCGAAGTGACGACCCGCGACGAGTTCCTGACCAGCATCAAGTCACTCGCGTTCCCCATTGTGCTCAAGGCCCTCGGCGACGAGCACAAGTCCGACCGTGGCGGGGTCATCCTGGGCCTGGAAGACACGGAAACCGCCACGGCCGCATACGACGAACTGTGCGAGCGCCTGGCGCCACCGTCGGTGTCCGTCGAGGAAATGGCCGAGCTCGCGGGTGCGACAGAACTCATCGTGGGCGTCCGACAGGACCCGAAGTTCGGGCCCATCGTCATGGTGGGGCTCGGGGGTCTCTACACCGAGATCCTCCGGGACACGAGGTGCGTCCTCGGACCGGTCGACGCGGCGCAATCACGCGTGGTGCTCCTCGAGCTTCGCTGTGCGCCCCTGCTCACGGGAGCTCGCGGCCGACCGGCCGTAGACCTCGACTCGATCGCCGATGTCGTCGCAAGACTGTCACAGGTTGCAGCGGCGCATCCAGAGATCGGCGAGATCGAATGCAACCCGGTCGCGGTCAGCCCCAACGGTGCGGTCTGCCTTGACGCCCGAGTCATCCTCGCGGGCGGTTCCACTGACTGAACGCACAGACAGCACAACCGCCCCCCGGCACACAAGAACGCAGCCGTCCAACCAACAACGGCACCAACAGCAGGAGCATGAGATGGATTTCACCTACACCCCTCGCCAGCGTGAGCTCAAGGAGCGCGCACGGTCACTCGCGAAGGTGATCATGCGGCACGAGGAAGACAACGAATTCAACAACGGCCTCTCACCCGAGGTGCACGCAGAGCTCCGTCAGGCGATCCTCGACCACGAGCTGCACGCGATCAACATGCCTGCCGAGTGGGGCGCGGCGGGACTGTCGGTGCTGGAGCAGGCCATCGTCCAGGAAGAGCTCGGTGGTCTGACCGGAGCTCTGTGGGACGTGCTGTGGCGCCCGGCCAACGCACTGCGCGCGTGCACACCCGAGCAGCAGGAAAGGTACCTATTCCCCGAGATCCGTGGTGAACGGCGCGACGCAGTCGCGGTGACCGAGGAGAATGCAGGGTCTGACCCGCAGGCGTTGAAGACCACTGCTCGCAAGTCGGGTGACAAGTGGATCATCAACGGCGAGAAGTGGTTCGTCACCGTCGGTGATGCTGCCGACTTCTTTATCCTGCTCGCGACGGTCGACGGCCAGCCGACGACGTTCCTCGTCGACAAGGACCTCCCGGGTGTGATCGTCAAGCGCACGCCGCGCTACACGCACACGTTCGTCTACGAGCACCCCGAGTTCGTCTTCACCGACGTCGAGGTGGGCGACGACTGCCGCCTGGGCGAGATCGGCCAGGGCTACGACCTTATCCGCGATTGGTTCGTCGAGGAACGCCTCATGATCGGTGCCCGCACCGTTGGTGCGGCCGCCCGCGCAACACAGCTTGCTGCGGACCACGCCAACAGCCGAGTGCAGTTCGGTCAGCCGATCTCGCATTTCCAGCTCGTCCAGGCCATGCTCGCGGACAACGTGGTCGACGTGCTGGCCAACCGCAATCTGGTTTACCAGGTTGCCTGGGAGGCCGACCAGGGCATGGATCGCAAGATGCTGCACGCGAAAGCCGCGGTCGTCAAGCTGTCTGCTTCTGAGGCTGCCAACCGGGCGGTCGACCGTGCACTGCAGATCTTCGGTGGTCGCGGTTACATGCGGGAGAACCCGGTCGAGCGCCTGTGGCGCGAGCTGCGGGTAGACCGAATCTGGGAAGGCACGTCGGAGATCCAGCGGATCATCATCGGCAACGAGATCGCCAAGCGTGGCGTGTCGTCGGTGCTGGCTTACTCCGGAGAGCTGCTCGAG
>JBOHER010000142.1:0-15143 GCA_050701115.1 Haloechinothrix sp. | reverse complement strand
CTGGTCGAAGCGCTCGGCAACATCAGGACCGTGATCGCCGACGCCGAACCAGCCGACAAAGCCGAGGTCTACGGACACCTCGGCCTCAAGCTCACGTACAACCCGGGCAAACGCACAATGGGCGCCGAGATCGCGCTCGACGCCCAGTCGTGGGGTTATGGTCGGTGTCCGGAGGCGGACACGTATCGCGCGATCAAGGAGGCGATCGCGCACCACCAGCGCCCGTCGGAGGACGCGGTGGCCCGCTTGCGCGAGTTCGGCGAACATCTCCTGCGTTCCGGGGACGGCCAGGGCGCGTCGTCACCGGACGCTTGACTCGTGTCACCAGCCTGACAATCCCGGCCCTGCTCATACCCTGATCCGGTGATCATGTAGGTACAGCGATGCGGAAAGTGTGAGTGCGATGTTGCGTGCGGTCTTCAACGGTGTTGTGCTGGCCGAGGCACCGCGCACGGTGCGTATCGAGGGCAACCACTACTTCCCGCCCGGATCGATCAACCGCGAGTTCATCGACGACAGTCCGACCAGGACCCTGTGCCCGTGGAAGGGCATGGCTCGCTACTACAACGTTCGGATCGTGACGAGATCGCCCCAGACCTCGCTTGGTATTACCCGCATCCCTCCCCGCTGGCCCGCAGGATCAAGAACCATGTGGCCTTCTACGGTCCCGTTGCCATCGAGGGGGCGCGAGAGCCGGACCCGAGCACCGAAGTGTTCTTGACCGATTCCGGGGACGTCAGCGGTGAGCCACCACATCGCCCACACCCCGCTGGACGACGCGTTCGCCGGCCAAGCCTGGACGCAGTGATCGGCTCGCCGAGACGCTCCGGCGGGTCGGACGCGGCAGGCGACGGCGAGTCACAGGGCGGTGCCCGCGGTGCCGCGGCCGCGCCGCGGCCAGGACACGGTGCCATCGAGGGAGAGCGCTGCGTCTTCCCGCCCCGAGACCATGACCGCCCCGCCCGCAAGACGTCCCTCCAGTGCTGCCGGGTGCACGGCGTCGGCGGTGTGCGTCGCGGCGCCGGGTGGGCATTCGTGTAGCCCGAGGCCGTGTCCGACAAGGACCAGCACGATCCCGTGTTCGCCGGCGGCGTCGCACCAACCGTCCGGTAACGGGATCGGGGCGCGCGACACAACGGCTGGTGATGCGGCCACTCCAATGAGATCGTTGCCGCCTTGCCGATCCGCACGCGCCAGCCGGGTATCGTCCGAAGCGCGATGTGGTCGAGATCGGTTGTCATCGGCAGCCCACGCGCTCGAACTGCGGCGTGCAGGGCATCGACGCGGGGAGCTCCGCCATTGGCCTTGTCCGCTGCCTCGCCTTCCAAGATCAACACGGCGAACCGCCAGCCATTGTCGGTCCACAGGGCGGCTTGGACGTGCAACTCAGTTCCCGGCATGATCGCCACCTCCGCCACATCCCGGAGACCCGACGGGAGGGGTAACGCCGGCGCCGGTTGGAACCGGCGCGCAGTGTCAGCGAACAGACACTGAACCGGTGCTGGCCGCATGGTCTGGGGTCGTTCACGAGCAGCGGAACTGACGGTGTGTGGACCGTGCGCGCCAGGGCACTCGTGTGCGAATCAGGAACGCAGCGGGTAGTTCTGCAGGTGCTCCGAGGGGGAGGTTTTTGGAGACGTTGTGATACTGCCTCGAGTTTCGCAGTTTGAGGTCTCGGTCCGGCGGCCTGTGTTGCTGCGCTGGGGTGTTCGGGTGGCGATCTTGCTCGGCGTGTCGTGATGATCTTTCCGTAGAACGTGGCCACGTCCGCGCGCTGGCGGCGGGTGACCGTGTCCCGCTACGGGCGCCGCGACAGCGTCGCGATCGCCGTCGTCGGACACCGAGCATCTGGTACGGCGCGTTCGGCAACACACCCGGCCGCACCGTGCTGGTGCGCGACACCGACCAGACCGACGGCTACCGGCTGGCGATCTTCACCACCGACCGCCACAGCAACCTCGAGCAGATCATGTCCCGCTACCCGGCCCGCTGGCCCATCGAGACCGCCACCGCCGCCGGGCAAACAGTTGCTCGGTATCGGGCAGGCCCGCAACCGCCTCCCACGCGCCGCGCAACCCTGCTACGACCACAAGACTTCAGCCCGCGTTCGAAGACATGCTCACCAAGCTCCGCCGCACCCTCATCGCCGCCCGAATAACCGGCGTTGGCGCAGCTCAACCCGACCCCGGCAAATACCACGACTACGCCCTGGCCTGCGCCGCCACCGCCGCATAACCGCGAAACTCAAGAGATCAGCGCAGCTTTGTAATACCAACGCGCAACAGCAGCGCGCTACCGCTTGTGCGCCTGTCCCTTCGTCAGCTCCTCGGCGATTCCACGGCTGACCGAGCCGGACAGCTTGGCCGTCAGCCCGGGGAACAGACCGGAGAACGCAGCGCCCGCCCTGAGTGACACCGGCGCGACGTCAATCTCGGCTATGTTCTTCACGATCGCCTTCTCGACCGCCCGCGAGACGTCCTCAGGCGTGCGGGTGCCGATCCCCGCCGGCAGCTTGACGCCGCCCTCATGGAACATGCCCGCGTCGCGGATGAACCCCGGGAAGATGGCGCTGACGCCGACCCCGCGCGCAGACCAGTCGGCCCGCAGGCCGAGCGAGAAACCGCGCAGACCGAACTTGGTGGCCGAGTACAGCGACGAGGACGGCCCCGCGCTCTTACCCATCAGCGAGGACACGAACACGATGTGTCCGGAACCGCGCGCCAGCATGCGCTCGCCGATCAGCTTCGACAGTATGACCGGAGCCCGGAAGTTGACGTCGAGCACTCGATTGATGCGCTCTTCGTCTTGATCTTCCAACGTGCCGGTGCCTGGAAGCGCGGCGTTGTGGATGACGACGTCGACGTTCGCGCATGCCATGGCCAGGTCGTGCAGTTGATCGGACGCGGACAGGTCGCACACGACCGACCGCGCGCCGGTCCGCGCCACCAACTTCTCGAGTTCAGCTTCGCGTCGACCCGTGACGATGAGCTTGGCGCCGAGCCGGTGCAGGTGCAGAGCGGTCGCCTGACCGATACCACCGGTTGCGCCGGTCAGCAGGATGGTGCTGCGATCGATGTGCATTGTGCTCACTCTCGTCTCGGTGGCCGCATAGCCACAACCTACCAAGAGTAAGAAGCATCGTCAGGTCGATCATACGGAACTCGCTGCAGGTTGTTTCCGCCCAGGAAGCGCCAGCAACCCCAACCCGAGCAGGACGACCGCGATCCCACCGACCCCGAATCCGGTGAGCGATTCGCCCAGCACCAGGACGCCGAGCAGCGCGGCCACCACCGGTTCGGCGAGGTTCAGGGTGGCCACAGTCCCAGCGGGCAACACGCGCAGACCCGCGCCGAACAGCAGGTAGGCGAGCACCGTGGGCACCAGCGCCAGATAGGCGACCACCACCAACCCGCTCGCGCTGTCCAGCCCGCCCGGCCACCGCACCAGGAGCACCGGCAGCAGGAGCACCGCACCCGAGCCGAACAGCAATCCCATCGCACCCTCGGGGCGCGCACCGCGCGCGATCAGTCTCGATCCGCACACCGTATATACACCGTAACCAAGGCCGGCCAGTAGTGCGGGGAGCGCACCCAGCGCGGGATTGGTGCCGTCATCGGCCTGCCGACCGGACAGCACCAGCACGGTCACACCTACCACGGCGACACTGGTGGCGGCCAGCCAGGTCGGCCGGGGTCGACGCCGGGTGACCAGCCATTCGATCAGCCCTGCGAACAGGGGGCAGGAGCCCAAGGCGATCACGGTGCCGACGGCTACCCCGGCCAGGTGCACACCGGAGAAGAATCCGAGTTGGTAGGCGGCCACTCCCAGCGCACCGATGAGCACCGTGCCCCAAGGAACCTCCAGCCCCTGCCGATAGGCACCTCGAACGGCGGCCACGATCGCCAGCAGCGCGCCACCCAGCACCACCCGCCCGGCTCCCACCGTGAGCGGATCGAGCCCGTCCGGTCCCAGCGCCTGCGCGGTTCCGGTCGTGCCGAACAGCACCGCTGCCAGCACGACCAGCGCGGCACCCTGCCCGGAGCTCATACCAGCCATGCGGCAGCGTCAGCGGGCAGCGTCCCATCCACCAGATCGGTGCTGGCCAGCAGCAGCTCACCGGGCGGCAACTCGACCGGCGACGCCGAGGTGTTGAGCACGCAGGTCAGGCCACCGGGGGAGCGGCGGAACGCGAAGCACCCGGCTGGCGCGCCATACCACTCGACCTCGTCCCCGTCGAATGCCGAGTGCATGCCGCGCAGCGAGATTGCCTTGCGGTACAACGACAATGTTGACTTCGGGTTCTCCAACTCGGCCTCCACGGTGAACGGAGCCCAGTCCTCCGGCATCGGCAGCCAGGTGTTGTCGTTGCTGGAGAACGCGAACGGTGGAGCGCTGCCTTCCCACGGGATGGGCACGCGGGCGGCGTCCCTGCTCGGCTTACCCGCTTCGATCCTGGCCTTCGGGTCGGTGATCGCCGCTGCTGGAGTGTCCGCATTGGACAGTCCGAGCTCTTCGCCGTTGTACAGGTACACGACGCCGGGCAACGCGAGTTCGACCAGCGCCATGGCGTGCGCCCTGCGCAGTCCCAGTGCGCCGCCGCCGTACCGGCTGACCTGCCGCCAGACGTCGTGATTGGCCAGGGTCCAGGTGGCTGGTGCGCCCGCGGTGGCGGCTGCAGCGAGCGACCGTTCGATCGCGGCCTGGATCGCGTCGAAGTCGAATTGAGCCATGATCAGCCGGAAGTTGAAGCCAAGGTGCAGCTCATCCGGCCGCAGACAGCGGGCGAACCACTCGTCGTCGAAGCTCCGGATCTCGCCCACCGCAACGGATCCCGGATACTCCTCGAGCACGGTGCGGATCATCCGGTGAATCTCGTGCACGTCATCGTTGTCGAACCGGGGATCGAGGACATCGATGCGAAATCCGTCCACGCCGTGGTCCAGCCAGAACCGCAGCGTGCGCTCCAGATCGGCGCGCACATCGGGATCCTGCCATTCCGGCCGGACACCAGAGGGCTCAGACCCAGCTGTTCATCATGCTGTTCGCGGCCATCTCGAAGTACTCCCACAGCTGCGTGCGATACGGCTCGGCGAGGTTGGCCTCGTCCACCGCGATCCGCATGCAGCGCAGCCAGGCATCTCGTTCGATGGGCCCGATGGAAAACGGCGCGTGCCGCATCCGCAGCCGGGGATGCCCGCGCTCATCGGAGTAGGTGTGCGGCCCGCCCCAGTACTGCATCAAGAACAGCCGGAGCCGCTCCTCAGCCGGACCGAGATGGTCCTCCGGGTAGATCGGGCGGAGGACGTCATCGGCGGCAACCTCTTGGTAGAACCTGCCGATGATGCGACGGAAGGTGTCCTCGCCGCCAACCGCCTCGTAGAACGTCAGTGGGATCTGGTCCGGCTGCTGTTGCGTCACGTCTGTCATCCTGACTTATTGCGCGGAGTTGCTCTGCTGCGGCCCGAACATGCGGGCAACCGGGGTGTGGAAGCCTTCTTCTGCCAGCGCCGAGGTGATCCGTCCCCGCAATGCGCGCTGGAGCGACCATTGCTGACCGGGGCGCACCTTGACCGACATCCGCAGCGCGATCCCTTCCGCGGTCACGCTTTCCACGCCGAGAACCTGGGCGGGCTCGAGCACGGCCTCCGAGAACGGGTGCTCAGCAGCGACCTGCTCGGCGACCTCGGCGATCAGCGAGGTGGCCCGGTTGACGTCGGATCCGTGTGCCAGCGGCACGTCGACCACCGCGACGGCAAAGCCCTGACTGGAGTTGCCTACCCGCAGGATTTCGCCATTGCGCACGTACCACACCGTGCCGTTGCCGTCACGCAACGTGGTAACCCGCAGCCCTACCGCCTCGACCGTTCCGCTGGCCTCACCGACATCGACGAAGTCGCCGACACCGTATTGGTCCTCGACCATCATGAACATGCCGGACAGGAAGTCCTTGACCAGATTCTGCGCACCGAAGCCGAGAGCGACGCCGACGATGCCCGCGGAGGCGATGATCGGCCCGATGTTGAGGCCGAGCTCGGCCAGTATCTCCAAGACCGCGATGCCGAGAATCAGGAAGGTCGCGATCGACTTCAGTACGGATCCGATGGTCTGCGCGCGCTGACGGCGTCGCTCGACGATCGCCGCGCTCAGCATCTGGGGCGCGCGCTCCCGCAACGGCCGCAGAATCGCGGGTACCTTCCCGCTGCCCCTGCTCGGCAGTCGGGTGAGCCGGTCGATCAGTCGTCGCACGAGGTAGCGAATGACGAACGCGATGGTCAGGATCAGCAGAATCTTCAGTGGCTTGGCGACCAGCCAGTTCGCCGAGGCCGCCAGCCAATCGTTCCCGGTGATCCGGTACACACTGGCACACCAGGTACCAGCGTCGTCGGCGCAGTCGGGCCGCTCACTGAGCAGTTGCAGCACGGTGTCTGCTCCACCCTTTCTCACCAATTCACTCCACGGTCAAGTCGCAGTCACGTGACACGTCACTTATCAGACGTGCGTTTCAGGTGTGATCTGTGGTCGACTATGCCTGCACACGTGGCAGTGGTCGAGTGTGAGCTGCGTCGGTCCCGGCGAAGCCGCGGCCCTCGGCCACGGCCGGGTGCGGGCGTTTCGCGACGGACAGAGGTGGTCGAGTGTTTGACCGACAACCGACCCCGATTGATGCCCCCGCTCCAGGTATGAGCGGGGAGACATCCGGGATCGTGCTGCCGACACAGTTGAGTGGAGTGTCCATTCATGCGCGCGTCTCGCGCGGATCCCGAGTACCTCGGGGCCACGGGCGCCGACGTTCGCGGGACCACAGCGGGGTCGGGCCACCGAGCCGAAGCCGGGTGCTGTTGCTCAACGCGACATTTGAGCCGCTGACCGCGCTGCCGCTGCGGCGCGCGGTGGTGCTGATCGTGTGCGGCAAGGCCGAGGTGGTGCACGGCGACTCCGCCGGGCTGGTGCTGCATTCGGCCACAGTCGCGGTGCCGGTGCCGTCGGTGATCAGGCTGAGTAGTTATGTTCGAGTTCCGTATCGGGCAAAAGTACCCCTCACCCGGGCAGGCCTCATGCACCGGGATCGCTTCCGGTGCGTGTACTGCGCGAACAAGGCGGAGACGATCGACCACATCGTGCCGCGCAGTCGTGGTGGTGCCCATTCGTGGCAGAACTGTGTCGCCTGCTGCACGAGGTGCAACCACCGGAAGGCAGACCGGCTGTTGAGCGAACTCGGGTGGACATTGCGTACCGACCCGCGGGCTCCGCATGGCCCGCATTGGCGCCTGCTCGCTCAGGTCAACGAAGCGGACCCGGAGTGGCACCAATACCTGGGCGCCCCCGCCGCTTAGCCCGGGTCAGGCGGCCGTCACGCGGGTGCCTGCGGTGACGCGGGTGCCACGGGTGACCCGGGTACCGCGCGTCACGCGAGTGCCGCACGTGACACGAGTGCCAAGCTCGGCGGAAGCATCGATCAAGGCGATTTCGGCATCGGTGTTGGAAGCAATCGTGAGCGTGCGCATTCCGTTTCCTCCAGGATGTGATGCGTATTTGTCTCGGAAATTTGACGAGGCTCACACACCCCGTACAGGTGAAAAAACTACGAGGGTTTCGTGACCCGAACAAGGAGCTAGCGCTGAGTGCGGTTCGATATACGTTGAGTTGCCAACCGTTGCGCCAAGCGCTTGGGCTCATCGTCGGAGTGACCACTCCGCAGTCGGCGGACGGCAGTTCTGGTGCGCTAACCGGCGCGTCGCGGGCCTGCGTGCCGAGGCAGGGATGGTCATCCGTTACTCTGCCGGTGTGAGCGTCGTCGAAACGATCCTGATCTTCGTGGCCATTCCGCTGGCCCTGTACGGGCTTGTGAGCCTGCTGACACTGCGCTCGAGGTTCGTCAATACTCCCAGGTACCGGCCTGGTCAGGACTGGAAGTACCCCGCAGTGTGGTGGGGCGCCAACCCAGCCGGAGTCGGCAGTGCACACGGGCACGCGGTGTCCGGATCTGACGGGCGGCCGCAGGCCGCGTCTGTTCGCGGAGGTGCCCGTGGCAGTTGGTGAACTGACCCGCACGGCCGAAGTTAGCCAGGCCGATCTCCCGCCGGGCGCTGTCATTACTCCAACCGGGCGAATCTCTGCCGCCAAGATGTACCAACCGGCTACTCCATCTGGCCCATTCAAGCCTGCCCAGCTGGCGCGGCTAGACGAGGCGCTGACCCTGGCCAGCCGGGAGACCGGTCTTGATTTCAGCGTGTACCTCGGTGCCCTTGGCAGGGACACCCGGGCCGGTGCCGAGCGGCTGTTCGACACCATCGGTCCCCGTGAGCGCGAGTCCGTCCTCGTGGCGGTGTCGCCCGGTGAGCGGGTGGTCGAAATCGTCACCGGTGAGGTCGCCGCCCAGCGGCTGTCCGAACGGGGCGCGAAGCTCGCCGTCATGAGCATGGTCGCGTCCTTCAAGGAAGGTGACCTGATCGGTGGACTGGTCAGCGGCTTGCGCATGATGACCGACCAGGCCGGATCCGTGCCCAAGCCCTAGCTAGATCACTGTGAGTAGCCGATTATCGTTCCGGTGGCCAGGCCGAGCAAGTTCCAGCGCCAGGATCCAGCCCGAGGTCAGCGGCCCGGTCGGCTCCGGCGCGGGCAGTGCGGGCCGGGTTGCGCCAGTTGCTCGTCGCTGTCGCTCATGATCGCGCTCCCGGCTCGAGTTCGGCCGCCGTGTGCTTACGGCTGGTGACCACCGCAATCGCCACCAGCACCGCGAGCACCACAGCGGTCACGTGAATTGGCGCCCCGGTGAACGGCGAAGCCAGCACCAGCACCGCTGCCGCAGGGAAGGCCATCGTCATCAGCATGCCGTGCACCTCCATACAGACCCGGATCTGCAGCACCCACACGCTGAACAGGTACCCGGCGACGGGCACGGCGGTGGCCATCCCGGCGGCCAGCGGCCCAAGCTGCGTTGCGCCCGTATGGTAGTCCACGGCCACCTGCAGCCCGGCGCCGACGGCAGCCGCGGAGCCGAAGATCACCACGTGGCCGTAGCCCCAGGCGAACGCCGTCCGCATCGTCGTCAGCACGTTGTGCGCCGGGACGCTGAAGTACAGCCACCACATCGCGAACACGATCACCAGGCCGGCCGCCGCCAGCGAGGCGAGCTGCCCCGGCGCGTGGCCTGCGCCGATGGCTTCCTGCATGGCCGTCGTCGCGGCCAGTATCGACTCGCCGAGCACGATGATCGTGAACAGCCCGTACCGCTCGGCGATGTGGTGCGGGTGCCAGGTGGTCGGTTCGGCCCGCTCGGCCCACACCGGCACGGCGAGCTCGGCCAGGATGCCGACGGCGAAGACCATCCACACCCGCTCCGGCGGCACGACGACCAGCAGCACCCAGTAGATCTGGCAGGCGAAGATGCCCGCGGCGTAGCGCAGCGCGCAGCGCCGCCGGTCCGGGTTGGCGCGGGCGGCTCGCAACCACTGGGTGATCATCGCGAGCCGCATCAGCACGTAGCCGACCCAGCCCAGGCTGAAGTTGCCGTCCTCGAAGAAGCTTGGGACGCCTGCGGCCAGCACCAGCACCCCGGCCATCTGCACCAGGGTTGTCAGCCGGTACGCCGCGTCGTCGGTGTCGTAGGAGGAGGCGAACCAGGTGAAGTTCATCCAGGCCCACCAGATGGCGAAGAAGACCATGGTGAACCCGAGAAGGCCCTGGCCGATGTGGTCCTCGGCGATGGCGTGGTGCAGGCTGGCCGCCGCGAGGGCGATGGCCACCACGAAGCACAGGTCGAACAGCAGCTCCAGCGGGGTGGCGGCCCGGTGCTCCTCGTCGGTGTCACGGGCCACCATCGGCAACATCCACCCGCGGCCGCCCGGCGTGGCGTGGTGCTCGATGGCGTGTAGCGCCTCGTCGTGGTCGCGCTTGCGCCAGGTCGCCGGCCCGGGCGGCGCCGATCGCTCGGGTGGCTCGCTCACCGGTCGGCCCGTTCGGCCTGCTGCATGGCGTGTTGCAGCGCCTCGAGCGCACCGCTGGCTGTCGACTTCACAGTGCCCTTGGAGATCCCCGCCGCGTCGGCGATCTCCTGCTCGCTGAGTCCGCCGTAGTAGCGCAGCACCAGCACCTCCCGTTGCCTCAGCGGCAGCGTACCGAGAGCATAGACGACGGCGTGGTGTGCAGGTAGGTAGGTGACGTCGCCAGGCGCATCCGGTGTATCCGGTCGAGACAGCACAGCAGCGACCCCGGTCGGGCCCGCCACCATCTTCTCGATTAGCTCTGGTCGAACTCGCGTGCGGCAAGGGCGCGGACGATGCCCGCCCTGCCCTCGGACACGAGCCTGCGCAGCGCGGCGGCGTGTTCACCTGCCAGCCAGTGGTCGGCGATCTCCACGCTCGCGTTGTCCACCGACCACGACGGGTACAACCCGATCACGGTGGGCTGAGCTCGCTCGGAGGAACGCCGCTGCCACACGTCGTCGATCTCTTCGAAGTACCGCTTGACGTAGTCGCCGAGCAGCCCCTTCTGTCCGGGGTGGCTGAACCCCGAGATGATCGCATCATTGATCGCGTTGGGTAGCTCGTCGTCGTTGAGCGCACGATCCCATGCTTCCGCCTTGGCCTGCGCGGTCGGACGCAGTGCGCGGGATCGCTCGGCGTGCCTGCGCCCGGTCGAGGTGTTGTCCCGCGCGAGTTCCGCGTCGATCTCGACGTCGCCCGCGCGGCCGTGGGCGACCAGGGCGTGCAGCAGCCGCCACCGCTGATCGGTGTCCACGGTCAGGCCGTCCAGTGCGGCCGAGCCGTCGAGCAGGCCGGCAAGAACGTCCAGTGTGTCGTTGTCGAGAACCGATCCGGCCAGCGAGTTGACATACGCCAGCTGGTGGTCCGAGCCCGGCTCGGTGTCGCGAGCGAGCTCGAGCAGGCGCCCGGTGAACATCGGCCAGCCGGTCTCGATCGCCCAGGCCGGGTCGGCGTAGGAGTTGAGCGCGGTCTGCGCCTGCAGCAGCACTCGCTGCACGACGCCGACCTCGCCCTCGCCGTGAATGCCGCGGCACACCAGGGTCACGAAGTCGCGGGCCTTCAGTTCGGCCTCCCGGGTCATCTCCCACGCGGCAGACCAGCACAGCGTGCGGGGGAGCGGCTCGCTGATATCAGCGATCCGGTCGATCAGGGTGACCAGCGAGTCCGCGTCGAGCCGCATCGTGCAGTAGGTCAGGTCGTCGTCGTTGATCAGCACCAGCCGTCCCCGCGACACCCCGACCAATTCCGGTACCGAGGTGCGTTCGCCGTCGACGTCCAGCTCGACGCGATGGGTGCGCACCAATCTGCCGTCGGAGTTCTCGTCGTAGATGCCGATGGCGATCCGGTGGGTGCGCAGCTCACCGGCACCCGGCTTCGCGCCGCCCTGCAGCACCGTGAACTCGGTGAAGCAGCCTTGGTCATCCACGGAGAACGCGGGGCGGAGCGAGTTAAGGCCGGTGGTCTCCAGCCACTGCGCGCTCCACCAGGACAGGTCGCGCCCGGAGGCCTGCTCGAGCGCGACCAGCAGGTCGGCCAGGGTCGCGTTGCCCCAGGCGTGCTCGTCGAAGTACAGCTTCAGGCCGGACAGGAAGTTCGCCAGCCCCACATAGGCAACCAGCTGCTTGAGCACGCTGGCGCCCTTGGCGTAGGTGATGCCGTCGAAGTTCACCTCGACCGCTTGCAGGTCGATCATGTCGGCGGCGATCGGGTGGGTGGAGGGCAGCTGGTCCTGCCGGTAGGCCCAGGACTTCTCGATGTTGGCGAAGCTGGTCCAGGCGTGCTTGTACTCGGTGGCCTCGGCCTGCGCGAGCACGCTGGCGAAGGTGGCGAACGACTCGTTCAGCCACAGGTCGTCCCACCAGCGCATGGTCACCAGGTCGCCGAACCACATGTGCGCCATCTCGTGCAGCACGGTCTCGCAGCGCCGCTCGTAGGAGTAGCGGGTGACCCTGCTGCGGAAGACATAGTCCTCGAGGAAGGTCACCGCACCCGCGTTCTCCATCGCGCCCGCGTTGAACTCAGGTACGAACAGCTGGTCGTACTTGCCGAACGGGTAGGTGACCCCGAAGCTGCGGTGGAAGAAGCCGAAACCCTGCTTGGTCTCGGTGAACAGCCGGTCTGCGTCCATGTGCTCGGCCAGCGAAGCACGGCAGTAGATGCCCAGCGGGATGGTGGCGTGCTGGTCGGTGTAGGTGTCTCGCCACTCGGCATACGGTCCCGCGATCAACGCGACCAGGTAGGTGGAGATCCGATCCGAGTACGCGAAAACAGTCCGTGCAGCGCCTTCCTGAGTGTCCTGAGTGGACTCGACTGGGGCGTTGGAGATGACCTTCCAGCCTTTGGGTGCGGTCACGGTAAGCCGGTAGACCGCCTTCAGATCTGGTTGGTCGAAGCAGGCGAACATGCGCTTGGCATCGGCGGTCTCGAACTGGGTGTAGAGGTACACACTGCCGTCGACCGGATCGATGAAGCGGTGCAGTCCCTCTCCGGTGTTCATGTACCGGCATTCGGCGTGCACCACGAGTTCGTTGGTCGGGGCCAGCCCGTTCAGGGTGATTCCGTTGTCCTCGACGTAACCTGCGACGTCGAGTTCGGTGCCGTTCAGCGTGGCGGCGTGCACCCGGGCCGCGACGATGTCCACCCAGGATGACGCGCCTGGCTCGGCTGCGGTGAACGTAACGGTGGTTGTCGAATCGAAGGTCGTCTCACCGGGGGCACCGTGGCCGTCGGTGAGGTCGAGGTCGATGTCGTAGGAGGAGACCTCGAGCAGTCGCGCACGTTGCTTCGCAAGGTCGCGGGTCAGGTTGGGGGCGGCCACAAGCACCTCAGGTAGCAGTGAATCGGAACTGGTCAGTCCTGGCATCCAATCATGGATCGGCGCGCTGTGGCCGCTGCCGGACGCATGAGCGTGGAACAACTACGCCACTGGCGCTGTTGGGCGTAGCAGGGAGACTCTCCGCATGGCATGAATACCGGGAGCGAGATTGATGACTACCGCGCAACAGACCGCCGAGCCGACCACAGTTGACTTCTACTTCGACCCCGTGTGCCCGTTCGCGTGGATCGCTTCGCGCTGGATCATCGAGGTGGAGCAGCACCGGGACATTGACCTGCGATTTCGAGTGATGAGCCTGTCGGTGCTCAATGAAGACCGCGACCTCCCAGAAAAGTACCGGGAGCTGATGGACAAGGCGTGGGGGCCGGTGCGGGTCGCGATCGCGGCCGCCGCGCACAGCGGTGACAAGGTGCTGCGTGACCTGTACACCGCGTTGGGAACGCGCATCCACAACGAGGGCAACAACGACCTCGACGTCGTCATCAAGGAGGCGCTCACCGAAGTCGGCCTGCCGCTCGAACTGGCCGAAGCCGCTGACTCCGACGCCTACGACGAGGCCTTGCGTGCCAGCCACCACGAAGGCATGGAGCCGGTGGGGATGGACGTCGGCACGCCGACCATGCACGTCGACGGGGTGGCCTTCTTCGGTCCGGTGTTGACCTCGATTCCGCGGGGCGAGGACGCGGTGCAGATGTTCGACGGTGCGCGAATGATGGCGCGCTATCCCGGCTTCTTCGAGCTCAAGCGCACCCGAACCGGCGAGCTCAGCTTCGACTGAAGGCTGGCTGCGCCAACGCTCCGTGTTGTGACAGGGTGGGAAATAGATCCCGCGCACGACTAGGAGGCCTCATGGCGGCGCCCGCGACCACCCGCATCGGACACCTGATCAACGGCGAAACCCGGTACGAAGCGGACGAGCACATCGACGTCATCAATCCGGCGACCGAGCAGGTCCTCGGTTCCGTGCCTGCCGGGACACCGGCCGACGTCGACCGCGCGGTGGCGGCCGCGGTGGCGGCGTTCCCCGTCTGGGCCGGGACGCCCGTTCTCGAGCGCGCCGCCGTCGTGCGCCGGATCTCCGAGGGCATCGCCGCGCGCCGGGACGACTTCGCTGCCGTTCTCACCGCCGAGGTGGGTGTGCCGATCACCTTCGCCACCAAGGTGCAGGCGAGCCTGCCCGCGGCAACGTCCAAGGGGGTGGCCGACCTGGTGGAGAGCGGCGAGTTCGTCTTCAGTGAAGAGATCGGTAACTCCGTGATCGAGCGGGAGCCGATCGGTGTGGTCGCCGCGATCACCCCGTGGAACTACCCGCTGCACCAGATCGTCGCGAAGCTGGCGCCCGCGCTGGCGGCCGGATGCACCGTGGTGCTCAAGCCGAGCGAGGTCGCTCCGCTGAACACCGGGATCCTGGCCGAGGTGCTGGCCGCGGCGGGCGTGCCGGCAGGCGTGGTGAACATCGTGCACGGCACCGGGCCGGTGGTTGGCGCCGCGCTGGCGGCGCACCCGGACGTGGACATGGTCTCCTTCACCGGCTCAACCCGAGCTGGTCGCTCGGTGTCGGCGGCGGCGGCGGAGACGATCAAGCGGGTCGCCCTCGAACTGGGCGGTAAGTCGGCCAACCTGGTGCTGGACGATGCCGATCTGGCCAAGGCGGTCAAGCTCGGAGTCGCCAACGCGTTCCTCAACGGCGGCCAGAGCTGCAACGCGTGGACCAGGATGCTGGTGCCTGCCTCCCTGCACGACGAGGCGGTGGAGATGGCCGTGGCCGCGGCCGCCAAGTACGTGCCCGGCGATCCGGCCGACCCGGCGACGCGCATCGGGCCGATGGTCTCGGAAACCCAGCGCGACCGGGTGGTCGGCTTCATCCGCGCCGGAGCCGAGGCCGGGGCGACCCTTGCCTTCGGTGGACCGGAGAAGCCGGATGGTTGCGAACGGGGCTACTTCGTGCTGCCGACGGTGTTCTCCGGGGTTCGGCCGGACATGGTCATCGCGCAGGAGGAGATCTTCGGTCCGGTGCTGTCGGTGCTGCCCTACGGCGACGAGGACGAGGCGGTGCGGATCGCGAACAGCACCGTGTACGGGCTGGCCGGTGCGGTGTTCTCCGGCTCCGACGAGCGGGCGCTCGCGGTGGCGCGGCGGCTGCGGACGGGGCAGGTCGACGTCAACGGGGGAGCGTTCAACCCGCTCGCGCCGTTCGGCGGCTACAAGCAGTCCGGCCACGGCCGGGAGCTCGGGCGCTACGCCCTGGAGGAGTTCCTCCTGGTGAAGTCCATGCAGCTGTAGAGGTGGAGTTCGAGACCCTCGCAACGGGTGAGTACGGC
>JBOHER010000141.1:0-5022 GCA_050701115.1 Haloechinothrix sp. | reverse complement strand
CGGCCTCGAGCACCTCGGCCACCGGCCAGCGGTTGTTCACCGGCACCAGGGTGTCGCGCAGTTCGTCGTCCGGGGTGTGCAGGGACACCGCGAGCCGCACCTGCAGCTTCTCCCCGGCGAGCCTGCGGATCGCCGGGGCTAGCCCGACCGTCGACACCGTCACCGAACGCTGCGAGATGCCCAGCCCGCTGGGCGCGGGATCGGTGATCCGGCGGACCGCGGCCACCACCCGCTTGTAGTTGGCCAACGGCTCCCCCATGCCCATGAACACGATGTTGGACAGCCTCCCTGCCCTCGGCACCCCGCCCACATCGGGCATGACGCCGTCCCGCATCACGGCGGCAGCGGAACGCACCTGGTCGACGATCTCCGCGGTCGACATGTTGCGGTCGAGCCCGCGCTGACCGGTGGCACAGAACGGGCAGGCCATGCCGCACCCGGCTTGGCTGGAAATGCACAGCGTCGCCCGGTCCGGATAGCGCATCAGCACGCTCTCCAGCAGCGTGCCGTCGTGCGCCTTCCACAGCGTCTTGCGGGTGCTGCCCTCATCGCAGGAGATCGCACGCACCTCGGCCAGCAGGGGCGGCATCAACTCGCCGACGAGACGGTCCCGAGATGCGGCCGGAATGTCGGTCATCTCGGCAGCATCGACGGTCAGCCGAGAGAAGTAGTGATGGGACAGTTGCTTGGCGCGAAAGGGTTTCTCACCGAGCTCGACGACGGCCTCCGCACGCTCGGCCGCGGACAGATCGGCAAGATGCCGAGGCGGCATCCCACGGCGGGGAGCGTCGAACACGAGAGGGAGCGCAGTCATAACGTGACCCATTGTCCCATGGGCCGGGACGAACCCGGTGTGCGCGTTGGTCCATCGGAAGGCATCTGCCGCGAACCCCTGTACTCGCAAGATTGTCAGGGAGAAGATTCCAGCAAGCGCCCACAAGGCCATCCAGCAGGATAGTGGAATCACGTCATGACCAGCGGTCCACCAGAATCAGTGCCGGTTGTGCCTGCCGGGGCGCCGTGCTGGATCGACCTGGCCACGACCGACGAGCGGGCAGCGCAGGCGTTCTACTCCGCCCTGTTCGGCTGGACCTTCGCCGCACGATCGGACCCCGCAACCGGCAGGTACACCATTGCCAGCCTGAACGGGGTGCAGGTGGCGGGCATGTACCGCGCCGTGCCACACCAGCCCGCGGCATG
Source organism: Haloechinothrix sp. (assembly GCA_050701115.1). Taxonomy (GTDB): domain Bacteria; phylum Actinomycetota; class Actinomycetes; order Mycobacteriales; family Pseudonocardiaceae; genus JBOHER01. The sequence continues at coordinate 3,822 of JBOHER010000141.1, read as the reverse complement.
GACGCTGCACCTTGCCGTGCGCAACGCCCGCACCGTGGCGAACTGGGTGACCGCGCTGGGCGGGCAGATCATCATGCAGCCGGTGGATATCCCGGGCCGAGGCACGATCCTGCACGTACGTGATCCCAACGGCGCCGCCGTAGTGCTCTGGCAGACACCGGACACCTGGCAGTTCGGCACCGGAGTACCCGGTACGTTCAGCGGGACCGAACTCAACACGCATGACGGCGAGGCCGCCGACGCCTTTTACTGCAGGCTGTTCGGGTTTACCAGCCAATCGATCGGTTTTGGGCATCGGATGGACTACACCGAATGGCGGCTACATGAAACGGTGCTGCACCGATACGTGATGGGGCCGGAGTACCCCCCGCGCACCCCTGCGCACTGGATTGTCTACCTGAAGGTCGATCCCCGGATCGGCACCGATGCACTGGCCAGAACCGCACAAGCCAGGGGTGGCGCCGTCATGATCCCGCCGTTCGACACCAGTTTCGGCCGCACCGCTGTGCTGGCCGATCCTGCTGGCGCCACTTTCGCGATCATTGACCACGCCCAGCGGGTGGAGGAATGGAGCCGCGCCGAGGTTGACGACCCCTACGTGGACTGACCCCATCGTGTCCGCGCCCTGCGTGCATGACGCGCACGAGAATCGCGGACACGGCTCAGGTGACGCCGCCCGGGATGAAGATCGACAGCAGGATCCAGGAGATCACCACTGAGGGCAGCAGGGAATCAAGGCGATCCATCATGCCGCCGTGCCCGGGCAGCAGGTCGCCCATGTCCTTGACGCCGATGTCCCGCTTGATCAAGGATTCGGCAAGGTCGCCAAGGGTTGCCGTGAGCACTACCGCCGCACCGAAGATCGCGCCCTGCCAGAGCGCACCGTCCAGCAGCAGCGATAACGTGAGCATCCCAGCCACAATGCCCGCGACCATCGACCCCGCGAAGCCCTCCCAGCTCTTCTTCGGGCTGATCTTCGGGGCCATCGGGTGCTTGCCGCCGAGTACGCCCGCGATGTACCCGCCGATGTCCGAAGCGATCACGCCGAGCAGGAACGCGAGTACCCGCCCGACACCGTCCTCGGGCAGCACGAGCATCGCGGCGAACGCCCCGCAGAGCGGAATGTAGGCGGTGGCCAAGGCGGACGCACCGACATCACGAACGTAGCCGTCAGCACCCCGCGGCATCCGCCACAGCATGCACAGCAGCACCGTGACCACCAACGGCACCAGCACACCTTCGGTGCCCAGCGGCCAGCTCAGCCAGATCATTGCCTGGCCGCCGACCAACACCGGGACCAGCTGCACTCGGATTCCGACAGCGTTGCGCAATGCGGTGGCAAGCTCGACCGTCCCGACGGCCATCGCCACCGCGACCACGCCGATGAACACGTGCCGATCGACCAGTAGCGAAGCCAGGATCGCCGCACCGAGCAGGACGCCGACGCCGATGGCAGCCGGCAGGTTCCGCCCGGCGCGCGACGCAGACTCCGGCTCGCGCCCTGCCCGATCTGCCTCGCTCACCACAGCCTCTCCCACCGTCCTCAGACCTCGAGCAGTTCGGCTTCTTTATGCTTGACCAGCTCCTCAACCTGGTGCACATAGTTGTCGGTGAGGTTCTGCAGTTCCTTCTCGGCACGAGCGACATCGTCCTCGCCGACGTCGCCGTCCTTGGTGAGTTTCTCGAGCTCGTCCTTGGCCTTACGACGCACGCCGCGGATGGAGATCTTGGCGTCTTCGCCCTTGGATTTGGCGATCTTGACCATTTCCTTGCGGCGTTCCTCGGTGAGCTGAGGAATCAGCACCCGGATGACGTTGCCGTCATTGGTGGGGTTCACCCCGAGGTCGGAGTTGCGGATGGCCTTCTCGATCTGGTGCAACTGGCTGGCGTCGTAGGGCTTGACCACGGCCATTCTGGCCTCGGGGATGTTGATGCCGGCCAGCTGGTTGAGCGGGGTCGGCGTGCCGTAGTACTCGACGGTGATCCGCGAGAACATGGCGGGCGTCGCGCGCCCGGTGCGCACTGTGGTCAGGTCCTCCTTGGCGACGGACACCGCCTTTTCCATTTTCTCCTCGGCATCGAGGAGAGTCTCGTCGATCACGGCTTTCTCCAGTTCCTGGGTTCGCGGGAAATCTATGTGGACGCCAGCACGGTCGCTACTTGGGGGTGGCGACCAGCGTGCCGATCTTCTCACCACGCACCGCGCGGGCGATGTTGCCCTCGACGAGGAGATTGAACACGATGATCGGCATATTGTTGTCCATGCAGAGCGAGAACGCCGTCGAATCGGCGACCTTCAAACCCTTCTCCAGCGCCTCGGCATGGGTGATCGTCTGATACATGGTGGCGGTCGGGTCGAGCTTGGGATCAGCGGTGTACACGCCGTCGACCCCTTTGGCCATCAGTACGACCTCACAGCCGATCTCCAACGCCCGCTGCGCTGCGGTGGTGTCGGTGGAGAAGTACGGCATGCCTGCGCCGCCACCGAAAATCACCACACGCCCCTTCTCCAGGTGCCGTTCGGCGCGCCTGGGGATGTAGGGCTCAGCGACCTGGCCCATGGTGATGGCGGTCTGCACTCGGGTGGGCACCCCCTCCTTCTCGAGGAAGTCCTGCAGCGCAAGGCAATTCATCACCGTGCCGAGCATGCCCATGTAGTCGGCGCGATCCCGGTCCATCCCGCGCTGCTGCAGCTCAGCGCCGCGGAAGAAGTTGCCGCCGCCGATGACGATCGCGACCTGAGCACCACTGCGGACCACGTCGGCGATCTGCCGGGCCACATTGTGCACGACGTCCGGGTCGACGCCGACCGCGCCGCCGCCGAACATCTCGCCGCCCAACTTGAGCAGGACCCGCCGATAACCGCCGTCAGCTCGATCTGTGGTCATGGCGTCTCCTCTGCTTGGCGGATCCCGTCCTGGATAAAGCACTGTGCCCCGTCCCCGACATCGCGGAGACGGGGCACAAAATCAACTCACATCGTGACGTCGAGTGCGCCGTTACGGCTGGCCGACCTCGAAGCGCACGAAGCGCGTGACCGTGACACCCGCCGCGTCCAGCAGCGCCTTCACAGTCTTCTTGTTGTCGGTGACCGACGGCTGCTCGAGCAGCACGCTGTCCTTGAAGAACGCGTTGACCTTACCCTCGATGATCTTAGGCATGGCCTGCTCGGGCTTGCCCTCCTCGCGAGCGGTCTGCTCGGCGATGCTGCGCTCTTTGTCCACGAGCTCGGCCGGAACCTCATCGCGGGTCAGGTACCTGGCCTTGAGCGCGGCGACCTGCAGGGCAGCGCCCCGGGCGGCCTCGGCGGCGGCGGCACCCGCACCGGTGTACTCGAGCAGCACGCCGACCGCAGGCGGCAGCCCTGCGCCACGACGGTGCAGGTAGGTCTCGACGGTGCCGTCGAAGAATGCGACCTTACGCAGCTCGAGCTTCTCGCCGATCTTGGCGGACAGGGCCTGGATCGCACCGTCTACGGTGCTGCCGTCCAACTGGGCCGTCTTGAGCTGTTCGACGTCGGTGGCCCTGGCCGCCTTGGCTGCCTCGACGATCTTCTCGGCGAGACCGAGGAACTCTTCGTTCTTGGCGACGAAGTCGGTCTCCGAGTTGAGCTCGATGAGTGCGCCGCCGTTACCGGCGACCAGGCCCTCGGCGGTGGCCCGCTCGGCACGCTTGCCGACATCCTTGGCGCCCTTGATGCGGAGGAACTCGACGGCCTTGTCGAAGTCCCCGCCGTTCTCCTCCAGCGCCTTCTTGCAGTTCATCATGCCTGCGCCGGTCAGCTCGCGGAGGCGCTTGACGTCTGCCGCGGTGTAGTTCGCC
>JBOHER010000140.1:0-2051 GCA_050701115.1 Haloechinothrix sp. | reverse complement strand
GGCGGCAGCCATGGCGGTGGGCACGGTCGAACTGGCCACAGCGCTGCGCAACGCTGCCGGAATTCGGGTCCAGCTTGTTCCGGTGCTCATCGGCGGTCAGGCCACGATCTGGCTGAGCTGGCCGTTGGGCACCGAAGGCGTGCTGGTGCCACTGGCGGTCACCGTGTTGCTGTGCCTGTTGTGGCGAATGCCGCAGGGTGCCGACGGCTACGTTCGTGATGTCAGTGCGTCGGCGCTGACGGCGACCTACATCCCGCTCTGCGGTGCGTTCGCCGCGATGCTCGTCTTGCCGGAAGACGGGGTGGGGAGGGTACTGGCCTTTCTGCTGGGCGTGATCGCCTCCGACACCGGCGGCTACATCGCAGGCGTACTCGGTGGCAAGCATCCGATGGCCCCAAGGATCAGCCCGAAGAAGAGCTGGGAGGGCTTCGCCGGCTCGATCGTGGCCGGCGTTATCGTGGGCATGCTGACCCTGACTCTGCTGCTCGACGGGCAGGTGTGGCAAGGCGCGATCTTCGGTGCGGCCATCGTGCTCACCGCAACACTTGGCGACCTCGCCGAGTCGTTGATCAAGCGGGACATCGGGATCAAGGACATGGGCGACTTGCTGCCCGGGCACGGCGGAATGATGGACCGCCTCGACTCACTGCTGCCCTCCGTGGTGGTCTCCTGGATCCTGCTGTCGATCTTCATTCCCGGCGGCGTCGTCTAGCCCGCGGACACGATCAGTCGGCATACGGGTCGTCGACCTCGGCCCTGCTCCATTCCTCCACGATCCGATCGCGGTCGATGATCGCGAAGGTGGCGCCTGCCGGGTCGGCCAGCACGGCGGTACGGCCGAAGCTGGTGTCGAACGGGGCGATCACCACCGCGCCGCCCAGCGCCTTGGCGTGGCCGGCGAGCGCGTCGGTGCCGACCCCCGGGTCGACCTTCAGGTAGATCATCCAGTGCGCGGGGGTCGTCGCGGGAAACTCTGGGCCCATCACGTACCGATGGAGAACGGGCTCGTCGAGGCGCCATTCCGCGTAGTCGACGCGTTGCCCCCAGCCGATCTGGTGGCTGGTCAAGCCGAACAGCTTGCAGTAGAAGATGTCCGCGACCTCGCCGTCGTGGGTGTTGAGATCGGTACCGCTGAACGTGCCGGGCACGGCCGTACCGAACTGCCAGGTCTGCGGGGTCTGCCACAGGACGACGGCAGCGCCGCTGGGGTCGCGCACATGCAGGATCGTGCCCCGGTCGGGGATGTCCACCGGCGCCAGCATGATCTGTCCGCCCAACCTGGTCACCCAATTGGTCGCCATCCGTGCGTTGTGCACGGCGAGATGCAGCATCCAGCCGGGAGACTGGCGGGGTACGGCACGGTACATGCCTGCCACCTGCACTCCGCCGAGCGTGGCGATGGTGTAGGTGGCGGTGGCAGGATCCGGCCGAGTCGAGAATGTCCAGCCGAACAGCGCAGAGTAGAACGCCCGAGCGCGCCGCATGTTGGTGGTGGCCAGATCGATCCAGCACGGGGATCCCGGAGGGAGAACGCGCGCAGGTCCATGCGAATAGGCAGTCATGGCGTGCTCCCGTCCATGCTCCGAGCCGAAGGTGCCACCGGCACTGCCGGCATCCCCCGAATCCTCTCCCCGATGATCACGCGAGTACAGCGGTCCGCTGCGAAAGCCCACCAATGGCCGAATGCGCCCACTGCCGCCATCTAGGAACGTGGGACAATGGCCGACGTTATGACTGCGCTTCCCCTGGTTTTCGATGCTCCTCGCCGCGGCATGCCGCCTCGGCACCTTGCCGACCTGTCCGCTACCGAGCGCACGGAGGCCGTGGCAGCACTCGGCGAGAAACCGTTTCGTGCCAAGCAGTTGTCCCACCACTACTTCGCCAGGCTGACCGTCGACCCGGCCGAGATGACCGACATCCCTGCGGCGTCCCGCGACCGGCTGGTCGGCGAGATGATGCCGCCGCTGCTGACCGAGGTGCGGGCTATCTCGTGTGACGAGGGCACCACCAGGAAGACGCTGTGGAAGGCGCACGACGGCACGCTGCTGGAG
>JBOHER010000139.1:0-21391 GCA_050701115.1 Haloechinothrix sp. | reverse complement strand
AGCCGCGGCAGTTCGGGGTCGAGCGCCGCGCCGGTCGGGGCGAACGAGGCCACCAGCGCCCGGGCGTGGGCGACCCGCCGCCGGGCCTCGCCCGGGTTGACGTGCAGCACCTGCCGGACAAGGGCCGCCACTTCGCCGCAGCCCCGTTCGGTGGCGATTCCCCGGCCGTCCACTTCGGCGATGATCCGCAACTGGGCGGCGTAGATCCGGTGACGGGCCCGTTCGCAGTTCGCCAGGGCAGCGATCAGGTCCTCCTCGCCCAATGACGAGGGCGCAATATCGGCTACCGGGCTGGTCACATATTCAGTCTAGCGAAAACCAACGACAATATCGAACACCTGTGCGATATAATCGACAAACGGTCGCCATCGGCGATAAGCGGCACCGAACGGCGGCCGAGGACACCGTCCTGGGTCGGTTCTGAATAGCACTCGATGGCCCCTGCCGTGAGCGGCAGGGGCCATCGAACGGTGCGGCAGTCCGGACCGCCGCCGATCGGGAAGCCGTAGACGCTGACACTGGTCAGCTTGATGTACATCTCCGAATGCGAGGTGAGGTTGGAGCCGTCGAACGTACCCGTTGTCTGGCCCACCTGCTCGAACTCGATGTCGGAACTGGCCGGGAAGAACCCGAAGATCATGAACTCGCCGCGCGTCTTGTCCAGCATCAGGTCGGAGGTGTACTGGCCGGACGCCAGATCGAAGTTGACGTCGATGTCGCCGCTGAGCGGTACCGTACCGTCAGGCGCCTTGATGTAGGAAGAGCCATTCAGGTCGTATACCAGCTTGATGGGGTCACCGCCACCGCCACCGCCGCCGGTGTCGGTGCCGCCGGTGTCGGTGCCGCCGGTGTCGGTGCCGCCTTCGGTGATCTCGAAGGTGTGCAGGACATTGTCCTGACCTTCGTCCTGGGTGCATTGCGACTCGAAGGTGCCGAGTCCGGTTTCGGAACCGTCCGCCTTCCTCGGCGTCAGTGTCAGCAGGAGGTCGCCAACGGTGATCGTCGCGGTACCGGGCTCGCTGAAGGTCAACGATGGGGTCTCGCCGAACGCCTCCACGATCAGGTCATTGCCGTTGGGTGGCACGTCCTGGACCGGGATGTCGGTCGGCACCTGCACATCCAGTGTGGCCTCCGGTGCGGTCACCGTGGAGTCGGCCAGCGCGTCTCCCTCGATTGTCTTGGCGCCGACCAGGTTGAGTCCCTCCGTGGTCGCTTGGCCCGCGTTCGAGATCGCGTGAATATCGAATGGCGGGGTGGCTTCCCCGACGGGGATGCTGGCCGGCATGTCCGAGTTGATCTCGACGCTGACGGCCTGGTCGCCGATCATCGGGAACGGGCACGTGTAGTTCACCGTCAACGACACCGGATCAGCCGAGCTGATTCCCGCGCTCACCGCGAGGGTGGCCGCGATCAGCCCGGCGGACCCGCTCGCCGCGATTACCGCGGCGAGCTTTTTCGAACGTTTCTTGGTACTCACGAAGTGATCCTTTCGTTCCTTCGGCGGTGAAGGTCGAATGAATGAGGCCCGCCTGGCAGGACTTGTCGCGCTGCCTGGCCAGTCCAGGAAATCTCATTTGGGCGTGCGTTCAGGTGCTATCTCCAAACAGCAAGCTAACTACGTAAGTGGGACAAGGCAAGGCGCACTCCGCAGAGTCACACTGAGGCTTTGAGAACTTGTCATTCACCTACACTTGGCAGGAATGTGATTGGCGGCACAGGACAAACGTGCTTCGGACGGGCCGTCCTCCCGATGTGTAGTCGCGCTGCATCCTGCGGGGGAGCCCATGGGGTCGCCCGCCGTCTGTCGTCTCTAGCCGGCATGGGCGCCGCGTGACGACCGTCTTGAGGAGTGCTCAGATCTGCACAAGTTTCGAGCCAAGAACTGTGCGAGTCGCGTGGAACGCTGATCCGTAACTTGACGCTGGAGTGATAGAGACCTAACTTTCCGTCGGGCGCCGGAAATAACTGACAACTGCTCCGGGGCGCCGGTACTTGCCGGCGTGTGCTGCCTCGATCCTGGTCCGGAGGAGTCACGATGAAGCTGCAGGATAAAACCGTGATCGTCACCGGAGCGGGTAACGGAATTGGTGCCGCCATAGCGTGTCGATTCGCGCGGGAAAAACCGCGAGGGGTTGTCGTCGCCGATATTGATGAAGCCAGGGCCGAACAGGTGGCAGGGAAGATACGCCCCCTTGGCGTTGATGCCATGGCGTGCCGTACGGACGTGGGCGACCCAGTGCAGGTCGGCAATCTGGTCTCGGCGGCGGAGCGCGCCTACGGTGCTGTCGACGTCGTCTGTTCCAACGCGGGCATCGCCACCGGAATGGGCGTGCATGCCGCCGAAACACTGTGGGCGCGTTCCTGGGCGGTGAATGTGTTGGCGCATGTCTACCTCGCGCAGGCCGTGATCCCTTCGATGTCGGTGCGCCGTGAAGGACATTTCCTGATCACCGCGTCCGCGGCAGGACTGCTCGGCTTGCCGGGCGACGCGCCGTATTCGGTGACCAAACACGCCGCCGTTGGGCTCGCGGAATGGTTGGCCGTGACTTACCGGCGGGCAGGCATCGGGGTCAGCGTGCTCTGTCCGCTTGGGGTACGGACAGAGCTGCTGATGCCCGGTGTCGCCGCGGGCCATCCCGCGGCGCGAACCGTCGCCAGCTTTGCCCCGATCCTCGAGCCGGACGAAGTGGCCGAGGCGACGTTGCGCGGCATCGTCGCCGAGCGCTTCCTGATCTTGCCGCACCAGGAGGTCGCCGAGATGTATGCCAAGAAGGCGGCAGATCCCGAGACCTGGCTGGCCGAGACGCAGCGGGAGGCCCGGTGACCGTCGAAGACCCGGCGACGGAGGAAAGAACCATGGAGTCCAAGGACATGCGGCACAGTCTGGTGATCGGCATGGCACCGTGCGGATCGGCCAGTTCTTCGCTGTGTGCCGCAGTGGGCGAGGCCGGTGGTCTCGGCGTCATCGATCTCGGCGCAGGCGGCCGTGATGCCCGTGACGCGCTCATCCGCGCGGTGCACATGACGACCGGCCCTTCGATCGGGATCCGGGTCCCCGCAGAGTGCGAGCTGACCTGTGATGCCGTGATCGGGTTGCTGGGAGACCGGGCGGACCGGGTCGAAACCGTGGTGCTCAGCTGGGACGCTCCGTGGCAGATCGCGGAGATCCCCGACCGTCACCTCGTGCTCGTCGAGGTGACCTCATGGCAGGAAGCTCTTGTCGCTGCCGAACGCGGCGCGGACGGCGTCATCGCGCGCGGCAGCGAGGCAGGCGGGCGGGTCGGCGAGTTCGGTTCGTTCGTGCTGTTGCAGCAGTTGCTCGCCGAGAAGCGGCTGACGCTCCCAGTCTGGGTATGCGGTGGCATCGGCCCGCACACCGCGGCCGCTGCGCTTGTCGGTGGGGCGGCAGGTGTCGTGCTCGACACCCAGCTCGCGCTGCTCCCGGAAGCCGAGCTTCCCGACGACGTCTGGGCCGCAATCGAGTCGAGCGATGGGACGAACACAACGATCGTCGCCGACAAGCGTTTGTTGACCAACAGGTATTACGGCGGCGGGTCGCTCCCCGTCGGCCAGGACGCCTTTCTCGCGAGCCGGTTCGCAACCAAGTACGGCAGCGTGACCAAGTCGGTGCGGGCGGTTGTTGCCGCGATCCACGACGCGCTGCGGCCAGATGGCATCGTGGCGATAGCCGAAGGCTCGGCACTGGCAGCGGCGCTCGGCACCCGCCTTCCGGTCGTGCAAGGCCCGATGACCAGGGTGAGCGATCAGGCCGGATTCGCTGCCGCCGTCGCCGAGGATGGCGGGCTTCCGTTCATCGCGCTCGCATTGTCATCGGCACAGCAGTCAAGGACGGTGCTGGAACAGACCCGCGCCGCGCTTGGCGAGCGGCCATGGGGCGTCGGCGTGCTCGGGTTCGCCCCGGAAGACGTGCGTTCGGCGCAACTCGATGTGATCAGCGAGGTCCGCCCAACGGCGGCCCTGATCGCCGGGGGACGGCCGGACCAAGCGCGTGCACTCGAACAGCACGGCATCGCGACCTTCCTGCATGTGCCATCGCCAACGTTGCTCGAGCAGTATCTGGAAGCCGGTGCGCGCAAGTTCGTCTTCGAAGGCTCCGAGTGCGGTGGCCATGTCGGTCCCCGGACGTGCTTCTCGCTGTGGGAAGCGCAACTCGGTGTCCTGATCGACTTCGTAGAGCGGGGAGGTGCGGCAGCCGAGCTCCAGATCCTGTTCGCCGGTGGCATCCACGATGCCCGGTCGTCCGCGATGGTCTCAGCGCTCACCGGACCTCTCGCACGCCGCGGCGTCGCAGTCGGGATCCTCATGGGCACCGGCTACCTGTTCACCGAGGAAGCCGTGACGCAGGGCGCGGTCGGGCCGGTCTTCCAGCAGCAGGTCGCCGCCTCGCAGCGAACCGAGCTGCTGGAAACGGCACCTGGCCACGCGACTCGGTGCGTGGCGAGCCCGTTCACCGAGATGTTCCGGTCGATGTCGGCGGAGCTGGCCGAAAGCGGTGTGGACCAGCGGGAAGTATGGGAACGGCTCGAACAGCTCAATGTCGGACGGCTGCGGATAGCCAGCAAGGGCCTGCGGCGCGAGGGGAACGAGCTGGTCGGGGTCGACGAGTCCGGCCAGCGCGATCTCGGCCTTTTCATGGCAGGTCAGGTCGCGACCCTGCGGTCGGAGATCACCACGGTGGCGAACCTGCACAGCGAGGTCACCGCAGGCGCCGAGCGGTTCACGGGCGAGAGGGCAGAGCGGCTGCGCCACGAGCTCGGGCTCGCGGACGACGATAACCATCACGACCCGCTCGACATCGCGATCGTCGGGATGGCCTGCCTGTATCCGGGTGCGGACGATCTCGCCGGTTTCTGGGCCAACATCCTCGCCAACATCGACTCGGTTACCGAAGTCCCCGCCGAACGCTGGGATCCCGGGATCTACTATGCCGATCCCGGCGACAAGTCGACGCCACCTCGGGGCGACTGGACGCCTTCGAAGTGGGGCGGGTTCCTGCCCGACATCCCTTTCGACCCGCTGCGCTACGGGATCCCGCCGAGCGCTCTCGCCGCCATCGAACCGGTGCAGCTGCTCGCGTTGCAAGTCGCCGATCAAGCGCTCGCCGACGCGGGGTGCGCAGGCAACGGCTTCGACGGTCCCGTACCGGCGTCGTGTTCGGAGCCGCGGCGGGAAGTGATCTCGCGAACGCGAAGACACTGCGCATGGTGCTGCCCTCATACCTCGGCACGCTGCCGGACGGGTTCGAAGAGCAGTTGCCGATGCTCAGCGAGGATTCCCTGCCGGGACGACTGGGCAGTGTGGTCGCGGGGCGAATCGCCAACCGGCTCGACCTCGGTGGCGTGAACTACACCATCGACGCGGCATGCGCTTCGTCGCTCGCCGCTGTCGACGCCGCGTGCAAGGACCTCGTCAACGGCACCAGCGACCTGATGCTCTGCGGTGGAGCCGACCTGCACAACGCCATCGAGGACTTCCTGCTGTTCGCCTCGGTCGGCGCCTTGTCCCCGAGCGGGCGCTGCAAGACTTTCGACTCGTCGGCAGACGGCATCGCGCTGAGCGAGGGCGTTTCCTGCATCGTGCTGAAGCGGCTCGCCGATGCCGAACGCGACGGAGACCGGGTCTACGCGGTCATCAAGGGCGTCGGCGGCGCCAGCGACGGCAAAGCACTCGGCCTGACCGCGCCGAGACCGGACGGGCAGCGCAGGGCACTCGACCGTGCCTACCGCTGCGCTGGGGTGTCACCAGCGCACGTCGGTCTGGTCGAGGCGCACGGAACCGGGACGGTGCTCGGCGACCGGACCGAGCTGGAAACCCTGACCGAGGTCTTCGGCGCCGCCGGAGCCGCGCCGGGCAGCTGCGCGCTGGGCTCGGTGAAGTCCCAGATCGGCCACACCAAATGCGCTGCCGGGCTCGCCGGGCTGATCAAGGTAGCGCTCGCGATCTACACCGGGGTCAAACCTCCGACACGGGGCATTACGGAGCCGAACCCGGCCTGGCGGCCGGAGACGAGCCCGTTCGTCTTCCACTCAGCGGCCGCGCCGTGGACGGCCCCGGCGGCCCATCGGTTCGGCGGGGTCAGCGCCTTTGGCTTCGGTGGCACCAACTTCCACGTCGTGCTCGGTGGTCACACCTCGGCCGATGTCAACCGGCATGGCCTGCGCCGGTGGCCGGCCGAACTGTTCACTTTCCACGGGAACGACGACGCGGCGGCGCACCGGCAGATCGAACGGCTGATCACGCTGGTTGAGACCAACGTCGTCAACGGCGAGCCGTGGACCCTTGCCGACCTTGCCAAGACGGCCTCCGCTCGCGGCATCCGCGATGGCGCGCCGGTGCGGGTCGCTGTCGTCGCCAGTGACCTCGCAGAGCTCGCCGAGCTGCTCCGCGCCGCAGCGAACGGTGAGACCGACGCGGGCAGGGGCATCTTCCGTGCGGGAAACGGCGAGCAGGGCGGCAAGCTCGCCGTGCTGTTCCCCGGCCAGGGCAGCCAGCGGCCAGGCATGCTTGCCGAGCTCTTTGTCGCCTTCCCCGCGCTGCACCGCATTGCCGGTGCGGACGGCGCCGTGGGTGCCGCGGTCCTTGACGCCATGTTCCCCGCGGCGGCTTACGGTGCGGATGCCGCTCGTGCGCAAGAGGAACGCCTGCGGGACACCAGAATGGCGCAGCCGGCCCTCGGCATCGCCGGGTTCGCCATGCACCACCTGCTACGAAGGCTGGGCATCGAGGCGGACATGTACGCCGGGCACAGCTATGGCGAGCTGGTCGCCCTCGCCGCGGCAGGCACGTTCAGCGCGGACACGCTGCTGTCGCTGTCGGCGGCGCGAGCGGAAGCGATCCTGGCCGCGGCCGGTGACGACCCTGGGGGCATGGCCGCGGTCGCGGCCGGTGCGGAGCAGGTCGAACAGGTACTCAGCGAGAAGAGGCTGTCCGGGCGGGTCGTCGTCGCCAACCACAACGCACCGGGCCAGGTCGTGATTTCCGGCGAGACAGCACAGCTCGACATCGCACTCGATGCGATCCGCGCGGCAGGTCTCGCCGCGAAGAAGGTTCCCGTCGCGTGTGCTGTTCCACAGCCCTGTCATCAGCGGAGCAGGCACCCGGTTCGCCGAAGCCATCGCTGTGAACAAGATCGGTGCGCCCGAGCGTCCAGTGTGGATGAACAGGATGGCATCGACCTATCCGCCCAACCCCAGCGACGTCACGGCCGAGCTCGCCGCTCAGGTCGGCGCACCGGTCAGATTCGTCGAGCAGGTCGAGGCGATGTACGCCGACGGTGCCAGGATCTTCGTCGAGGCCGGGCCCGGCCGTGTCCTCAGTGGACTCGTCGGCAAGATCCTCGGTGGCCGACCGCACACCGTTGTCGGCTGCGAAGGCTCCGCCCATCGTGGGATTCACGGCTTCATGAACGCGATCGCCCAGCTCGCCGTCTCGGGCGTCACCATCCGAACCGGATGGCTTTTCGCCGGACGCGACGCGCGCGACATCTCGTCGGAGGTACCGCAGGCGCGACCGGGGTGGACCGTGAATGGCCATATCGTGCGCGCCAAGGACGGACTGCCTGTAGCCGGTGGGCTGGCACCCGCCCTGCGCATCGAGGACTATCCGGTGAATCCCTCATCTGGCACATCCGCAACCGGCTCCGATCGGGAGGCACTCGTGAGCGAGTTCCTCAAGACAAGCCGGGAACTCATCGCGGTACAGCGTGACGTGATGCTCTCCTACTTCGGCGCTCCCGTTCATCAGCCCGCGGCGGTCGCCGTGGCATCTGCGGGCGCAGCGGGCACGACGGGCGTCGCGGATACGGCTCCGCTGGCGCCGGTGCTTCCCGGGGCGCCGCCAGAACCAGAGCCGCACCGGCATGGCGACGTGCTGACGACGGTGACCGGCGTGATCGCACAGCGAACCGGCTATCCGGTGGACATGGTCAGCCCTGACCTCGATCTCGAAGCCGACCTGAGTATCGACTCGATCAAGCGGACCGAGATCGCAGGCGAGCTGGTCTCCAGGCTCGGGTTCGGTGCCAACGGGGGCGGCATCGAAGACCTGACCAGGGCCCGTACCGCTGCCGCGATGGCCGACGTCCTTTCGCGGCCGCACCGGCACGCGAGCGCACTCATCGAGGTACCAGCCAGGTACGTCATGAAGCTGGTCGATGCCGGCTCGCCGGACGAGGCTGAGCCGACCGCGCTGGTCGGGGCGAACATCGTGATCACAGGCGGCGAGCAGGCACTTGCCGACGAGATCGCGGGTCAGCTGTCCGCGCGCGGCGCGATGCCGTTCGTTCTCGGCGGCATTACCGAACTCGACGACAGTTTCGGACGAGTCGACGGCCTGATCTCCCTGCACGCACTCGAGCAGGACGGCGATCCGGTGCTTCCCGGCGGGTTCCCGCTGTTCCGGTCGGCTTTGCGCATGCGGCCGAGGTGGGTGCTCGCCGCGGCGCAGGCAGCGCAGGTCGTGCCTCGGCGTGCCGCCGGGCTGCGTGGCTTGTTCCGCACCCTGCATCGGGAGTACCCAGAGGTCGCCGTCCGGCTGGTCGAACTGGACGCGGCCGCCGGCCACGATGCCGTCGCGAGCGACCTCGTTGCCGAGCTGTTCCTGCCTGCGAACGAACCGGTGATCGTCACATCCGCCGGGAGCAGGCGGCGCTTCACCATGGTGTCGTCGAGCTTGGGCACGCTGGCCACGATCGGTGCGGGCCCGTCAGGCACCGGGCCTGCCGAAGCCAAGGCCATCGGGCTCACCGAGGACTCTGTGATCCTCCTCGTCGGCGGTGCCCGGGGAATCACGGCCCAGGTAGCCCGCGTGCTGTCCGCTTCGAGCGGGTGCCGCATCGAGCTGGCGGGCCGCACTCGACTGCCGACCGAGCCGGAGCATCCGTCGGTCGCTGCGGCCGGAGATCTCCCCGCATTGCGCGGCGCTCTCGCGAAGCTCGGTGACACAGAGCCGGCCGGGATCGAGCGAACGGCGAAGCGGATCCTTGCGCAACGAGAGGTCGCGTCGACCCTCAGCGAGCTTCGCGGCCTCGGCAGCGAAGTCAACTATCACGCGGTTGACGCTCGCGATGTCGAGTCGATCCGGCACCTGGTGAAGGAGATCCATGCCGAGCACGGCCGGATCGACGGCGTGATCTACGCGGCAGGCATAGTCGAGGACCGGCTCGTCGTCGACAAGGACGTCGATTCGTTCGCCCGGGTTTACGGCACCAAGGTCGACGGCGCGGCCGGGCTGCTGACCGAAATCGAGCAGCTGCCTTCGCGGCCGAAGTTCGTGGTGTTCTTCGGCAGCATCGTCGCGGCACAAGGCAACAGGGGCCAGGCCGACTACGCGGCGGCCAATGACGCGCTTGACACTCTCGGTTCGCTGTCCGCGGCGAACAACGGCAGCAGGGTGCTCACTGTCCATTGGGGACCGTGGGCGCCGACAGCCGATCACGGCGGCATGATCAGTGCCGAGCTGAGCAAGACCTACGCGGAACGGGGTATCGCGCTGGTCGACCCGGACGAGGGCGTCACATGCCTGCTGCGTGAGCTGGCCTGGGGTCCGGCCGGAGCCGGATCGGTGATCTACACGGCGTCCGGCTGGTAGGCAACGGTGACCACAGTGGACAGTTCTACTGCCGGTGCGGCCCACGCTGTCACGGCCGTGCCGGCCGGTGCCGTGCCTGAGCGGGTGCTGCTCACCACCGCGGGCACCGTCGCCGAGCTGGACGCACGGCTCGCCGCCGTGACGATGGCGTCCGCTCCGGCTCGGCAACGCCTCGCCGAGGAGACCGGCCTCCGCATCGGGGTGGTCAACCCGACGGAGGAACGGGTCGCGCTGGCCAGGAAGATCGTCGCCAAGGGCAAGCCGTGGCGCGGGCGCAGGGACATCTGGTTCGCCCCAGAGCCATTGCTCGCGGGTGGTGGCGGCCTCGCCTTCGTCTTCCCTGGCCTCGAAGCGGACTTCGCGCCGCGCGTAGACGATGTCGCGGAACTGCTCGGCGTGCCCGCCCCGGGCTTGAGCACGCAGACGGTCGGCAGGCACGCGGCGGCGGTGTTCGCCGTCGGTGGTCTGCTCGAGTCGGCGTTGCGCAGGCTTGCCATCCGTCCCGACGCGGTCGCCGGTCACAGCGCGGGTGAGTGGCAGGCGATGATCGCGGGCGGCATCGTCGAGCGGGCCGACTTCGACGACATGGTCGCGAGGGCCGACCTGGACGCACTGCGTGTGCCCGGCGTCGAGTTCGCCGTGCTCGGCTGCTCGCCCGAGCGGGTCGCCGACGAGGTCACGGCGTGCGAAGGAATGGTGATCTCGCACGAGAACTCACCAAGCCAGACCGTGGTCTGCGGGCCTGCGGGCAGCGTGGGCGAACTCATCCAGCGGATGCGCTCCCGCGGGGTGATCTGCCAGGTCCTGCCGTTCCGGTCGGGGTTTCACACGCCCATGCTCGGGCCGTATCTCGGTCCGTTCACCACCAGCGGCCTGCCCAGCCTGCCGATGCGTCCCGCGTCCGTGCCGGTCTGGTCGGCGACGACGGCGAGGCCATTTCCGGCGGATCCCGTTGCCATCCGCGAGCTGAGCCTGCGCCACCTGCTCGAACCGGTGCGGTTCCGAGCGTTGGTTCGCGCGCTGTACGAATCGGGGATCAGGGTGTTCGTGCAGTCCGGTCCCGGTCAGCTCGGCTCACTGATCGACGACACTTTGCGCGAGTCGGACCACCTCACGGTGGCCGCGAACTCGGCACATCGTTCTGGTATCGAGCAGCTGCGGCGCGTCGCGACCGCAGTGTGGGTCGAGGGTGGGTACCCCGACTTCACCATCCTCGACCCAGTGACGCCCGCTCGGGTTCGGCATCGACGGCCGCGCCAGCCGGCCGAACCCGAGCGGGCGACCGGGGCGCCGTCGCCCGAGACCGGTGCGCTTGTCCGGCTGCGCGACCTCGGCGCACGCAACCCCCTCGTTGCCGAGTTGAACGCACTGTTCGAGGACACGGCGGCCGCAGTCGCCGAGGTCATCGATGCGGCGGGGCGGCAACCTCAGGAACCGGAACAGACCGTCGCGCCGCCGGTCGCGTCCGAAACGGCCCTGAAGGTCTCGACAACAGCGATGCCCTATCTGCTCGACCACTGCATGGCCGCACAACGCGAAGGCTGGCCGGACGAGACCGACCGCAGGCCGGTCGTGCCCGCGACGACCATGATCGCGCACATGGTCGCCGCCGCGCTCGCCTCCGCGCCTGGCACCGTCGCGACCGAGGTGACCGATATCCGGTTCCGCAGGTGGCTGGTCGTCGCGCCGCCTGAGCGGGTCGACATCGCGGTCCGCCCACACGACAACAACCGGGTATCGGTTCGGATCGGCGAGCACGCGGACGCGATCGTCATCCTCGAGCCCAACTTCGGGTGTGCTGGACCCGCCCCATGGCAGCCGTCCCGGAACGCGCGCACTCCCGCGATCACGGCCCGCGGGCTCTACGACGATCGGTGGATGTTCCACGGACCGAGATTTCAGGGGATCACCCGGCTGGCCGGGATTTCGGACGAGGAGATCCGGGGCGAGATCACCATCCCGGATCCGCCGGGGGCGTTGCTGGACAACCTCGGCCAGCTGATCGGTCAGTGGTTGGTCGAGAACCATCCCGAGCGCTCTGTCGCGTTCCCGGCGAAAATCGAGCGCATCATCTTCCACGAGGCCGAACCGCCGGTCGGTACCACTGTCGATGCCGCGGTGCGGATCACCTCGATCAGCGAGGACAGGGTTACCGTCGACGGCCAGGTGAGCGTGCGTGGCCGAACGCTGATTTCGGTCACCGGTTGGCATGACTACCTCGTTGAGGGTGACCAGACCGTCTGTGCGGTGCATCGGTTTCCCGAGCGCAGCACGCTGTCCCAGGCGCAGCAAGGCGATTGGTGGCTGCTGGCCGATCCGTGGACCAGTCTCGCTTCGCGCGAGTTCTACCTGCGCAAGTACCTCGGCGCGGCCGAGCGAGACGACTACCAGAACTGTTCGCCACCGGAAAGAAGGCGATGGCTGCTCGGCAGGATCGTAGTCAAGGACGCGGTACGAGCATGGTTGTGGGATCGCGGTTTCGGCCCGATCTTTCCTGCTGAGCTCCAGGTGTGGCAGGACGGCTTCGGCGCGTACCGGGTCACCGGAATGTACGGGTTTTCCTTTCCCGCACTGGACATCGCAGTCGCCCAGGCACACGAGCTGTCCGTTGCCCTCATTCGCTCGGGAACAGGGCAGCACCCGTGTGCCATCGAGGTCGCCGAGGTGATCGAGGCGTCGTTGCTCGTACACAACGATCTGACCCGTCACGACGAGGCCATGCTCGATCGCCTCCGCTCGGGCACCGGCGATGCGCTGCCGGTCGCGCTGTCCCGGTTGGCGACCGCCCGCGCCGTGGCCGCCACGGTGGCACAAGGGGGCAGGCCGACTATTCGTACCGTCGACGGAGGGTCGTTTTCCGTGACCGTCGATTCGGAGTCGGGCTCGACTGTGCGGTATCAGGTCGAGACCGCGACGATTCGAGATCCCGACGGCTCGCCGCCGCGCCAGTACGTCGTTGGCTGGATCCGGTGAACGATGCCACAACACGCAGCAGGAGGAATCCGATGACCGCAACCCAACCGCTGTCGGCGGCGACAGTGCTCGACGACATCCGGGCCATGCTGATGGAGTTGCTCGACGAGTACGAGCCCGACGATATCGAGATCACGGCCGAGACGACCTTCCACGAGGATCTCGGGCTGGAAAGCATCGACCTCGTCGCCGTGGCGGCGATGATCGCCGAACGCTATGGCGAGCACGTGAATCTGGCGGAGTTCCTGGCCGAGAAGGATCTCGACGACGTGATCGGCATGCGCATCGGCGTGCTCGTCGACTTCGTCCTCGCGGCGACAACAGCTCCTTGCGCGATGATGGCCGGGACGGAGGCCTGACGAGTGGGGATGGTCGAGATCAATGGTGTGCGCACGCACTACCAGCGGATGCCTGCGAAACAAACGTCGTCCGCTACGCCGCCGACCGTGGTGTTCGTGCACGGGCTCGGCTACGACAGCTTGGCGAGCTTCTACCTCACGCTCGCCGCGCCGGTGGCGAGTGCGGGCATCGACGCGCTGACCTACGACCTGCGCGCGCACGGCAGGTCCGACCGCCCTGCCACGGGGTATCGCGTCGGCGACTTCGTCGAGGACCTCAGCGAACTGTTGCGGATGCTCGGCATCGATCGGCCGGTGCACGTGGTCGGTAACAGCTTCGGCGGAACGATCGCGTTCAGCTTCGCCGCCCGGTATCCCGAGCGGGTGGCCAGCATCGTGTCCATCGAATCCGAGCCCGCGACTCGGCTGTGGGCTGATCGGATGGATCGGACGCTGGTGAATGTCATTGACGAGATGGATGCGGAAGCGAACCTGGCTTGGATAGCCGAGACCTTCGGCAGCCACCACGCACGCCTGGCCAAGATCGCCGGGATGATCATCAGGGCGACCAGCATCGTGCAGGACATTCCTCAGGGGCCATGGCTTGGCGCGGATGACTTAAGCGCGATCACCTGTCCCGTGTTGTCCATTGTGGGCAGTGAGGGATTCCAGCGGAACGACCTGATGGCACTGCAGGCGGCGCTGCCCAACTGCAGGACGGAGGTCATCGCGGGGCAGAACCACTCCGTCCTCGTCGAACGCCATCACACGGTGCGGGAACTGGTTCTGGACTGGGTCGGCCTACATGATCTGGCGAGCAGCGAATCGGCAGGCGCGGCGTGAGCAGGTACCTGTTCGTCGTTCCGCCGTTCGCCGGGCATGTCAACCCGGCCATTGGCGTCGCCGACGAGCTCGCCGGGCGTGGGCATGCGGTGTCGTGGGTCGGCGACAAGCGCGTGCTCGACGCGCTGCTGCCAACGGGCACCGTGATTCACGAGTGTGCGTCGCCCGTTTCTGATCGGCCGGCGGACGTGCGGGGATTCGCCGCACTGAAGTTTCTCTGGGAGGAGGTGCTGATCCCGCTGGCCGAGTCGATGGTGCCCGCCGTGGAAGATGCGGTCGCGAAGGACCAGCCGGATGTGCTCGTCGTCGATCAGCAGGCGTTCGCCGGGTCGGTGGTCGCCGAGCGCATCGGGATCCCGTGGGTGACATCGGCGACCACATCGGCCGAGCTCGCCGACCCGCTCGCCGCGCTGCCCAAGGCGCGGGACTGGGTGATCGAGCTGCTCGCGCGGCTGAGGCGGAGGTACGGCGATCCCGGCAAGGAGGGCGATCTGCGGTTCTCGCCGCACCTGGTGCTCGGCTTCACCACGCGTGCCCTGATCGGGGAACAGCGCGCCGGGGGCGGAAAGGTGTGTTTTGTCGGTCCCGTGTGGCGCAGGCAGGCGGCTGGTCTCGCCTCGCCGTTGGCTCGTCTCGACGCGGCGAAGCCGCTGGTGTACATCAGTCTCGGCACGGTGAACGCGGATGTGAGCGAGCGCTTCCTGCACGAGTGCGTCGAGGCGTTGCGGTCGCGGCCGTGGTTGCAAGCCGTTGTCGCCGATCCCGGCTGCGTTATCACCGACGCGCCGGAGCACGTTGTGGTCCGCGAGGCCGTGCCGCAGCTTGCCGTGCTGGAACGCTGCAGTGCCGTGGTCTGCCACGCCGGTCACAACACCGTGTGCGAGGCGCTCGGCAACGGCGTTCCGCTCGTGGTCGCTCCGATCAGGGACGACCAGACGATCGTCGCCGACCAAGTGGTTCGTGCCGGGGCAGGCGTTCGGTTGCGGTTCGCCCGCGCCCGTGCCACCCATATCGGCCGCGCCATTGACGACGTGCTGCACCAACCCGGTTACCTCCGTGCCGCGTGCGAGGTGCGGGACTCGTTCCGTGCCGCGGGTGGCGCGAGGGCGGCTGCCGATCAGCTCGAGGCGGTGGCGGCGCCCGCATAGCCGGCAGCCGTGTCGCTGTCCCGATACGAGCATGCCCCGGAGCGAACTGTGCGGCGAATGACAAAGAATTGCCGGCAGTGGCGTGAGCACTGCCCGAACAACGACCAGGTCTTGACCACACGGTGACGGGCGTCACTTAATTGAGCATTGGAGATCTCGCGCAGGGTTTGAGGAGCCGGGAAGGCGGGGCGGTGAGCCATGTCGTCCGATTGCATAGTGGTCGAGTCCGTCATCAGTCATCCGACCGTGAAAGTATGGCAGCTGATCGGTGACCCTAGTTTGTATCCGCGGTTCTTCCGCGGGATCGGTTCGTGTGAACGAATAGGTTCCGCAACCCCTGATGTGCCGACTCAGTACGAGTTCACCGTATCGCTCGGTGGTGGAGAGATCGTTGGTCATCGCATGCGAACGGTGATCAACCGGCACGGCGAGAAGCTCGTCCTCGCGAATGAGCCAGACAACGGGACCTGGTTCTCGATCAACCTTTCCGATGAAGGCCTTGGTCGTACGCGGCTCGCTGTCGTGTTCTTCAAACCGGCGATCTGGCATGACAGGGGAGTCCAGTGGAGCAGGGCAGCGGTCAGGTCATGGGCGCGGGACGGCATCCGCAGAGTCAGGGACTACCTCGATCGCGCGGAGACCTCCGAGCTCGCCAATCGGGGCGAATCGGCTTCGTTCCTGCTGAGTGTCACCCGCACGCTGATGAACGCGGGTGTCCTCGCTCCGATGGGGCCGCACGTCGCGGTCAGACAGCTCAAGGCGCTGTCGGGGTGGGGGCACACTCTTGTCGGCGGATACGCGGCAGCAGCCGTGCGTTCTCCGGACGAGATCGCGATTATCGATCAGCGGGGCACGCGCACATTCGCCGAACTCGATGAGGTCAGCGCGCACCTCGCCGCTGGGCTGCACAGGCTTGGTGTCGGCTCGAACAGCGCGGTCGCGATCCTTGCCCGCAACCACGCAGTCATGGTGGAGTGCCTGATCGCGTGCGGGAAGCTCGGCGCCAACGTGCTGCTGCTCAACACCGGTCTTGGGGCGCAGCAACTGGTTGACGCCATCGGAGACCATGGTGCGAGCACCGTGATCGCTGACGACGAGTTCTTTCCGCTCATCCAATACTTGCCGCCACGGGTGCAGCAGATCAGCACATCGTGGCAGGCGCAGGGATCCGGTCGGCGGGGCGTCGAGTACATCCTGTCCAGTGCGCCGAAATCTGAGCTGAAACCGCCGGCGCGGCCAGGAACGCTCGTGGTCATGACATCGGGCACCACCGGAACACCCAAGGGTGCGCGCCGCCCGACGCCACGCGGTCTCGGCATCGTCGCGTCCATGTTGTCGCGGATTCCGATTCATGTCGGTGAGCGCATGGCCATCGCCGCACCGCTCTTCCATTCCTGGGGCCTGGCCGCGCTGCAAATCGCGACGCCGCTGCGGGCGACGGTCGTGCTGCAGGACCGTTTCGATGCCGAGGCGTGCCTGCGCACCATCGCCGAACACAGGTGTACCGCGCTGTTCGCCATCCCGATCATGCTCCAGCGCATCCTCGACCTGCCGCACAGTGTGCGCGAGTCTTATGACACCTCAAGCCTGCGGGTGGTCGCGAGCAGCGGCTCCGCCATGTCGGGCGCCCTGGTCACCGAGTTCATGGACACCTTCGGTGACATCCTCTACAACTTCTACGGATCGACCGAGGTGTCCTGGGCCACCGTTGCCATTCCGGCCGACTTACGGGCCGCACCGACTACGGCGGGCAGGCCGCCGTTGGGCACCAAGATCGGCATCCTCGACTCGGCGGGAAGGCCGCTGCCGCGCGGGGCGGTCGGCCGGATCTTCGTCGGCAACGACATGTTGTTCGACGGCTACACCGACGGCGGGTCGAAAGACATGCAGAGCAGCCTCATGGACACCGGCGACCTTGGTTATCTGGATGCCGATGGAAGGCTCGCCGTATCGGGAAGACAGGACGAGATGATCATCTCCGGTGGAGAGAACGTGTTTCCCCGCTCGGTCGAGGAGGCGCTCGCCTTCCTCCCGCAGGTGCGCGAAGTCGCGGTGGTCGGAACGCCGGACGCCGAGTACGGCCAGCGGCTTGCCGCCTACATCGTCCTGCGGGACGGGGCGCGGCTTGACGCGGACATGGTTCGCGCCTATGTCCACCACCGGCTCGCCCGGTTCGCCGTACCTCGAGACGTGGTCTTTCTCGACCAGTTGCCGCGCAACCCGACGGGCAAGATCCTCAAGCGTCTGCTCGTCGACGGAGTGTGGCTGCGCGGCAGAGCGGTAGCGGGGAGAAGTGCTACTCAGTTCTAGACAAAGCGACCGCCGAGACCCCTGCTGGAGTGATAAGAATTGTGCCCACTCCGCCGTCAGCTCTAATCGATCTGAATAGAACGTTGTGACCTGAGCCGCAGCTCGGTAATGTGCCGGAAAGTAAGCTCGCTTGCAGGAAGTGATGCGCGGGGAAATGCGTCAAGAATGAGGCAGGTGAAAATCCGTAACCATGCGCCCTGTCCGGTCAAGACCTGTCGTTCGTAAAGCGATTGTCTCCTTCATTGGAATGGCAGTCGCACTGACCGGGTTATCGATCGTTTCGAGTTCGGCGGCAGGCGGCAGCGTGCCATCCGCGCAGCAGCAGGAGCAGCAGCAGCAGCGGCAGGAGGAGGAGGGTTGTTCTCGGGGGCTCAAGGTGTCGATGGATGTCAAAGGCACGTCGCGGATCGCCAAACTTGGTTCGCGGATCACCATCGGCCCGGGTCGGTTCGACGGCGTGATCTGTGAGGGCTCCGGCGACGACCCCCGAGATCTCGACATCGAAGGCGACCTGACGCTGCCATCCTCGGACGGCTACTTCGTGATCTTCGGTTTCATGCCGTCGACCAACACCACCGACTTCGTGCAGGACGGAAAGGTGAAGGGCACAACGAGGCTTGACCTGCCCAACATGAGCTCCGATGTGGACATGGTCGCCAAGCTCTTCATCCGGGTCCGCGACGTCAAGCAGGATGGGGTTCCGATCAACGTCGGCGACGACTGCCGGACGGCTCAGTCCGCGGTGATCCCGATCAAGGGCAAGGTGAATCTGGAGCCAGGCGCGGAAAGCGTCATCAAATCCAGATACGAGATCCCGCGGTTCACGGGCTGCGGCGTGACCGAGAACCTCAATCCGCTGATCACCGGGTTGGTGTCCGGGCCGGACAATCTACTGACCAGCAGGATGAAGATGCGCTGCATCGGATGCACCGACTGATGGGCGCTTCCGAACCTCTCGCCGAGAAGGCGCTCGTCAGCCGGGGCACAGCGGTGGTACGCGAGTTCGGGCACCTGTTCGCGATGGGGCTCGACGTGTTCATCGCGATGTTCAAGCGGCCGTTCCAGGTGCGCGAGTTCATTCAGCAGTTCTGGTTCGTCGCCAGTGTGTCGATCTTGCCTGCCGCGCTGATCTCCATCCCGTTCGGCGCCGTGATCACCCTGCAGCTCGGCTCGCTCACCGGTCAGATGGGAGCGGACTCGTTCAACGGCGCTGCCAGCGTGCTCGCGGTGATCCAGCAGGCAAGCCCGATCGTGACCGCGCTGGTCGTCTCCGGGGCGGCGGGCGCGGCGATCTGCGCCGACCTCGGCGCGCGCACGATCCGCGAGGAGATCGACGCTATGGAGGTGCTCGGCGTTTCGCCGATACGCAGGCTCGTCGTGCCGAGGGTGCAGGCGACGATGCTGGTCGCTGTCCTGCTCAACGGGATGGTCAGCGCGGTCGGAGTCTGCGGCGGCTACTTCTTCAATGTCATCGTGCAAGGGGGAACGCCAGGCGCCTTCCTCGCGAGCTTCGCGGCGCTCGCCCAGCTGCCCGACCTCTGGGTAGGCGAGATCAAGGCGCTGATCTTCGGCTTCCTCGCCGGGCTCGTGGCCTCCTACCGGGGTCTGCGCCCACGTGGCGGGCCGAAGGGGGTTGGTGACGTCGTCAACCAGTCGGTCGTGATCACGTTCCTGTTGCTGTTCTTCGTGAACTTCGTGATCAGCGTGCTGTACCTGCAGATCGTCCCGGCGAAGGGAGCGTGAGCATGCTCCGAACGAAGGGACGTCGGTGGCCCGCCGTCGCCCGCGCCACGAACGGGCTGGAGCGGCTCGGCGATCAGTTGAAGTTCTATCTGCGCGCGCTCGTGTGGACGCCGTTTACCATCAAGCGCTACTACCGCGAGATCATCCGGCTGCTCGGCGAGGTCAGCTTCGGCAGCGGAGCGCTCGCTGTCATCGGCGGCACCATCGGCGTGATGGTCGGGCTGACCGTATTCACCGGCACCGTGGTGGGGCTGCAGGGCTACGCGGCGCTCGACCAGATCGGAACCGCGGCGTTCGCCGGTTTCCTCTCCGCCTACTTCAACACGCGGGAGATCGCCCCGCTGGTCGCCGCGCTCGCCCTGTCGGCGACGGTCGGATCGGGCTTCACCGCGCAGCTGGGCGCGATGCGCATCTCCGAGGAGATCGACGCGCTCGAGGCGATGGGCATCCGGAGTGTGCCCTATCTGGTCACGTCTCGAATCATCGCCGGCTTCGTCGCGATCATTCCGCTGTACGTGATCGGGCTGATGACGTCCTATGTCGCCGCCCGCATGACGACCGTCTGGGTGTACGGCCAGTCACCGGGAACTTACGACCATTACTTCAACCTGTTCCTGCCGCCGGAAGACGTGATCTATTCGTTCGGCAAGGTGCTCGTCTTCAGCGTCGCCATCATCCTGACGCACTGCTTCTATGGCTACCGGGCAAGCGGCGGACCGGCAGGCGTCGGTGTCGCTGTCGGCCGATCGGTGCGCACCTCCATCGTCCTGGTCGCCTTGCTCGACTTCTTCCTCAGCCTCGCCATCTGGGGCTCTACGACGACGGTTCGGATCGCAGGATGACCGCGAGAACCAGTGCATCGAGAATCTCGACCCAGGCGCTCGGCGTTGCCTTCCTGCTGGTGCTCGCCGCGCTTGGCTGGCTGACGGTAGCCATCTACGACAAGGCCTTCTCCACTGCGGTGCCGGTGACCTTGTACGCCGACCGAGCGGGCAATCAGCTCGGCGTGAACGCCGATGTCAAGGTGCGCGGCGTCCTCGTCGGGTCGGTGCGCGAGGTAACGGTTGTCGACGGCGGTGTCGAGGTCGAGCTGGCGATGCAGCCGGACAAGCTGGATGCGTTGCCGAGGAACGTATCGGCGAGATTGTTGCCGAAGAGTGTGTTCGGCCAGCGCTACGTCAACCTGGTCATGCCCGGGCGACCCGATCCACGCGCATTGGCGGAAGGCGACGTGATCACGCAGGACCGCTCGGGCGTCGCCATTGAGCTGGAGACGCTGCTCAATGACCTGATGCCGCTGCTGCAGGCGGTACAGCCGCAGAAGCTGGCCGCCAGTCTCGGCGCGGTCGCGCAGGCGCTCGACGGGCAAGGTGAACAGCTTGGCGGAACGTTGGTTTCGCTGAACTCCTACCTGGAAGAGCTGAATCCGCATCTGCCCCGGCTACAGGAGGACATCGCTAAGTTCGCCGATGTTCTCGCGACATACAACGCGGCAGGCCCGGACATCATCGACGCTTTCTCCGACTTGTCCACCACGACCAAGACCATCGCGGAGCGCAGGCGGGACGTGCGTGCGCTGCTGGTGACGGTCGCGGCCGCATCGGATGAGGTCGACGGGTTCCTGAGACCCAATAAGGAGAACCTGATCAAGCTGAGCGACAACAGCCGTCCCATCCTCGAACTGCTCGCACAACACTCGGCGCGGTTTCCCTGCCTTTTCGAGTCGATCACCGACCTCAAGCCGCTTGTCGAGAAGGCACTTGGCGCGGGAACGAACGAGCCCGGCCTGCATGTCGAGCTGAACGTCAAGCGGTCAAAGGGAAACGGGGCAGCCACCGGAGCGGGGTCGAAGTGCTGATGCGAGCGGAGGTCACGCCGACATGAGGGGTTTGCTCGGCCCGTTGGTCAAGGGCGTCGTCTTCGCGGTGGTCACTGTGCTGGCGACCTGGATGCTCGCGATCACGATCGCCAACAAGGGCAACGGCGAGTCGGTCACCTATCGCGCGCGGTTCACCGACGTGACGTCGCTCAATCCCGGCGACGACATCCGGATGGCAGGGGTTCGGATCGGCCAGGTGCAAAAGATCGGTATCGTGGGGCGTCGCAACGCGGAAGTTGAGTTCTCCATCGACCGTGAGCGCAGGTTGTTCGCGTCGACGACCGCGAGCATCAAGTTCCGCAACCTCATCGGACAGCGCTACATCTCGCTCGACCACGGGCAGGGCCACACCGGCCTGGTGCTGGCCGGCGACGCGCTGATCCCGCTGGGACGCACCCGTCCCGCACTCGACCTGACCGCGCTGCTCAATGGGTTCAAACCACTGTTCCAGGCCTTGTCTCCGGATGAGGTCAACAAGCTCTCCTTCGAGATCGTCCAGGTGTTGCAGGGCGAGGGCGGCACCGTCGGCAGTGTGCTGCGGCATACCG
>JBOHER010000138.1:0-12795 GCA_050701115.1 Haloechinothrix sp. | reverse complement strand
CAAGACTCGCGTCAACATTGAGGAGGGCAGATGGCTCTGTACGAGCTTCCTGACCTGGATTACGACTACGGCGCACTCGAGCCGCACATCTCCGGTGAGATCAACGAGCTGCACCACGGCAAGCACCACGCGGCCTACGTCAAGGGCGCGAACGACACCATGGACAAGCTGGCCGCGGCGCGCGACGCTGGGGACTTCGGTTCGATCGTCGGCCTGGAGACCACGCTGGCGTTCAACCTGGCAGGCCACGCCAACCACGTGGTCTGGTGGAAGATCTTGTCCCCGGAAGGCGGCGACAAGCCCACCGGCGAGCTGGCCGCGGCTATCGACCAGGCCTTCGGTTCCTTCGACAAGTTCCAGGCGCAGTTCACCGCGGTGGCCACCACCATCCAGGGCAATGGCTGGGCCGCACTGTCCTGGGACCCGATCGGCAAGACGCTGATCACCCAGCAACTGCGTGATCACCACAACAACCTGATCCTGGCGACCATCCCGATCCTGTTGGTCGACGTCTGGGAGCACGCGTTCTACCTGCAGTACAAGAACGTGAAGCCGGATTACGTCAAGGCCCTGTGGAACATCTACAACTGGGCCGAGATCAGCAAGCGCTTCGACAACGCCGTCGCAGGCGGCAACGGCCTGCTGCTCAGCTGAGCGGGCCGCGGGTGAGCTGAAAGACGCTTTCGGTGCGTTCATCGCGCTGAAAGCGTCTTTCGCTGCATCTTGACCCCGACAAGATCGTGCACCTCGCCTTACGGGTCGACCTCGACGAGCCCTGGCTGGTCGATGTCGGATTCGGCAGACACTCACGATTCCCACTACGACTCGGGTCCAGCGAGCCGCAAGACGACCCGGGCGGCCAGTTCCACATCGGCGAGGCCGCACATGGCGACCTGGATGTTTACCGCGATGGGCGCCCGATCTACCTGGGTCGAACTGCGACCGCGCCGGCTGGCCGGTGAGCTGAGCTTGGACTGCACGCATAGATGAGGCCCCGCGGCGCATCCTCCGCCGCGGGGCCTCATCCGTTCCCGAACTGACTGCCGCTCCCACCACGAAGCGACATCTGTGAGGTTAGCCTAACCTCATGCGACGTGCAAGCGTGCGCGTTGACTCATCGAAAATGCGCGCGTAGGGGTGGTCGTTGACTCATCTGGGAATGCGCGCGTACGGCGCGCCTAGCGGACCGCTGCTGGCGGGGCGGCTAGGTCCTGATCATGGGACTGATGATGAGCGAACGACGCGCAGTGACCAAGGCGGTCGCGACCCGCTTCAAGCGTGCGAGCAAGGCTCGCCGGGTGCAGGTCGCCTGCCCTCGTGAGTGATCAGGGTCGCCGGAGAAACAACTTTCACTCACGATGCACCGGGCGCTACTGCTCGGCGATTCGTTCGATGATCTCCGCCGCACGGCTGAGGGTGGTGCGCTCCTGCGCGGAGAGCGTGGCCAGCCGCTCGTCCAGCCAGGCTTCCCGCGCCGAGATGTTGGCCTGCACGTAGTCCCGGCCCTGTTGGCTGAGCTCGACGATCGCCTGCCTGCCGTCGGTGGGATGCGCGCTGCGATCCACATAGCCAAGGGTCTCCAGGGCGCCGATCACCCTGGTCATCGACGGCGGCTGCACGCTTTCCTTCGCGGCGAGCTGCCCCGGCGTCATCGCGCCGCACTTGTACAGCGTGGACAGCGCGGACAGCTGCGTGAGGGAGACGCTGGTCGACAGCTGTTGCGAGCGGAGCCGCCGGTTCAGCCGCACAACAGCAAGCCGTAGCTGACTCGCGAGCGTGCGTTCCTGCCCAGACTCGGCCATGGTCCTCAGACTACCCAGCGGTAGGCTGCCGGTGTGGCCGAGGCACCCGACATCCCGGAGCGCAAGCCGCTGCCAGAGCTCCCGAAGTCCCTTGTGGACGTCATTCCGGCTGCGACCGTCGGAACAGTCCTCTGGCTGGCGGCCTTCGTCGTTCTGCTTGTCATGAAGTATCTGTTCGACCGCGAGGTCGGGGTGTGGCCCGCTACCACGCTGGCCGGGGTCGCGCTGGGCCTGCTTGGTCTCTCCATCGCGACCTGGCAGCGCCGCGCCTCCCGGCGTGGCTCCCGAGGCGCTCAGCGCGGCCTCTGAGCGAACGAAGACCTTCCGATCAGCCCAGCAGAGTGGCCGGCTCGGGGTCGGCGAGCAGTTCGGCGATCACCTGCCGCAGCTCCCACCGGCCCACCGCATGAGCGAATGCGCGCGCCAGCCCCGCCACGCTGTCCTCGGCATGGATCCCTTGGTCAGGGTCGACCCACCAGCGCGCGGTGCGCCGTGCGCCGTCGACCCCGACGGTGAGTTGGGCATGTGTGCACACGCCGCCGTCCGGCACCGGCACGCCCAGCAGGTCGGCCGCCAAGCGCACGGCGGCAAGGTCCGACCACGACGCGACGTCCCCGGAGGAGACCACCTCACCCGAGGTGACCTCGCTGGCCAACGGCAGATCGAACAGTTCGGCCAATGCGGCAACACCACCCGCGCAGCCGACCAGCCGACCGTGATCGGCTACCTCCAGCAGCCACGGCTCATCCAGCACGCTCGCCTGTTCCGCGTCGACGACCGAACCATCGAGCGCCCGCACCGCATCAGGCGGGTCGAGCCCAGAAAGGTCGGTTTCGGGGTTCGACGCCAGCTCGGCCAGCCGAGTATGGGCCCGCAGGACCACCCCCGGGTGGGGTCGCAGGGTCGCGTCCGCCAGCCGGTCGATCAGATCGGCGGCGTCGCCAGGGTCGGCGACGCTCAACCCGTCGCGCACCCCGGCGGCCACCAGCACATCACGTCGCAGACCCAGCTCCGGCACCGGCTCGTACAGCCCGGCCAGCTCCGTGCAATCGGGTAGCCGCCACTGCCGTGGTGGCGCACCGCCCAGCAAGCCGTACCGCGCGATCCACCAACCCGCATGACCATCCGGCTCGGCCAGCGCACGCCAGGTGTCCGGCTGACCCGCCAGCAGGCGCAGGGCAGCAGGCCAGGCATCCTCGTCGACGAGATCGAGGTCGCGCACCGCGAGCACCCGAGCGGGCGGCCGCGCCTGACCGGACCACCATTCCCGCTCATCGGGCAAGTCGTGTTCCGGGCCAACCGGATCGGCGTCGGCCACCAGCGCGAAGGAATCCAGCACGCAGACCGCGACCAACGTGGTGGACGGCCAGGTGGCGGCCAGATCGGCGTCCAGCACGGCGAGCGGACCATCCGAGCCGACCTCCCCGGCGGCGAAGACCTCGAGCAGCGGCGAACCGGGCAGCACCAGCTCATCGGCTCGACGCGGCTCACCATCGGCCGATCGAAGCGCCAGTGCGCCGAGCCAGCCGCGGTCGCAATCCCGAGCCGAGCCGAGCTCGCTCACCAGCCTGAGTACCAGATCGACGAGCGGCCGAGTGTCCAAACCGGACAGTGCATCGTCCACACTGCGTTGCACAGCCGCACGAAGCTCCTGCGCGTCGAGCAGTTCACCAGCACCGACATGCGTCGCGCCGAGCCGTTCGAGCACCGGGTGCACCACGGCGGGAAGCGCAACGCGCATGCCCACGATGTCGGCCTGAGCGAGCAGGCCAAGCAGTTCCCGCTCACCTTCCGGGCGATCCGGAGCAGCGTCGAAGCTCGGCAGCAGCACGCCGCGCACTCCAGGGACGGTGCGACCGTCCACCAGCGGCACGCTCAGCCCAGCAAGCTCATCCGGGCTCACCATCCTGGCATCGAGCATCGCCGACACCGCGTCGTAGAGAGCGCACCACCACTCCGGCTCCCGGGCCACCCCGGCGAGCGCGTCCAGGGCAACGGCCACGGACAACGGACTGGCACCGATTTCGGCAAGCACGCGTACGGCACGTGGTCCGACGGCCGGCGTGGCCGCCAGGTCCGGTACCGAATCGGCGAGCAGGCGCACCACGTCAGCAGAGTCGACCTGCAAAACCCGCGCCCTGCCCCCGGCGAGCTCCTGATCGCCCGCCGCCGGAGCAATCCACGCTCTCTCACGCAGCTGTCCAACGATGAGCTCGTGCAGCTGCGCGTCCACTTCAGACAGCGGAAATCCCGCTGATGGAACCAGATCCAGCCGATACTCGGGAGCCACCTTGCGAACCAGCTCAGGGTAAGCGGCAGCGGCGGCTCGTAACACCGCCGACATCGCGGGGCCATCGAGGACCCGGCGCCGGGACGGCTCGATCGGCGCCGTGGCGATCAGCCGGGCGGGCAGCGCCAGTCGTTCGTCGGTCGCCGTCGGTGCGTGCAGCACGTCCGAGGGCAACGGCAACGGCATCCCGTCGGCGTCGACCGGAAGCGCCCACAGGACCGTCCACTGTGGATGTCTGGCTGCCTCGATGCCGAGAGTCGCGGCGTCCTCCGCGGTGAACTCCCCTGAGTCCGAATGCACCAGCCATCTGCTCATACCAGCACCAGCGCGGCCGATATCGACCAGGCCGTCCGCGGGTTCGGTTCTTGTCCACACCTGTTGATCGACCTCGATCCGGGCGAGGACCGGCAACGTCAGCAAGACGTCCTCGATCTCCGCGGCGATCTCTGCCAGCACCGCGTTGGCGTCGACATCGGGATTGAGCGGTAACCGGACTTCGGTGTCAAAGCCTTGTGGTACTGCGGGTTCGTCACCCTGAGTCGGCCAGGGCAGGCGCAGGATCGGTACCGCGCCACCCCGCTGCTCAAGCTGAGTATCCACTTCGGACATCGTGGCGACCGTGTCCCTGGTCCGGGTAGCGGAGAACCGAATCCCCCCGGTCGTCGAAACCACTCGCGGCTCGGTGGACACCGCTAGCACCGCTGCGAAGCCCACACCGAAACGGCCGACGGTGACACCGCCACGCTTGGCGGAGGCCCGCAGCGAGGCGAGCGCCGCGACGCCCGCCCGATCCAGTGGCGCACCGGTGTTCGCCACCCGCAGCTCGCGGTCGACAACGGTGACCCGCACGCTGCCCTTGATCCCGGCGAGCGCGGCGGCATCAGCGGCATTTTGCGCCAGTTCGACGAACAGCCGGTCCGAATACCCGCCGAGCCTGAGGTCCTCCTCGGCATTGGCGTCTTCGGTGAACCGGGTGGGCGAACCGCGCCACGCCTGCAGCACAGCCGCACGCAGCTCCGCCGCGCCGAAGCGGTCCGGCTCAGGCGTCGGACTCACTCGTGTCCGCGCCCTGTGCACTCGTGTCCGCGCCCTGTGCCTGCTCGATGTCCAGCAGCGAGTCGTCGTACACGAGTTCGGCGACCGGAACCGATGCGCTCTGCTCGACGACGATCTCCGAGTGCGCCCCGCAGCCGTACTCGACGTGTACCGCGTGGCCGTCCGCGGGCGAGATGTCGTTACCGCACACCCCGAACGCGGCCCGCAACGAGCCTGCGATCGGCAGGTAGAAAGCACAGGTTCCACACGGTTCAGGCGCACTGCGCGCCATGTCCGAGCGCGGCCCGAACTCACCGCCGCGCCACCGCGCTGCGGCCTCGAGCCGACCGATCCGGGACAGTACCCTCACCCGGCCAAGACCGAATTCCATGGCGGTCTCTTCGACCGCTGGGTCATCCGATGCGAGGTAGGCGGGCACCAGCCGCTCATCGTGCGGGTCGGTCGGGAAGATGTCGCCGATGCCCAGGTCGCCAGGCCGAACCCGGCGCTCCCAGGGCACCCAATCCTTGGCGACCAGCGCGCCGGAGCCCGGTCGCAACAGGACCTCACTGACGGTCACCGAGGAGTCTTCGCCCGCGCAGGCGACAGTGACCTCCCAGCGCCAGCCACCGTAGCCGGGGATGTCGGCCTCGAACAGGTGCGTGACGCTGGCGTCGTCTTCAGGCTGCACGCCGACGTGCTCGCCGACCGTGCCCGCACCAGCGCCGTAGCCTCGGTCGGCTGCCTCCTCCCGCGCCATCGCACGAGCGAACTCGACGGCATCGACCAGTTCAGCGGGAGGCTGCGGGGTCGCGGCGTCGGGCAGAGTGGTGGCGCTCATGTCGGCCAGGATAGTCGCCGGTCCGACGGCTGCCCCAGGCGTGTGCTCCTGGCATGGGAGGCTTGGCTCGTGCACAACGCTTCCCGGCTCGTCTCGCGGCGCACTCAGCTGGTGTGCCGGCTCGCGCTGGTCACCGGGCTGCTGGCGTGCGGCGGTCCCGCACCCGGCGCGCTTGAGTCCGGAACCCCGCAGCCGCCCGAACGCCTGCGAGCCGAAGTGCTGGAGACGCTTCCACATGACCCAAACGCTTTCACACAAGGATTCGAGATCTCCGACGGCATCCTCTATGAGAGTACCGGCCGGGTCGGTGAGTCCACGATGAGTGCTACCGAGCTTTCCAGCGGCACCGAGTTGGCTCGCGCCGAGCTTCCCGCCCCCCTGTTCGGCGAGGGCATGACGGTGACCGACTCCTCGGTGTGGCAGCTAACCTGGCAGGACGGCATCGCGATCGAACGTGATCCGAGCACGCTGGCGGAACGTCGGCGGGTGCGTTATGACGGTGAGGGCTGGGGTCTGTGCCATCAGACCGAAGCCAACCGCCTGGTGATGAGCGACGGTTCGGACGTGCTGACCTTCCGCGACCCGGTGAGTTTCGCCCCATTGGGCGACGTCGCGGTGCGTTCCGCCGGTCAACACGTGGATCGACTCAACGAACTCGAGTGCGTCGGCGACGTCGTTTACGCCAACGTCTGGCAGACCGACACAATCCTGCGCATCGACCCGGGCAAGAGCGTGGTGACCGGCGAGATCGACGCGTCGGGACTACTCTCCGCCGCCGAACGGGCCAACACCGATGTGCTCAACGGAATCGCGGCCATCCCCGGTCGCGACGAATTTCTGATTACCGGCAAGCTGTGGCCGACAATGTTCCGGGTGCGCTTCACCACCTCATGAGGGAGTGGGAGTGCGGCACCGCACGACGAGAATGGTGCAGGATAAACACGTGATTCGTTCCGGTTCGGATGACCGCGCCAACCCCACCCGGTTCCCGGGTTGGGGCGCCAGGCGCGCCGATCGGAACCGCCCGCGGCGGAAGTGGACGCCTCAGCAGCCCCCGCCCGCCCCGGCAGACCCGCACCGGACCGAGCCGATCCGCGGGGAGGTCCCCCCGTGGCGACGGGACAACGCGGGCGAAAGTCCCTTTGAACCCGGCTCGCGCGGCTACGAGCGGTACAACACCGCGGGCCATCCGCGCCCATCCCCACCACCACCCGGCGGCGGCGCTCCCCAACCGCCACCACCCGGTGGTGCTCCCCATCCGCCGCAGCGCAGCGGCGCGGAGCGCACCGGGCTGCCCAAGCTGCCCCGCAAGATCACCGTCACCCGGGTGGCCGCGTTTCGCAGCAGGCAGCTCACCGGCAAGGCCGTTGACGCTTTCCACCGGGCGACCAAGGCCGATGGCGCCGACAAGTCCGGGCTGACCTCGCTGACCTACGCCACGATGCTGAACTACGCAAGCGACGCGGCGATGGCGGTGGCGCTGGCCAACACCCTGTTCTTCGCGGCGGCCACCGAGGAAAGCCGCGGCAAGGTCGCCCTGTACCTACTGGTCACCATCGCCCCGTTCGCGCTGATCGCCCCCGTCATCGGACCCGCGCTGGACCGGATCCAGCACGGTCGCCGGGTGGCGATGTGCGTGGCGTCACTGGGCCAGGCGCTGATGTGCCTGGTGATGGCGATGCACTTCGACGGTTGGCTGCTCTACCCAGCCGCGCTGGGCAAGATGGTGCTGTCCAAGTCGTTCATGGTGCTC
Organism: Haloechinothrix sp.; assembly: GCA_050701115.1. Taxonomy (GTDB): domain Bacteria; phylum Actinomycetota; class Actinomycetes; order Mycobacteriales; family Pseudonocardiaceae; genus JBOHER01. The sequence continues at coordinate 5,074 of JBOHER010000138.1, read as the reverse complement.
AAGGCCGCGGTCACGCCGAGGGTGCTCCCCCCGGAGATCACCCTGTCCAAAACCAACGCGCGCCTGACCGTCTTCGGGCTCGCGGCAGGTGCCGTCTTCGGCCTGCTGGCCATCGGCCTCAGCTGGGCAACGGGGTCGGCGGGAGCGCTCTGGTTCACCGCCGCGATCAGCGTCGTCGGAGCCGTGCAGGCGATGCGGATCCCGGCGTGGGTCGAGGTCACCGAGGGCGAGGTCCCAGCCGCCCTGGTCAGCCGCTCGGCGCGGAAGAAACGCCAGCCGATGGGGCGTGGCGTGGTGGTTGCATTGTGGGGCAATGGAACCGCGCGGGTGCTCACCGGGTTTCTCATGCTGTTCGCCGCCTTCGCGGTGAAGGCGGAAACCGAGTCCGAACCGGCCATCCAACTGCTCCTGCTCGGCATCATCGGCGGTGCCGCGGGAGCGGGCAGCTTCCTCGGCAACGCGATCGGCTCCCGGCTGCATGTCGGCCGCCCCGACCAGGTGATCATCGGGTCCGTGTCCGGGATCCTGGTGTCCACGGTGATCGCCGCCATGATGGAGGGGGTGGCCACAGCGGCGATCGTGGCGCTGGTCGGCGCCACCGGCAGCGCGCTCGCCAAGATCAGCCTGGACGCTGTCATCCAGCAGGCTCTGCCCGAGGAGTCGCGCGCATCGGCGTTCGGCCGGTCCGAGACGGTACTGCAGCTCGCGTGGTGTTTCGGCGGCGCGATCGGGCTGCTGCTGCCGCCGACCTACTGGATCGGCTTCGTCGTGGTCTCGGTGCTGGTCGCCATCGGCTTGACCCAGACAGTGCTGGTCCGGCGCGGCAGCTCGCTGATTCCCGGACTGGGCACGGATCAACCGGTCCGGCCCCGCCCGCAAGGCCCGAGCGGCACCCGGAAGAGTCCGGTCGGCCCCCGGCCGTCCCGGCACCCATAGGCCCGCGGTCACCGACGTCGCCCTGGCAGAAAGGTTGGCATGCCTTCCCGTTCCCGAACAGTTCCCGCGATCGCCTGCGTTGCGGGCACGCTGCTGCTGACCTCAGCGTGCGCCGAGGTGGGGCCACCGGAACTGACCTTCTACGCCGACGGTCACACGGTCACCGTCGAACCGGTGCAGTACTGCGACATCGAGGTCACCTCCTGCGGATCAGGCGGTGGCGCACAGGGCGATCTGAAGGTCCGACCGGGTCAGCCGGTGCAGATCTCCGTGCCGAGCGAGGTCGCCGAGAGCCCCTGGCTGGTCAACGTGCAGTCGGTGGCCAAGGACGGCACCCCACTGCCGGTCAAGCAGGAGTTCTTCGGGCAGGGCGATGCCTACGCCTACACCGCCCGCCCGGCCAACCCCGATGAACGAATCTTCGTGGTCGAGGTGCAGCAGATCGGTGTCGCCTACGCGAGCGACGCCGAGGGCAACCCGATCGCGGACGAAGCGGGCAATCCGCAACTGGTCGCGCGCGGCGTGTGGACGGTCGAGTTGCAGCCGGGCTGAGCGCCGGTCCCCGCTACGGATCAAGGTCGCGCGCGACCGCGCGCAGAACTTCCGCGATGCGCTTGGTGTTGCGGCGATCGGGGTACCGGCCCCGCCGCAGGTCGGGCTGCACCTTGGCTTCCAGCAGCTTGATCATGTCCTCGATCAGGCCGTGCAACTCCTCGGCGGGGCGCCTGCGCGCCTCGGCCACCGACGGCGGCGGGTCGAGCAGCCGCACCGACAACGCCTGCGGCCCTCGGCGACCGTCCGCGACGCCGAACTCGAGGCGCTGACCCGTTTTGAGTGCCTCGATCCCTTGGGGCAACGCGGTTTTACGGATGTAGACGTCCTCGCCGCCATCCTGGGAGACGAACCCGAAACCCTTCTCCGCGTCGTACCACTTGACCCTGCCGGTCGGCACCGCACTCACCGTTCCTTCGCTCAGCTGATCCGCGCCGTGCGCTTGCTCCAGCGCGACCGCACGACGAACGCGCCCCGGGGGCGTGCCCACCGACGCGCGTTGACATACAGCCTATCTCGGTTCGAACGATGACGAGAAGCCATGGGTCTTATGCGAAAGTCGGGCTATGCACGCTCGTCGGTGCACCCGCCGTTCGTGTCTCACCTGCATCCAGCCGCCACGAGCGGGCCTCCGCGAGCTCCGGCCCGCCCCTGTCGACTCCGATTGTGCATAACCCTCCATTACGCTTGAGCGCGTGACAGCCGACGCGAACCACCAGGTACCGCCGACCCGAGCGGGCAGGCCCTCCCGATTGATGCGGGTCGCGCTGGCCTCCTTCGTGGCCGGTTTGATCTTTGTGCTGGTGGTGTTCTCGATGTTCGCGCTCGGACACACCGACCTGCCGTGGTGGCTGAGTACCGCGGCGATCGGATGCACATCGGCCGGATTCGGCCTCGGCCTGATCGCGCTGCTGCGTGAGGCTCGCGGGCGCTGAGCCCGGGGGGAGAACGTCAGAGGTTGCGCAGGCCGCGCAGCACCCGCTCCATCAACTCGAGATCCGGCCCGACGCCGGTGTTGCCGTTGGCGTGCACGACAAGCAGGTTTTCCTCCGCCATCGCACCCAACAGAGTCTTGGCCACACCGAGCGGGACCGACAGCAATGCGGCGATCTCGGTGACCGACCGCGGCTGAGCACACAAGTCGAGCACCCGGCGGTGCTCGTCGCGCATCGCGTCGATGTCCGATTCCTCAGCCGGCTTCCGGGCGCTGACCAGCGTCTCCAGCGCGAACTCCAGGGTGTGGTCGGTGCGGCCACCGGTCCACACGTAGGGACGAACCCAGGACCGCACATCGTCGAGCAGTTCGTCGTCACCCGCGTGCGCGTCCGCGGCTTGCGCGGTTGCTGCGCCTTCGGCGGGTGCGGCGGGCTCCTCGGGCGAGGGCTCCTCGGCTACCGTGTCCGCGACGGCGTCGCCGGGTTGCGTTGCCGTACCCGGTTCGGCCGCTTTCCGCGCGTCCGGTTCAGTTGAGCCGGCTGCGACGTCCGGCCCGGCCACGTCCTCCCCTGCCACCGGCATGTCGACCGGGCTGCCCTGCTCGGGGATATCTGCCGGGGGTGCGTCGGTGTCGAGGATTTCGGTGTCCGCGGGATCGGGGTCGGCGTCGAACTCTTCCTGCAGATGCGCCGAGGGGAATCGAGCGCCGGTCCGTCCGACCTTGCGCCGCCGTTTCCGTCCTCGCCGAGACGGTTCACTCGGTGCGTTCACCGCGCCACCACCGGCCCTCCTACCCGCACTCCGGCGGTACACCCGTTGGGATGAGCGTAGCCAGATGGCTACCTTACGTGCTGATGGCCCGGTTCGCAGTCCCGCGCGTTCGATAATTCGCGGCGAGCCAGTCGGGGAAATCGCCGAGACCCCCACGGATGTCGCCGAGATGGTCGGCCGGCATAGACCGTGTCTCATTCAAAACTCGCGCTATTCACGCGGTGCGTGGTTGCGAATGGTGCCGCTACCTACACCGACCGCTCGCCCTGGCCGGCTCTAGCGCATCGTCGCCGAACACGAGCAGGGAAGGTTGCACCAGTGACCAGCGACGTTACAGCCGAACGCGAAGCAATCCGGGACGCCATGCACCGCCTGCTCGCTGGCACGCCGACCCGGTCCACCGAAGCGCTCACGGTTCTCCAGCTCGCGGCCGAGGCCGGCGTCAAACGCTGGATCCTCACCCACAAGCACACCGATCTCAAAGACGAGTTCGACCGGCGCAAACAGGAAGCCAACGGCGTCCCGCCAGCATTCCAGGCCCTGCACGCCCGCGCCGTAGACGCCGAAGCCGCCAACGCCACCCTGCGCACCGAGAACTATCAGCTACGCGCCCGCGTCGAGGTCTATGTCCAGGTCATCCACGAACTCACCACCGAGCTGAACCGCCGCCCCGACCCGGTCCACCACAACATCCACATGCTCACCCCCGGCAGATCCCCGACCTGCACCTGGCCGGACAGCAACCCACAGGGTTCGTCGGAGTTATCCGCAGATCGCGCAAACGCACCTCACGGCGCTGCGCGGTTTGTCACGCTGACTGGATACGAAGGACCAAGGGGGATTCCAATAACCGGCATGATCGGCACTTTAGTGAACGTCACCGACGACCCGCGGCCCTCAGCAGATGCGTCAGGACTGCGCCTGCTCGCCTAGCGAGGACTCGAGTCGGCGACACCGGGCTGGTTTCGCCTGGTCAGCGCACTGTCGACGGGTTCGGGCGGATCGGGGACAGCCAGGGGCACTAGGGACACGGTCACAGGTGGGCTCGAGTTGACCGACGGGACAGGCTGCCCAGATCCGTAGCGACCCAGTGGAGCTACAGCACCACTCGCACCACGTTCTCCGGCTGCTCCAGCCAGAGCCACTGCCTGCCCGGGCCGATCATGACGCCGAACTGGTCCATGCCGGGTTCGCCCTGGTCATGCCACCAGTCGTAGGCGGTTTCGGCCTCGTCCCACAGTCGCCGCGGGCCGAGTTGGCGGACCTGCCAAGGGTCGGGGCGGGTGAGGTCGGCATCCAGCCGCGCCCACGAGCCGGAGTCGCGGTGGTCGAGTTCGAGGACGTGGCGTCGTTCGCCGTTGGCGTCCCACGCCACCTCGAGGCAGCAGGGGTCGAGGCGGGCGCCGATGGCGAAGTTGCCGAGCTCGGGGTTGAGCATGCGATCGAGGTCGGCGCCGCGGCACTCGGTGGTGGACACGTTGGCGGCGTCGATCTGGCCCTGGGTGGGCTGCCAGCCATAGAGGGCGCGGCGCTGGGTGCGCACCCGCATGAAGGCGAGGTTGCCCGAGAACCGGCCGACCGCGGTCCCGTCGGTGTTGGCGCGGAGTGTCAGCATGACGCCGTTGGACCAATCGGTGCCCCACGGGGTGACCAGGACCCCGCCCAGCTTGAGCTGCTCCAGCCACGGCCGCGGAATGGTTTGGGTGCGGCTCTCCTGAAGTGACGTAGCCTCGGCTGTCCTCGTCGACCTGCTGGCGGTTCTGTCGGCTCGCCTCGGTCGGATCATCTTTCTCCCCGACACGCCATGTATGTGCAGGTCAGTGGTGTCTTCTTGGGGGAGAATCTGCCAGTGGATAACTGGCAGATTCTGTGTGGGAGG
>JBOHER010000137.1:0-10175 GCA_050701115.1 Haloechinothrix sp. | reverse complement strand
CCGCGGCGGCGTCGGCGCGGTGGAGTTCGGCGAGCCGGGTGCGCCGCCCCCGCCTGAGCCCGCGCCGCTACCTGAGGGCGCCTGGTAATCGCTCCCGCCGCCGGGCCCGCTGTACCCGGAAGCACCGGTGCTGCCTGCGCCACCCGGACCATTGACCGTGGGTGCGCCTGTGCCTGTGCCCGCGATGCTGCTTCCGGTCGTGTCGGTCGCGCCGCTGGAGCCGCTCAGCGAAGGCGGCTCGGCGAACGCCGGGCTTTGCGACGCGGTCCCGTGCAGCCCGCCGTCGTAGGTCGTCATCACCCGCACGCCCTCGTCCTTGGCGTCCTGGCTGGCCCGCTGTTTGGCGAACGACTCCGCGACCGCGCCGCCGATGTCGAGCGGATTCGTCGCCCAGCTCTGGATCTCCTGGGACCAACTGAACGGGATCGGCTCGGGCATCGAGTTCTTCGCGGTGGCCGCTGCTTCGGACTGCGAGACCATCCGGTCAGAAGCCAGTTGCGCGCGCTGACCGGTGCTCTCGCTCCAGGTGCTCATGCTGGACGAGAACCCGTGTGCGGTGTCCGCCGCCTCGCCCTGCCACACGGCCTTGGATTTGTTCACCGCCGTGTTGAGGTCATCGCTGAATTCGGCCATGGCGTTGGCCAGGTTCGTCCACGGCGTCGACATGGCACCACCCGAATCGACACCGGCCAGCATGGCTTGCAGCGCGGTGTGGTCATAGCCCTGGTAGTCCACGTTCGAGGTGGGCGCGCCGTCCCGGAACTCCGCGTCGTGCGCCAGCCGGGCGGCCTCCCGCTCACGGGCCTCGCGCGCGGCCACGGCGCCCTGCACGGACGCGACGACATTGCGGACCCCACCGACCAGGCCGGTCGCGTTCTCGTCGTATCCGGCCCGATCCCGCGCCTCCTGCCGGCGCTCCTCATACGACTGGTACTGCTGGTCGCCATCCGGCATCACGAGCCCCCATCCTTCGGCAACTTCGGTTCCACGATCGTGGCGATCTCGTTCACGGTGTCGCAGACTTCGTCCAGTGTGGCCCGACCGGCCGCGACGACGTTGACGTCGACACGGGAGGTATTGCCAACCGCCAGCGCCAGCATGCACGACGCTCCCGCCGCACGCTGCTGCTTTAGTATCCGGGCAGGGCGGTCCTCAAAAGACCCGTCCTCGATCGTGCGGTCGGAATTGACCACGACGCTGTCGATGCCTTGGTTCGGACGAACAACGATGCCGAAGGAGGCGCCAGCGTGCTTGTCAGTGGACGCCCGGTCCCATCCACATGCGCTCGTGTCGCTGCCTCCAAGTGCGCCCTCGTCCACGCCTGGCTCAGTGACATCAAACTGCGAAAGGTCCTGGACGGACAGCAAGTCACACGCGACGATTGCGTCGAGCGGGGTGCCTGCGGGCCCGCTGGTGGCCGCCGTTGGTTGTGTGTTCTCACCCGGATTGTCGTTTGGAGAAGGCGTGCCGGGCTCCTCGGAGCAGGAGGAGGCCAGCACGAGGGCTGCGGCCGCCAAAATGGGCAGCAGGACGGCGCGGATCGGGTGGGCGTGCATCTACAGGTTCCCTCCGGCGTTCTTGAACGTCTGCTCGGCCGACGCGTCCATCTCGACGTAGTTGTTGGCCGCGATCTCGTGCGCCTCGGCGGAGTTCTCGCAGATGATCTCCAGCGCGTCGAGTGCGGCTTGGAAGGACTTGTCGTCGCCGCGCGCCATCCTCTGGGTGAACTCCGCGACCTGCAGCGCGTACGGGCCGCTGCCCAGCCTGGGCGCCTGCGCCGCTGCATCCACATTTCTTCGCATCATCACGATCCGATCACGCATGTCGCGGTAGGCCTTGGCGACTCCGCGCGCTCCTTCGGGGTCGACCGCGAAGGAACCCGCCCTGGCCATGCCGACCAGCTTGCTCGAATCGGTCTTGATCGCGTCCAGCTTCTCCTTACTCAGCGCGCCGCCCGCGCCGAGCATGCCGGACGCGGAATCCCCGCCGCTGACGTTCCCGGAACCCTCGTACTCCGCCATCGCTTCCTCACCCCTGATCTTGCCTCCGAAGCCTCACCGGAACTGTACCGAACGAACACGGGCCGTATCCGCGCTTTCCCGCGACCGGCACTGTCATCTCCGACGCCCTACGAGGGCACCCGGTTCCCTGCTTGCCTCGCCCCATCTACGGGCCAACGTGCTCCCGCAGGTAGTGCGCGATCCGGGCGTTGTCGCCGGGGGTGTAGGTGGTCCAGGTCTTGCCGTCCGGGCCTTGCCGGGAGGTTGCGAAATGCCGGCCCGGCCGCTGATCGATCTCCTGAACGGTGTCCAGCCACACCACGGGCGCCGAGGACCCGCTCTGCGCGGCCACCGTCGGGGTGAACGCCCCGATGCTCAGGATCGGCTGAGAAACGATCCGCTGCAACGCGCGATGCTGCGCGGATGGCCGCTGCTCCCGCATCCTGGCGAAGGGGTCGTAATACTCGTCATCGGCTGCTGCTGGTGCGGGTGCGGTTGCCGGGATGCTGACCGGGCCACCCATCGCCTGCCGAATGTCGGGCAGCAGGTCCACGGCCGCGTCCGCCATCGCGGTGGGCCGGATCTCGGTGAACACCAGCATGGTCCCGCGCTGAACCACCATGAATGCGTCCCGGCCGTCCGAACACGCGCGGGCGAACAACGGCTCACCACCGTCGTGGCCGGACCGGTCGAGCTCGCCCGCGATGGCGATCGCGAGCGGCGCGCGGGCGAAGGTGACCAGCATGTCCTCCACATCGGGGTGCAGCCGGCTGCCTCGGGCGAGCCCACGGTTGGCGAGCGTTCGATACACCGCGTCCCGGATCTGCGCGCGCTGGTCCAGTTCGGTACTGACATGCGGAACCTCGAACGGCTGCGGCACCCGCCCCAGCTCCAGATCCGCGAACAGAACCCCGACCGCGGGCAGCGGCAGCGAGCACGGCATCAGACGAGCCCCCTCATACCTCGAAAACCTTCATAACCTCATCGCCATAGTCGTTGATCACCTTAACCGCGATCTGGCCGGTGTCTCCCGGTGTCCGGCCTGTCGAATGGTCGCGATGTCGTGCGGTGCGGCGTCGATCGCCGCCACAGTGTCCACCGCGGCCCCCTTGCCGTGCTCATGATCGTCTGACTTGTCCGAACCTACCGCCATCACGCGCGCTCACGGTGGCGGAAGGGGCGCAACCTGCCAGACGCGATCCCGGCCGGTGCGCCGGTGTGAAAAAGGCGGACACGCATACACCCGGAGCCAGGTCACACCCGACGCGCCGGTAACCTTCGGCCCGTGTCGCTCGACAGTTCCGGTACTCCAGAAAGCCGGGGCCAGGTCTCGGACGGCCCGGTGAAGGCCACGGCACCTGTCCGCCCCCGTAGGACCGCGCCGGTGCCGCTGACGACGCTGGTCGCGCGCGCTGACGGCCGTCTCATCCACGACCCCGCAGGCAGCGAAACCTATGTCTCCGGGACTACCTTGCGCGCCCAGCAAGTATTCTCCGGTGACCTGTTCGCCGCTCTCCCCGGTGCTCGGGCGCACGGCGCCGACTTCGCTGCGCAGGCCCTTTCCTCTGGTGCGGTCGCGGTGCTCACCGATCCGGACGGCGCCGAGCGCGCTGCCCTGCGGGACGCCCACGTGCCGATCATGGTGCATTCCGACCCCCGCGCCGTGCTCGGCGAGGTGGCCGCCTGGATCTACGGCGAGCCGTCGCTTGCGCTGTCGGTGCTGGGAGTGACCGGTACGTCGGGCAAGACCACCACCGCCTACCTCGTCGAGTCCGGGTTGCGGGCCGCCGACCGGACGACAGGCCTGGTCGGAACGGTGGAAACCCGGATCGCGGGAAAGCGGATCGCCAGTGATTTCACCACCCCGGAGGCGCCGGACCTGCAGGCGCTGTTCGCGGTGATGGCCGAGCAGGGCGTCACGCACGTGCCGATGGAGGTGTCCAGTCACGCGCTCTCACTCGGCCGAGTCAACGGCACCCGGTTCGCAGTTGGTGCGTTCACCAACCTCTCGCAGGACCATCTGGACTTCCACCGGGACATGGCGGAGTACTTCGCGGCCAAGGCGATGCTCTTCGACGGACGGTCGACAACCGAGGTGGTGGTGATCGACAGCGCGTGGGGCCAGGCGCTGGTCACTCCGCACTCCATCACCGTCGCACTGGACGCCTCGACCGGTGCGGCATGGACGGCCAGTGATCTGGCGGCGACTCCGACCGGTGAACAGTCTTTTGTCCTGCACGGCCCGGGTGGCATCGCGATCCGCACCACTTTGCCCTTGCCCGGTGAGTTCAATGTGGCCAACGCCTTGCTTGCCGCCGCAATCCTGGACGTCACCGGTGTCGAGCCCGAGCAGATCGCTGAGGGATTGGCCGGTGTGCAGGTGCCCGGCCGGATGGAACGCATCGATGCGGGGCAGGCGTTCACCGCGGTCGTCGACTACGCGCACAAACCGGCCGCGGTTGCCTTGGCGCTGGATGCGCTGCGCGCGCAAACCAGCGGCCGCGTGATCACCGTGCTTGGTTGTGGCGGCGACCGGGACACCGGTAAGCGGCCCCTGATGGGCGAGGCGGCCGCCCGGCGCAGTGACGTGCTGATCGTCACCGATGACAACCCGCGGAGCGAGGATCCAGCCGCGATCAGGGCAGCCGTGCTCTCCGGAGCACGCGCGGTGGGTCCGGCCCACGGCGGTGAGGTACTGGAGATCGGCGACCGCAGGGACGCGATCGTGCACGCGGTGTCGCTCGCAGGGCCCGGTGATGCGGTGCTCATCGCAGGCAAGGGGCACGAGACCGGCCAGGAGATCGCCGGTGTCGTGCACCCCTTCTCCGACCGGGACGAGCTGGCATCGGCTCTGCGCGAGAAACATGAGGTACCCGGGTGATCGCACTGACCTTGGCCGAGATCGCCGAGATCGTCGGCGGCCGGTTGCACCACTGCGACGGCACCGAGTTGGTGACCGCGGCAGTCGAGTTCGATTCGCGCGAGCTGCGGGCGGGCGGGCTGTTCGTCGCGTTACCGGGCGAACGCGTGGACGGGCACAGCTTCGCCGCCCAGGCCGTCGCGGCAGGTGCAGCGGGAGTGCTGGCCGCGCGTGCGGTCGACGCCCCGGCAGTGATCGTGCCTCCGCCGGCTGAGGGAGTGGCGAACAAGGGTTCGGTCGCGCTGGCCGGGGATACTGACGGATCCGGCGCCGCGGTGCTGGCCGCCCTCGGCGCGCTGGCCCGGTACGTGGTCGGCGAACTGGCCGCAGGCGGCCTGATCGTGGTCGGGGTGACCGGATCATCCGGCAAGACCTCCAGCAAGGACCTCATCGCGCAAGTGCTCGAACCACTCGGTCCGACCGTGGCGCCACCCGGATCGTTCAACAACGAACTCGGGCATCCCTGGACGGTGCTGCTGGCCGACACGACCACCCGGCATCTGGTGCTGGAACTCTCGGCTCGCGGACCCGGCCACATCGCCGAACTCGCGCGCATCGCGCCGCCGCGCATCGGCGCGGTGCTGAACGTGGGCAGCGCGCATGTGGGTGAGTTCGGCTCCCGGGAAGGCATCGCGGCCACCAAGGGTGAACTCGTCGAGGTGCTGCCTCCCGCCGATGCGGGTGGGGTTGCCGTGCTCAACGCCGACGATCCCCTGGTCGCGGCCATGGCCGAGCGCACACAGGCGCGGGTCGTGTTGGTCGGTGAGTCTCCCGCCGCCGAGGTCCGCGCCGTCGACGTCCAGCTCGATGAGCAGGCTCGCGCGTCCTTCCGGCTGGTCAGCCCGAGCGGTGAGGCGGCGGTGCGCCTGCCACTGCACGGCGAGCACCAGGTGGGCAACGCCTTGGTCGCCGCGGCCATCGCGCTCGAACTGGGCAGCACGGTGCACGAGCTCGCCGAGCGGCTCGGCACGGTGCAGCTGCGTTCTGAGCGGCGAATGGAGGTAACCACCCGCGCCGATGGTGTGCTCGTGCTCAACGACTCCTACAACGCGAATCCGGAGTCCGTGCGCGCCGCGCTCAAGGCGCTCGCCGCGATGAGTTCGGGCCGGCCCGCCGGGCGATCATGGGCGGTACTCGGTGAGATGGCCGAACTCGGTGCCGATAGCGTTGCCGCCCACGACGAGATCGGACGGCTCGCGGTGCGGTTGAACATCGACCGGCTGGTGGTCGTCGGCGAGCGGGCCGCCGCGATGCATCAGGGTGCGAGCCACGAGGGTTCGTGGGGAGAGGAGTCGGTGCTGGTGCCGGACATCGATGCGGCCATCTCGCTGCTGCGCGATGAGCTTCGTCCGGACGATGTCCTGCTCGTCAAGGCGTCCAAGGTTGCCCAGTTGTGGCGGGTCGCGGACGCCGTTCTGGCAGAAGCGGAGCGAAACGGTGGTGACGCGTGATCAGTATTCTGATCGCCGCATCGGTAGGCCTGATCGTGTCGATCATGCTCACTCCCTATCTCATCGGGGTGTTCTCTCGACAGGGTTTCGGCCAGGAGATCCGGGATGAAGGCCCGCGGGGCCACCAGTCCAAGCGTGGCACCCCGACCATGGGTGGCGTCGCGATCATCGTCGCGATGCTGGCCGGATACTTCATCGCGCACCTGATCCGCTGGATCGGCACGGACGACGGCCGGGGGCCGACCGCCTCCGGCCTGCTGGTGCTGTTCCTGGCCACCGGCCTGGGCATCGTCGGTTTCCTCGACGACTTCATCAAGATCCGTAGGCAGCACAATCTCGGTCTGAGCAAGACTTCGAAGCTGGTCGGCCAGTTCGTGGTCGCCGTCGCCTTCGCCGTCCTGGTCATCCAGTTCGCCGACGCAGAGGGGCTCACGCCCGCGTCGGTGAACCTGTCCTATGTGCGCGACCTGGCACTGATCACCTTCCCGATCCCGATCTTCATCCTGTTCTGCTACCTGCTGATCTCCGCGTGGTCCAACGCGGTCAACTTCACCGATGGCCTTGACGGGCTCGCCGGTGGCGCATCGGCGATGGTGCTGGGCACCTACGTGGTGATCGCCTTCTGGCAGGGTCGGCTGGCCTGCTCGGGCACGCCCCAGCCCGCCTGCTACGACGTGCGTGACCCGCTCGATCTCGCCGTGGTCGCGGCCGCGGCGACCGGTGCGTGCATCGGCTTCCTGTGGTGGAACGCGGCGCCCGCCAAGATCTTCATGGGGGACACCGGCTCGCTGGCCCTTGGTGGCCTGATCGCGGGCCTGTCCATGACTACCCGTACCGAGCTGCTCGCGATCGTCATCGGCGGCCTGTTCGTGGTCGAGATGGTCTCCGTCGTCGCGCAGATCGCGGTCTTCCGCACTACGCGCAGGCGGCTGTTCCGGATGGCGCCGTTCCATCACCACTTCGAGCTGGCGGGATGGGCGGAGACGACCGTCATCATTCGGTTCTGGCTGCTGGCCGGAATTTGCTGCATGTTCGGTCTCGGGCTGTTCTACAGTGAGCAGCTCGCCGCCGCGGGAGGCTGAGCAGTGGATGATCTCGCAGGCCGGTCGGTTCTCGTCGCGGGGGCGGGGGTCACCGGTACCTCCCTCGCGCGCGTATTGACCCAGGCAGGCGCCAAGGTCACCGTGACCGACGCCGACGCTGCCCGCCTTGCCGAGCTCGAGGACCTCGGGGTCGACCTGAGGCCGGGGCTCGCTGCGCCGCCGGAGGGCACCTCGCTGGTGGTGACCAGCCCGGGCTGGCGACCGTCCGCCCCGCTGCTGGTCACCGCGGCGGCAGCCGGGATCGAGGTGATCGGCGACGTCGAGCTCGCCTGGCGACTCGGCAATGCCCGGCCGAATCCGCCCACCTGGCTGGCGGTGACCGGAACCAACGGCAAGACCACGACCGTCAGCATGCTGGAGTCGATGCTGCGCGCAGGCGGTGTCAACGCGATCGCGTGCGGCAATGTCGGCTTCGCTGTGCTGGACGCGGTGACCGAAGGCTATCCGGTGCTCGCTGTGGAGCTGTCCAGCTTCCAGCTGCACTGGTCGAGCACGGTGGCGCCGCTGGCGGCGGTGGTGCTGAACGTGGCAGAGGACCACCTCGATTGGCACGGTTCGCTTGCTTCCTATGCCGCGGCCAAGGGCAAGATCCACGCCCATGCGGGTACCGCGGTGTACAACGCCCAGGACGAGACCTCGACGAGCCTGGCCCTCGAGTACGGAGCGCCCGGGGCGGCCCGGATCGGTTTCACCCTCGGCGCCCCGCGCGCCGGAGAGCTCGGTGTGGTCGAGTACCTGCTGGTCGACCGCGCGTTCGTCGCTGACCCCATGCGCAGCGCGGAAGAACTGGGCACGGTGGCCGACGTGACCCCGCACGGGACGCACAACGTGGCCAACGCGCTGGCTGCCGCCGCCCTCGCCCGTGCCTACGGGGTCACGCCCGACGCGGTCCGGCAGGGTCTGCGCACCTTCACACCCGGCGCCCATCGGGCGGTCGAGGTCGCCGAGGTGGCGGGGGTGCGCTACGTCAACGACTCGAAGGCGACCAACCCGCACGCGGCATCGGGTTCGCTGCGCGCGCACGAGCATGTGGTGTGGATCGCGGGTGGCCAGCTCAAGGGCGCCGACGTGGACGGGCTGGTGGCTGAGGTCGCAACGCGGTTGCGGGGGGCGGTGTTGCTGGGCGTCGATGCGGACGTGATCGCGACCGCGCTCGAACGACACGCGCCCGATATACCCGTCCGGAAGCTCCTTTCGGGTGACGATAACCCCATGACTGCTGCGGTGCGCGCGGCCGGCGCGATGGCACGGCCGGGGGACGTCGTGTTGCTGGCGCCTGCCGCCGCATCGCTGGACATGTTCCGCGACTACGAGCATCGGGGCGAGGCGTTCGCCGACGCGGTTCGTGCCCTTGCGGTGGGGGAGCATAGCCGTGGCGGTAGTTGATCAGGCAGCTCCTGCTGGAAAGGCCGCGTCGCACAAGGGCCGCAAGCGGCAGCGCAGCGCGGCCGGACGCCTCGGCGCGGCCCGGGTCGCCCTGACCGCGTGGTTGTCCCGGCCCCTTGCCTCGTTCCACCTCGTGCTCGCGTTGTGCGGGCTGCTCACTGTGATCGGCGTGGTGATGGTGCTGTCCGCATCGTCGGTTCAGTCCACCATGACGACCAACTCGGTGTACTCGCTGTTCAGGAAGCACATGCTGTTCGTGGTGCTCGGGTCGATCGTGTTCTGGGCAGGGTTGCGGCTGCCGTTGCGGGTGATTCGCAATCTGTCGTCGTCCGCCGTCATCGTGTCGATCGTGCTGCTGCTCGTGGTGCTCACCCCGGCGGGCACCGAGGTCTACGGATCGCAGGGCTGGATCGTGCTCGGTCCGTTCTCCCTGCAGCCGGTCGAGGTGGCCAAGGTGGCACTTGGCCTGTGGGGGGCGCACATCCTGGTGCTCAAGATCGGGATGCTCGATCAGTGGCGCCACCTGCTGGTGCCGTTGGTGCCGGTCGCGCTGCTGATGTTCGCGCTGGTGATGGCGCAGCCGGACCTGGGGGGCACGGTCACGCTCGGCGTTGTGCTGATCGCGCTGCTGTGGTTCGCGGGCGCGCCGAAACGGATCTTCGCCGGTATCTTCGGCGGCACCATGGCGGGCGTCATCGTGCTCGCGGTGATCGCCGACTACCGCCTGGCCAGGGTGATGTCGTTCCTGTCACCTGGGGCCGACTCCTCCGGCGCGGGATACCAGGCCAACCAGGCGCTGTATGCCCTCGCGGACGGAGGGTTGTTCGGCAAAGGGCTCGGGCAGGGCGGCTCCAAATGGGCCTACCTGCCCAACGTGCACCACGACTTCATCTTCGCGTTGATCGGCGAGGAACTGGGGCTGCTCGGCTGTGCGGTGGTGATCGGGTTGTTCGGCGGGGTTGCCGTCGTCGGCCTGCGGATCGCCAACCGCAACCTGGACCCGTGGATCCGGATGATCGCAGGCACCCTCACCGTGTGGCTGGTCTCCCAGGCTGCCATCAACATCGGTTACGTGGTGGGGTTGTTGCCGGTCACCGGCATCACGCTGCCCCTGATCTCCTACGGCGGCACCTCGCTGATCATCACCTTGCTGCTGTTCGGAATCCTGGCGAACTGTGCCCGGCACGAGCCGGAGGCCGTGGCTGCGCTGCGCACCCAGGGGCCGGGTAGATTCGGACGTCTGATGCGCTTGCCCGCGCCCGATCCGTACCGCCCCCGCCCGCAGCGCAGGGGCGCTGTGCGGGCGGGCACGAGG
>JBOHER010000136.1:0-23568 GCA_050701115.1 Haloechinothrix sp. | reverse complement strand
GGTCAGGCCAAGGCGATCGAGAAGGTATTCGCCTCGATCAAGTCCAGCAAGCCGACCCCAGAGGTGCTCGCCTACCAGTACTTGCAGACGCTCCCACAGATGGCGCAGGGCGACGCAAACAAGGTCTGGATGGTGCCCTCCGACTACGGCAAGGCGCTGGAAGGTTTCGCCCGCGCGCTCGGCGCTCCTGGCGAGGATGGGGTGTTCCGGTACGAGCCGCCGAAGGAGGACGTCGAGCGTCCTGTCCTCGACGACGACGAGGTGGCCAGCTGGTTTGACACCTCGACCGACCCGAAGGTCGCCGAGGCGGTTCGGGAGGCGGAGGCGGTCGCACGCAAGGAGGTCGGCGGCCCGCTGTCCGGGCCTGCCAGCGTGCCCCCGGTGCTCTCCTCGCTCAAGGGCGACCCGAGTGCACTGGCCAAGGAGGAGCCGGAGGAGCCACCCGCTGCCAAGCAGCCCGAACAGCAGGCCCCGCCGCAGCAGTTGCCGCCGTCCTACGGTGCGCAGCAACCGCCATCCGGCCCCTTCCCGTCCCAGGGGCCGCAAAGCCCCTACGGCCCACCGCCGGGATATGGCCAGCAGCCACCCGGACCCGGTGGACCGTCCGGCCCGCCGCCGCAGCGGTAGCGGGTTTCGAAACAGAACGGCCCGGTCGAGTGCTGCTCGGCCGGGCCGTATCACATCGGGTCGGTGTCCCCGTGCTCGCCGAACCAGCGGGCCAGTCGCCCTCGGCGGCTGACCGCTCGCAGCCGCCGTTCGGCGGCCTGCCGGGTGCCGCTGGTGGTGATGATGAGCAGTTCGTCGGCGGTTGCCAGCCGGGTGTCGGGTCGGGGTACGAACGCCCGGCCACGACGGATGATCAAGGTGATCGCCGCGGGATCGGGGAGGCGTAGCTCGACCAGGACGACGCCGTGCAGCCGAGAGCCGGGTGGGATGACGAGCGTGAGCAGTTCGGCGTCGAGCACGTCCAGCGGCGCGACCTCGACCCGCAGCTCACGCGCCACATCGGGCGGAGCAAGGCGGAGTGCGCGGGCCAGCGCGGGCAGCGTCGGTCCCTGCACGACGGTGAAGATCGCGACCAGCACGAACACGATGTCGAGTACCTGGTCGCTGCCTGCCACGCCGGTGACGACGGGGAAGGTGGCCAGCACGATCGGCACCGCGCCGCGTAGTCCTGCCCAGGACAGGAATACCTGGTGTCGCCACGGCATCCGGAACGGGACAAGGCAGGCCAGCACGGAGGCGGGCCGGGCCACCAGCAGCAGTACGCCGCCGACGATCAGTGCGGGCAGCAGCTGGCTGGGCAGGTCGCTCGGCGTGATGAGCAGACCGAGCAGGACGAACAAGCCGATCTGCGCCAGCCAGCCCAGCCCCTCGGCGAACGAACTGGTGGCCGCCCGGTGCGGCAGGCCCGCGTTGCCGAGCACCAGCCCGGCCAGGTAGGCGGCGATGAACCCGCTGGCCTGGGCCGCACCCGCGGCGGCGAACGCGACGATGCCGAGACCGAAGGTGGCCAGCGGGTAGAGGCCGGACGCGGGTAGCGCGACGTGCCGCATTGCCGCGACCCCGAGTCTGCCCACCCCCAACCCGATCAGGGCACCAAGCACCAGCTGGTAGACGAGGTTGACACCGATTCCGGCCGGGTTGGCCTGCTGCAGCGTGGTGGTGGAGAACAGCACCACCAGAATGACCGTGGGCGCGTCGTTGAACCCGGACTCCGCCTCGAGCAACCCGGCAAGTCGCCGCGGCACCGGCAGCGTGCGCAGCACCGCGAACACGGCGGCGGCGTCGGTGGAGGACACGATCGCCCCCAGCAGCAGCGCCACCTGCCAGTCCATCCCCAGCAGCAGATGTGCCCCGGCGGCGGTGACGGCCACGCTGATGGCCACCCCGGCGGTGGCGAGCACCCCAGCAGGCGCCAGCACCCTCCGTACATCGGACCACCGGGTGGTCAGGCCGCCTTCGACCAGGATCACGGCCAGCGCCGCGGTACCCAGATTCTGTGCCAGCTGGGCATCATCGAATTCCACTCCGAGTACGTCCTCGCCGATCACGACACCGAGGGCGAGGAAGAGCAGCAGACTGGGCAGACCGAGCCGAACGGCGGCTCGGGCGGCGGCGATGCTGGCCAGCAACACCAGGCCGCCTGCCAGCAGCACCAGGTACAAATCGGAGAGGGTCATCGTCCCACGGCCATCACCGGAATCTGCACCCTCATGACCGCAAACCCTATGCGACTAGGCCCGGGAACACGATCAAGGTCGAACCCAGGAGTGATCAGGCTCGCGCGGGCCGCGTGGACCAGGCACCCTGGAAAGCATGGACCTTGATCAAGCTCGGAACGTCCTGTCCACCCAGCACCGTGCCGTGCTCGCCACCCTGCGCGCCGACGGCACGCCACAGATGTCTCCCATTCTGGTCGCACTGGACGCCGGGGGAGCCGCGATCATCAGCACCCGGCAGCAGGCCTTCAAACTGCGCAACATCCGGCGAGATCCTCGGGTGTGGCTCTGCGTCCTGCCAGATGAGTTCTTCGGCAACTGGATCCAGGTGGCCGGCACCGCCGAGGTAATCGAGTTGCCGGACGCGATGGACGGCCTCGTCGACTACTACCGGACGATCTCCGGCGAGCATTCGGACTGGAACGAGTATCGAGCGGCGATGCGGTCCGAGCGGCGGGTGCTGGTGCGGGTGGCGCTCACCGGCGCGGGACCCGACCGGTCCGGCTGATCCGATGATGTCGCGTTGAGCAGCTGAGGCATACATTCCTGCCTACACCAAGGGTGGCGCTCACGCGCCGACCCTGCGATGGACATGCTCAAGCCTTACCCGGCGAGCCCCTGACCGTCTTCCCCGGGCCCCTGGTTCAGCGGCGTCTCCAGCGCATCTTGATCTCTACCGAACTGGAGGTTCTATCGTCGCCTTCGACGGCTGGGGAGCAGCTGTCCGGCACACAAATGAGGCGCACAATGTCAGTCCCATCGGTCATGCTGTGAGAGTTGTTCACAACAGATATGCACTGGGCTGGCTGACAAGCCAATGAGGAGCCAATGATGACTTATGCGATCCTGGCTGAGGGGTTGGTGAAGCGGTTCGGTACGACGACCGCGTTGGACGGTGTCGACCTCGCCGTGCGCAGTGGAACGGTGCTCGGGCTGCTCGGCCCGAACGGTGCGGGAAAGACCACCGCCGTCCGCGTGCTGGCCACCCTGCTCAAGCCCGACGCGGGACAGGTGGCGGTCGGCGGCTACGACGTCGTGCACGACGCGCATCGGGTGCGTCAGCTGATCGGGCTGACCGGTCAGTACGCATCGGTGGACGAAACGCTGACCGGCGTGGAGAACCTGGTGCTCATCGGCAGGCTGCTGGGTGTACCTCGGCGGGAAGCCAAGCAGCGCGCGGGTCAGCTGCTGGCGCACTTCCACCTGGAGGGCGCCGCGGACCGTGCGGCGAAAACGTACTCCGGCGGTATGCGCAGGCGGCTGGACCTGGCGGCAAGCCTGGTCGGCAGGCCACGGATGTTATACCTGGACGAGCCAACCACCGGCCTGGACCCACGCAGCAGGCTCGAACTCTGGGACTTGGTGCGCGACCTGGTCGCAGGCGGGGTCACGGTCCTGCTCACCACGCAGTACCTCGACGAGGCGGATGCGCTCGCCGACGAGATCGCGGTGATCGATCACGGCCGGGTCATCGCCAACGGCACTCCGGACGAGCTCAAGGCCAAGACCGGCGCGCAGTCGATCGCGGTGCGCCCGGCCGACGCGGTCGACCTCCCGACGGTCATCGCGGTGGTGGGCGAGCTGACCGGAGTCGAGCCGGACGTGCAAGGACAACTGGTCACCGCGCCCGTCCTGGATCCGGCGCTGCTGCCTGCGACGGTGCGTCGCCTTGACGATGCCGGTGTTGTCATCACCGAACTGGCCTTACGCAATTCGAGCCTTGACGAAGTCTTCCTGTCCCTGACCGGGCACCCGGCGGAGGAACCGAGGGCGACCGAGAACACGAAGGGGGTGCCGGCATGACCGCCGCGACGACCACGACACCAGAAACTCCGGACCTGGCGCCGAGCGTGAGCCCGGCCGAAGGGCTCCGGCAAACGCTCACTCTTGCCTGGCGCACGTTGGTCCAGATCAGGCACAACCCGTGGGAGCTGGGCGACTTCAGTTTCCAGCCGATCATCTTCGTGCTGCTGTTCACCTATGTCTTCGGTGGCGCGATCTCGGGCTCGACAGGGGAGTACCTGACCTTCGCGCTGCCCGGCATCATCGTGATGAACATGCTTTTCGTCACCATGTATGTGGGCATGGGGCTCAACACCGACCTGACCAAGGGTGTGTTCGACCGATTGCGGTCGCTGCCGTTGGCGCGGTGGGCTCCGATGGCCGGCCGGATCACCGCGGATCTGGTTAAGCAAGCCTGGTCGATCGCGTTGCTGCTGGGCGTCGGGATGATCCTCGGGTTCAGGATCGGGACTTCTGCTCTTGCCGTGTTCAGCGCGGTCATTCTGATGCTCGTCTTCGCGCTGGCGTTCTCGTGGATCTCGGTGCTGGTGGGCATACTCGCAAGCGATCCGGAGAAGGTGCAGCTGTTCGGCTTCACAGCGTTGTTCCCGATCACCTTTGTCAGCAACGTCTTCGTACCCTCCGAGACGATGCCCGGCTGGTTGCAGTCCTTTGTGGAGATCAACCCGGTGACGATCCTCTCCGATGCCACACGGGGACTGCTGGTCGGTGGCCCGGTGGCCGGTCCGGTCATCGGCTCATTGATCTGGGCAGTTGTGATCATCGCGATCTTCGGGCCGTTGTCGGTGTGGGCCTTCAAGCGCCGCGCATAGGACGCGCCGCCGAGTTGGCCACCCGCGCCGCCGAGTTGGCGATTCACAGAGGGGTGCAAGATCACCTGCCGGACGGCGGCGGCTGCTGGAGGGAGCTGAAGGTGGCCTTTGGTGCCGCAGATGCACCGAAGGCCACCTTCAGCACGCTGCCACTTTGGTGGTGCCCCTAGCTAGCCATCAGCCGGCGGAGGACGGAGCCTCCGTGGTCACCGCGTCCTTCGCCGCAGCGTCGAGCAGGCCCTGCAGCCGCTCGACGGCATCGCGCTGTTCGGCTAGCTCCTCGGCGAGCTGGGTGGCGTGTTGGCGTGCTGCACCCAACTGCTCGCGGAGCGCGCCGATCTGCTCATGATGTGCGGCTTCGTGCTGTTGCCTACGCGCCTCGGCGCCTCGTAGTGCTTGCTCGGCGGCGGTGAGCCGGGCACGGTCGGCCTGCGCTGCCGCGTGCGCGCGCTCGACATCCTCTCGTGCGCGCTGCTCCGCCGCTCGGACGTCGTCGCGGGCGTCTGCTGCGGCAGCGCGTGCTTCAGCGAGCGCAGTAAGGGCGGTATCACGCTCGGCGACGAGCACCGCCGCTTGCTGCCTCGCCGCTGCCGCGCTGTCCGCGGCTTCATCAGCGCGAGCGCGATCAGCGCGCGCCCGCTGCTCAGCCAGTTCGGCTCGGTGCTGTTCACCTTCTGCGGTCGCCTCTGCGCGCGCCTTGGCCAACTCTGCCTGCTTGTGGTGGGCGACCGCTTCGTCCTGCCGGGTTTCGGCTTCGTCGCGACGTCGTTGATGTTCCTCGGTTTGGGTTCGTAGCTCGGCTGCGAGTCGCTCTGCTTCCGCAGCCGCCTGTAGCGCGCGGTCGCGCAGGCCTCGGTCTTCGGCTGCCCGTTTCTCGAGCTCCTCCGCCCGGCTTGCCACCGTGGACAGTTCGGTGTCAACCCGCGCCTTGACTGATTCGAGAGCCGAGGAGAGGTCGCGAAGCGGTCCGAGGACCAGCTCGACCTGCTCGGTGAAGGCCACGGTTGCGGTGGTCAGGCCGACCGTGTCAGTGGCTGCCCCGAGCGCTTGCCTCAACGCGTCTTCGGCGGCTGCGAGTTGCTTGCATGTTCTGCTGCCTGGCCAAGCGCGGTCCGGGCAGAACTCGAAGGGCCGTCCGCCGCGTGGGCCTGGCGGCGGGAGTGCGCGACGACAGCGCGAGAAACCGCACAGCTGCGTGTCCGCCGATCGGCGCGAGAGCCGAGACGACGTGGTCGTCTGTTCGATCATCGGGCAAGTCTATCTAATCAGTTAAGTATCACATAAATCAGGTTATCAATAGATAACCTGCAACAGTACTTACCTACAAAAGTGAGCTTTTGTAGGTAAGATCGAGCGCGATCACCTAGGCGCGGAGGGTAGGAGCGTTGTGACGGACAGCGACCGGATGTCGGCCTACGTCCGGCGGCCGAAAACTGGGCGAAGCCTCTGGCACGCCGGTTCAGTGAGCCTCTGGCCGGGCGTACCCGATCCGGCGGCATTGCTGACGGAGATCGCGGAGTGGCTTCGCGGCTATGGCAACCGGGGGACACGTCGCACCTATGCCGAGGGGCTCGGGCTCCCGGTATCTCCGGCCGATCTGGGGGAGTGGCTCGAGGCTCCGTCCACCACAGCGGCGTGGGCGGCGGCGCTCGGCCAGTACGCCGCCGCGCTCGACCTGACCGAGTCGATGGCGGGGGAGAGGCAGGCTACGAGGATTCGCCAGCCGCCGCCTGCCGCGAGGGGGCGCTTGCGGCAGCTGCACTGGTTCCGATGGTGTGTCGTCACTGGAACCGACCCACTGGCCGCAGGGTCGGCGGACGTCAAGGCATGGCTGGACGCACTCGACGATGCCGGCGCTGCCGTGGCCACCCGTGATCGTCTGCTCGGCACCCTCAAGGCGCTCTACGGCTACCTCGCCGATGTGGGTCTCACGACGGGCAATCCGGCCGCGCTCAATAGGCGCAGGCTCGGGCTGAGCGCGACCGGTCGGGCATCGAGCACCATCACCTTGACCACAGAGCAGGTCGCGATGATGTACCAGGTGGCAGGTCGCAGCCGGGGCGGGGTCAGTCCACTGGCCGCGCTGCGGGCACAAGCCATCGTCGCCGTGCTCACGCTCGGCCTGCGCGTCTCAGAGCTGTGTGCGCTTGATCGCGCGGACCTGCATGTCACCCGGGGCCGACGAGCGCTGCGGGTGACGGGCAAAGGGGGCAAGCCGCGTATCGTGTATCTCTCTGCCCCGGCCGAGGGGGCCCTCACTGCCTATCTGCGTGCAAGGGACTCGGCGACCGGTACCAGAGCATCGGTGGTGCGGGCTCGGCGTGCGGGCGCCCCCGAAGCCTCCGTGCCGCTGCTCGCCAATCTCGCCGGGGGCCGGTCAACGCGCCAAGGCGTATGGCAGCTGCTGCGTCGCATCGCCCGCGCGGCAGGGGGACCGCTCGCGGACGTCGCCGAGCGCATGCACCCGCACGCCCTGCGGCACTTCTACGTCACCACGGCGGTGGAAGCGGGCGCCCAGTTGGTGCACGTCCAGGCCGACGTAGGGCACACCAGCATCGACACCACCGAGCAGGTCTACAACGCCGCCGCCCGGGACCCATCGCGGAGTGCGGTCGACCTGGTCGCGGACGCGATCTTACGATCAGGCCGGGACGCGGCCGCTCAGTAGCGCGCCGCCGAAGGTCGAGAGCTGGCGAGCACGGCCCATCGTCCTACCGCGAGTACGGCGACGATGTCGGCGAGGGCCAGTTGGCGCTCGACGAACGCACCGGCCACCCGAGCGTGACTCCACCAGCGGGCGTGCCCGCGCCACGGTCTGGCGAGCAGCGCAAGCGAGCCGCCCGATAACAGAGGTGTCATGCCGCTGGCCACCAGTCCTGCGAGGATCCCTACCGAACCGGCGGCGAGCAGCACGATGGCGTAGCCGAACGCCCAGCCGAAGTTACCCAGCGCGTGCTGGCTGAGGGTCGCCCGGAGCAGATTGACCCCCTGGGTGACCGCGTAGACCTCCAGGCCGTGCCAGCCGCCAGTGTTCCCGATCTCGAGGCCCATCTGGCGAACACCTCCCAGGTTGTCCACGGTGCGAACACAGCCTGCATCCAGTCGTTCTCCTCTCCGAAGTTGGTCTCTACTTCATACCGTGTACGCTGCGCTGATCTTGAACCCCTTCTGAGCTCCGAATTTAAGACTTGACTTATATTAGTGAAGGCTATAATACTGAACTTGTGCATGCGTTCGACGTTCTGAGTGATCCGGTTCGGCGCCGGATACTGGAGCTTCTCGCCGAGGGCGAACATGCTGCGGGCGAGGTCAGCGCGGTCGTTCAGGATGAGTTCGGGATCTCCCAGTCGGCGGTGTCCCAGCACCTGCGAGTGCTCAGGGACAACGGGTTCGCGACGGTGCGCGCCGAGGGCGCTCGACGCCTCTACGCGGTCGCTCCCGCGCCGCTGCGGCAGATCGACGAGTGGCTGGATCGCTACCGGCGCTTCTGGGCCCAACCGCTGGACGCGCACGCGACCGATGGGGCCGGTGACCGTGGCCACGCACCAGCCGTAGTGCGAATGAGACAACCATGAATGACGCAGCCCAGGTCAAGGTCCTTGCTTTTGACGTCTTCGGAACAGTGCTCGACTGGCACGCCAGCGTGGTCAAGGAAGTCGAGTCCATGGGCCTACCGGTCGTAGGCAACGAGTTCGCGTCGGCATGGCGTGCCGGTTACCAGCCCTCGATGAAGCGGGTCATGGATGGCGAACTCGGGTGGACACTTCTCGATGACCTGCACCGGATGATTCTCGATCAGCTTTTGGCTGAGTTCGGTGTCCGCGGGCTGAGCGAACGGGAGAAGCGACACCTGAACAACGTGTGGCACCGCCTGGACCCATGGCCGGACTCGGTAGCGGGGCTGACCAGACTCAAAAGCCGATACATGATCTGCACCCTGTCGAACGGCAATATGGGTCTGCTCGCCGACCTGGCTAAACACGCGGGCCTGCCCTGGGATTGCATCCTGTCCGCGGAGACGTTCCGCCATTACAAGCCTCAGCCGGAAACCTACCTCGGGGTGGCGAAGGTGTTCGACGTCGCGCCGGCGGAGGTGATGATGGTGGCCGCGCATCATGACGATCTCGTCGGTGCGCGTGCGTGCGGTTTGCAGACGGCATATGTTGAGCGTCCACGTGAACTCGGGCCCGACATCGTCAAGGATGTGTCTCCGAATCCGGATAACACATTCCATGCTCGTGACCTTGGCGAACTGGCGACATTCCTCGGTTGCTGAAGACGAGCGGTGTGCTCGATGTATAACGGCGCACTCGGTTATTGAAGCTTGTGTCTCATTCAAAACTCGCGCTATTCACGCGGTGGGTGGTTGCGAATGGTGCTGTTACCCGCACCGACCACTCGCCCCGGCCCAGCGGGCCCTGGAGAACACCGTCGCTGGGTCGGTTTTGAGTAGCACTCCTTATCTGAACGCCTGTTGTGAGGGTTCAGCGGTTGCGCCGGTTTTTCGGGTGGACGGGGGTTTGGCGCGGACGTGCATGCGTTCGCCCTGTTTGCCGAAGAGGCTGAGGATCTCGGCGGGGCTTTGGCCGGTGCCACCGAACCAGTGAGGCAGTCGCGTGTCGAACTCGGCTGCCTTGCCGGGCGCCATGCCTCAGGCGTGAGCCTGCCGCAAGGGGAGATGCTGACGGCTCGCCGAAATCGCCCACCGGCCTAGGCCGGATCGCTCGTCGGAACTTTACTTAACATAATGTCCCTTATCGGCGCACCGTGTGGCCTGGGCCGAGAAGTGGCCGCGGACCGTGTGACCAGGCGGCTAGCCGTCGCGGGCCACCCGGCCCATCAGGTAGAACTCGTCGTTGGGTCGCAACGACATCAGCTGCGCGAGCCGGTTGGACATGGCGAAGAACGCGGTGATCGCACCGGTGTCCCAGATCTCCTCGTCGGTCAGCCCCGCCTGACGTGCGGCCGCCAGCTCGGGTTCGCCGAAGCGTTCGGAATCGCGGGCCAGCGACAGTGCGAGGTCGACGATCGCTCGCCATCTGGGGTCCAGCGGTGCGCCCCAGGGATTGGCCGCCACGATATCGGCGAGCTGTGCGTCCTTCGCCCGCACCCGCAGGATCGCTCCGTGCGCCACGATGCAGTACGTGCAGTGATTGGCGGCCGACGTGGCCACCACGACGAGCTCCCGTTCTGCCTTCGACAGTCCGGAATCACGATCCATCAGTGCGTCGTGGTAGTCGCAGAATGCCCGCAACTCGTCGGGTCGGTGGCCCAGCGCAAGGAACACATTGGGTACGAATCCCGATTTCTCCGCGACCGCACCGATCCGTTCCCTGAGGTCCTCAGGAAGATCGTCCAACCGCACGGACCCGAACCTGCTGATCTCGTCACTCATAGCACCACCGTATCCGGAACGTCCACTCCCCTCTCCCCTGCATTGATTCGTCACCGTGACAAATCAATCCAGGATTCCGGGTCAGCGCAACTGCTCAAGTCCCTTGGCGGTACGGGCGATCTCCGAGGCCAGTTGGCGCAGTTCGGCGGCCTGAGCACCGTCGTCGGCGGCCGTGACGACGTCTTCCGCCGCGCACCGCAGCTGAAAAAGCCGATCTTGCAACGCGATGATCTCTGACTCTGACAACACCACGGAATCGTCCGGCAGACCGCTGCGCTGCACCGCCACTCGGCGTTCGTAGGCGCGCTGCCTGCACGACTGGCCGCAGTAGCGCCGACGACGCCCCACGGCGCCCACATCGGTCAACCGCACGCCGCACCACCCACAGTGTCGCGACTTGACTTCCGCTGACCTGAGGGTCAATTCGTCACTTGACGAATTGACCTCCTTGACCGTCTCCACGGAAGTGACTTTATCCGGCCATCCGGCGCTCACCTCGCGGCCACGCCGAAGCGGCACACTGAAGTCGTGTCCATCCAGCACGCATACCTGGCGAGCCCGGTGCCCCGCGCCTTCGCGCACCGTGGCTGGCACATCGACGAACTCGATGGCATGGAGAACTCGCTCAGCGCATTCCGGCGTGCCGCGGACGAGGGATACCACCACCTGGAGACCGACGTCCAGGTCACCTCGGACGGCGTCGTCGTCGTGCACCACGACCCGATCCTCGATCGAACAACTGATCGATCGGGGATTGTTGCCTCGTTACCGTGGTCAGAGGTGCGTCAGGCCCGCATCGCGGGCAAGGAGTCGATCAGCAGGCTCGAAGACGTGCTCGAAGAACTCCCGAACGCTCACTTCAATATCGACGTCAAGATCGACGCCGCGGTCGAACCCTTTGTCCGCGTCATCAACCGCACCGGCTCATTGGACAGGGTCGCAGCCGCGTCGTTCTCCGCGGGTCGCTTGCGCCGCATCCGTAGGTTCGGCGGCCCCAAGCTGACCATGGCGATGGGCCCTATCTCCGCGGGAGTCGTCTGGGGTAACTGCCGGCTGCCGCTGGTGAGTCTGAGGTTTCTCACCCGGGGCGTGATGGCCCAGGTGCCCATGCGATACCGCAGGTTGTCCCTGGTGAACGAGTCGTTCGTACGGATGGCTCATCGGTATGGCGCCGAGGTCCACGTGTGGACGATCGACGACGCCGACCAGATGCGTCTCCTGCTTGACACGGGCGTGGACGGCATCGTGACCGACCGGCCCGACCTGCTGCGTTCAGTCCTGCTCGAGCGCGGCGCGTGGCCTGCCTGCGCCTAACCCTTCGGTGGCTTGCCCTTCCATGCCGCCTTCCATGTCTTGGGTCCGAGCCGGCCTGAGTCGTTGATCCCGTTGGCGCGCTGCAGGGCGAGCACGGCCTTCCTGGTCTGCTCGTAGTAGCAACCCGTTCCGATGAAGGTGTAACCTAACTCGAAGTCGTTCATACGGCGCTGGAACGTTGTGAGTTCCCTGGCGCAGTCGCCGTAGGCATACACCACGCCCGGCCACGGTGGCATCGAGGTCGCTCCCTCGCCCGAATCCGGCGGAGGCTTCGGCTTGGGTTCCGGGGCTCCCCCGCCGCCGATATAGGCCGACTCCGCGTACGTCGGCACCCGCTTGCTGCGCGCGTCACGGTCGCCGCGCAGGTTGAGAAAGTTCTCGTTGGCGCATTCCCACGGCTGCCAGCCGCGCATCCGGTATAGGTACAGCGCCCGGTGGTCCTGCTCCTTCGGACTCGCCTGATCCGGGCGACCCTTTCCCCCGACGCTGCGCCAGGTCGGCATATCGAACTGATAGGCGCCGTAGTAGCCGCTGCCGGTATTGACCGAGTACCGATTGCTGGACTCACACATGCGCAGCTTGTCCCACGCCGCATAGGACGGGTCGGCAGCAGCCACCACCGGAGCGCCGATGTGCACGCCAGTTGCCGCGAGCAGAACCACGGCGGCCCGGATGAACGCTCGCCCCATTGGCCCACGCCGAGGTTGGTCCATAACGAGCACAGTAAACAATATGCACATGAATCACAACTGACACATGAAAACCACCAGTATCACACACCTCAGCCGCGCAGGGCGCGACCGACACGCCTTCTGCGGCGTTTCCTTGCGATGGGCGCGCCGATTTCGCTGCGGAACTGCGGCGAATCGAGAACGATCCGCACGGCGCTACGGAACTTGTGGCCGTGGGCCAGTAGTCTCCGCTCACCGTCGTGATCCGTGGCCGTAGCGCAACGGACACCCGGTCCGGTCAGCAGTCCAGCGAGGTGGCATGACGATCAACCACATCGGACCAGCCCCTGCGGCTGATCCCGCGACTCGGCGACGCGAGCAGCGCGGCTGGTACTTCTACGAGTGGGCCAACCAGACCTTCAACACGTCGGTGACCACGGTGTTCGGCGCGCTCTACCTCACCTCGGTGGCGAAGAACGACGCACGGGCCAATACCGAACTCAACGGCCCGACACCCTGCATCGGACCGGACGGCGTCGAACACGCCCTGCAGAACTGCGATATCACCCTGTTCGGCCTGCTGCAGTTCCCCGCGGGCGCGCTGTGGGCGTACCTGCTCTCGGTGGGCACCGTGGTTCAGGTGATCATCCTGCCGATCATCGGCGCGATCGCGGACCGCTCCCAGTACAAGAAGCGCATGCTGGCCATCTTCACCGTCCTGGGTGCCTCCGCCACCGCGCTGATGGTGTTCGTGGCAGGCGATGACTGGCAACTCGGGTCCGCACTGTTCATCGTCGGGGAGATCGGATGGGGCTCGTCGGTGGTGATGTATTACGCCTTCCTGCCCGAGATCGCGACCGCGGACGAGCGAGATCATGTGTCTACCCGAGGCTGGGCATTCGGCTATCTCGGTGGCGGCGTCGCGCTGGGCTTACAGGTCGTGTTGGTGACCTTCCATGAAGCGCTCGGGATGACGCTGGACGGCGCGGTCCGGCTCTGCTTCCTGTCCTCGGGGCTGTGGTGGGCATTCTTCGCGATCATCCCACTCGTCGTGCTGAAGAACCGCCAGCCACCGCACGGTCCGGAAACCGGAGCCTCGGTGCTGGCAGGTGGATTCATCGAGTTGCGCGACACGCTCAAGAAGGCGATGGCGTTTCCGCTGACCCTGGCATTCCTGGGCACCTATCTGATCTACACCGACGGAATCTCCACCGTGGCCAACGTGTCCGCGATCTACGGGACCGAGGAACTCAGGTTCTCCACCGAGACGCTGACCGTCACGATCCTGGTGATTCAGTTCGTCGCCTACGTGGGTGCCGTGATCCACGGCTTGATCGCCCGGCGGTTCGGCGCGAAGCGAACGATCCTGGGCAGCCTGGTGGCCTGGGTGGTCGTGCTGTGCTTCGCCTACTTCATCGAGGCAGGGCATGAACTCCAGTTCTACGCCGTCGCCGCGGGCATCGGCCTCGTGCTTGGCGGCACCAACGCACTGTCCCGCTCGCTGTACAGCCAGATGATCCCGGCGGGCAAGGAGACGCAGTACTTCTCGCTCTATCAGATCAGCGAGAAGGGCACCTCTTGGTTGGGGCCGCTGCTGTTCGGGGTGATCGGTCAAATGACCGGCTCCTTCCGGCCGGCCATCATCGCGCTGACCGCGTTCTTCATCGTCGGCTTCATCTTGCTCACGCGGGTTCCGGTACGCAGAGCGATCAGGGCGGTCGGAAATCCTGAACCTGCCGTTCTCTAATCCTGGCGGATTAGGCCAGGAGTGTGAGCTATAACCCTCACCCCTTACCGTTGGACGCTACTGTGCGTAATCTAAACTGCTTGGGGCGCCGACCGCGCCAGTCCGCACATCGACGCTATTGCCGCCCACCAACGGGCACTAGATCGACCGAGATCACCACCTGTTAACCCATAAGGGGGGTATCTGCATGTCGACGGCCACGATGCCGTCACGTCAGCTGCCTCTCGGGCTCTCTCTACCGCAAGCTGAACCGCAGCGTTACAGCGTGCGACCGAGCGCCTACTGGTCCATTCGGGAATCCGAGGAACCTGCCGTTCGTTGCATAGTGTGAGCATCACCCTGGCTCACCCGAGCCGACTGAAAGGATCACATCATGGCCGACCGTGTTCTCCGTGGTAGCAGATTGGGAGCGGTCAGCTACGAGACGGATCGTAACCACGACCTTGCGCCACGGCGCACCGTCCGCTACGCCTGCCCCAAGGACCACGAGTTCGAGGTTCCGTTCTCCGACGACGCCGAAGTGCCCCCGGTGTGGGAGTGCCGGCTGCACGGCACCGAGTCCGAGATCATCGACGGTAGCCAGCAGGAGCAGAAGAAGGTCAAGACGCCCAGGACGCACTGGGACATGCTCCTCGAACGCCGCTCGATCCCTGAACTGGAGGAACTGCTCACCGAGCGCCTCGCGGAACTCAAGAACCGCCGCTCCCGCCCTTGATATCCACCGTTGACCGGAAGCCCCGTGAGCAGCGGCCGCGGGGCCTTCCGCCGCGCTGCATCAGGCTCGGGTGAACAGCGACCGCAACTGCTCGAAACGTCGGCGTAGGCCCCACCGGCCGACCTGGACGACCGCTTCGCGGACGATCGACCCGCTCATCTTCGACTCGCCGATCTCCCGCTCGGTGAAAGTGATCGGTACCTCGGTCACCGCGAATCCGGCGCGCACGGTGCGCCAGGCCAAGTCGATCTGGAAGCAGTAGCCGTGCGAGGCGATCTCGTCGAGGTCCAGCTTCTCCAGCACCGTCCTGCGATATGCCCGGAATCCCGCGGTGATGTCGTTGATCTTGACTCCGAGCGCCAGCTTGGAGTAGAGGTTGCCGCCGCGAGACAGAAACTCCCTGCGCTTGGGCCAGTTCACCACTTTGCCGCCCGGCACGTACCTGGATCCGATCACCAGATCGTGGGTGGCCAGCGCGGCCAGAATACGCGGCAGGTCCTCGGGCGCATGCGAGCCGTCGGCGTCCATTTCGACGAACGTTCCATACTCGCGCGCCAGGCCCCAGCGGAAGCCTGCGATATAGGCGGCGCCAAGGCCCGCCTTCTCGGTGCGGTGCAGGACATGCACACGCTCGTCACTCGCCGCGAGCTCATCGGCGAGGTGGCCGGTGCCGTCCGGACTTCCGTCGTCGACCACCAGAGCGTGCGCGGCAGGTAGGGTGTTGTGCAGCCGGGTCAGCACTGGGCGGAGATTCTCGCGCTCGTTGTAGGTCGGAATCACCACCAGCACGGGGTCGCTCCCACCCGGAGGTTGCGTGCTGATCGGTTTGGCCCCTTCCGTCATCGGCTGTCCTCATCCCCCGTCTCGTCGCGGCCGCGGTACGGCCGCGAAAGCGAAACCCTATCGTCACCAGCAGTGTGACCACGCCGACACCGACCAGAATCCGCCCGGGCCAGGCTCCGAGCCGCTGCGCGAGCGTGCTGTTGTCGCGTAGCGGCACCTCCTCGACCAGGGATTCGGCCGTGTACAGGTCGCTTGACGTGACCACGCTGCCGTCCGGCCGGACGATCGCGCTGACCCCGCTGGTGGCCGCCACCACGACCGCCCTGCCGAGTTCCACCGCGCGCAGCCGGGACATGGCCAGTTGCTGGTAGCTCATCTCCCCCGGGCCGTACCAGGCGTTGTTGGTCGGCACGACGAGCAGTCGCGCTCCTGCCTCGACGGCCTCGCGCGAGACGTAGTCGTAGGCGGCCTCGTAGCAGATGGCGACCCCGACCGTGGCGCCGTCGAACTCGAGAACCCCGGGTGCGGTACCGGAGCGCATATCCGCGGTGTCGTCCACGAAGGGCGTGAACCAGCGCGCGATAGAGCGCATCGGCACGTACTCGGCGAAGGGGACGAGTTCCTGTTTGGCGTAGCGCTGCCCTGGGCCGTTCTCGGGATCCCAAGCCACGACGGCGTTCTCGACGCCACCCCCCGGGACGTAGAACAGCGCCCCGATCAGGGCGGGCACCCCGAACTGGGCGATCCGTGCGCCGATCTCCGGATCGTCGCCCGCGAGTGCGGTCGCCGTCTCCGGCCAGATCACCAGGTCCGGTGCGGCCACCCGGCCGTCGGCGATCGCGGTGAGCAGTCGATCGCTCTCCGCGAGATGGTTGCGCCGGATCGTCTCCCGCGCACCCAGCAGGTCGAGACCGACATCGGGTGCGTTGCCCTGGACCACCGCCACCCGCACGTTGCCACCCGTCGGCTCGGTACCCACCGTTGGCCACACCAGCAACCCGGCGAGCACAGGTAGCACCACGAACAGAACGGGCGAACCGTACACCCTGGCGACCCTCACTCGTGAGTGAAAGTGGTTGCTCCGGCGACCATAAACACTCACGACCAGCTGGGCCACCCCGAAGCCGCACACCATGACCGCGAAGCCCACCAGCGGCGCGCCACCCACCGACGCCAGCGAGGTGAACGCGCCGTCCGGCTGGCTGAACGCCACCCGACCCCACGGGAACCCGTTGATCGGCCAATGCGAGCGCAACGCCTCCTGCCCCACGTACAGCGCCGCCATCCACATCGGCGCACCGGGAAGCCGGCTGACGACCGTCATGGCCGCACAGGCGATCGCGGCGAACAATGCCATCACCGCGGACAACGCGAGCCAGGGCGCGGAGCCGAACTGGGCACCGAGAAAGTCCTCGATCCACACCAGGTGAGCCAGATTGAAGGCGAAGGCGAAGACGAAGCCGTAGCCGAAACCGCTCCACGCCCTACGGCGGTACAGCAGGAGGCCTAAGCCGGTGAAGGCCAGCGGAGCCAGCCACCACAACGGCCGCGGCGGAAAGCTCAGATACAGCAGTGCCGCCGACAGCACCGCCAGCAGCAGCCGGGCAGGCACGCCGATCAGCAGCGGGCGCCGCGATCCGCGCGCGGCTCGGGATGGCTCGGACACCGCGGAGGACGAGTGCGGCGCGGTTGCGGTCACGGAGCTAAGCGTAGGAGAAAAGGACTACCCGGTGCCCAGCGGTGCGCCAACGTCACTCAGCCTCGAAGATCGTGACGCCTGCGCGGACGGTGCGCAGGCAGCGCGGGAGGGTCGCTTCGGGTTCGAGCGAGGGCAGAGGTGGTACCCGGGAACGTGGGTCGGTCGACCAGCGCTGAACCCTGGAATCGGCCGCGGCCACCACGAGTTCGCCCGCCTCCCACACCGCGTAGTGCGCAGGCGCTCCAGGCACCAGCGTGCCGCTGACCCCATCGGTCACCCCTGCGGCTCGGTGCCCGCCCCTGGTGTGCGCGTTGAACGCGGCACGTGCGGACAATCCCGCGCCGGGTGTCCGGTGCAGCGCCGCGGCACGGACACCTCCCCAGGGGTCCAGCGGCGTCACCGGCGCGTCCGAGCCGCAGGCGAGTAGCACGCCGTGCGCGGCGAGCATGCGCAGCGGGTTGAGCCCGAGCGCCCGTTCGCGCCCGAGCCGGGTGGCATACATGCCACGCTCCCCGCCCCAGAGCGCATCGAAGGCTGGCTGCACCGAAGCGGCCACGTTCCACCGTGCCAGCGCGGCAGCTTGGTCGGCATCCACCATCTCGACGTGCTCAAGGCGGTGCTTGCCGCCCGCGATCGCTCTGCACCCTACCAGCTCTTCGGCGCGCCGATAACCCTCGATGACCTCGGCGACCGCGGCATCTCCGATGACGTGGAAACCCGCCTGGAGACCCGCGTTGGTGCAGGCCA
Organism: Haloechinothrix sp.; assembly: GCA_050701115.1. Classification (GTDB taxonomy): domain Bacteria; phylum Actinomycetota; class Actinomycetes; order Mycobacteriales; family Pseudonocardiaceae; genus JBOHER01. The sequence goes on along the minus strand of JBOHER010000136.1, from coordinate 5,660 downwards.
CGATGTGCCCGGCGATCGCGTCCGCATCCAGGTACCGGTTGCCTCGGCTGGTCGGATCATCGGCATAGGGCGAGCCGAGGGCCGCGGTGCGCGAGCCGAGCGCACCGTCAACGAAAAGGTCACCCGCGAGCCCGCGCACGCCGAGCCCCTTGGCGAGATCGACCGTGCCCGGGTCGTCCGGGCTGATCAGCTCACCCCAGTAGGCCACCACCTCGGGAACCTCGGGCCGCGAGGCGAGTTCGAGCAGGTCGGTAAGGTCGCTCTCGCTCGAGATGTCCGGACCGGCACATTCGTGCACGCTGGCGATCCCCGCAGCGGCGGCAGCGGCCAGAAACGTCCGTTGCGCGTGGGTCCGCTGTTCTGGGGCGATCTCGGCACGTACCGCGCCGCGCAGCAGGTGATGCGCGGCACCGCTCACCGGTCCGTCGGCCGACCAGCCCGCAGCGGTGGTCGCTTCCGGGGCGAGTTCGATCAGCCCGGAGGACACCAGTGCGGAGTGCACATCCACCCTGCTGAGATAGACCGGGAAAGCGTCGGCTGCCTCGTCGAGTTCTGCCCTGCTGGGCAGCTTGGTCCACGTCGTGTCGTCCCATCCGTGCGCCAGCAGGATCTCCCCCCGGTGCATCGTTGACGCGCGTGCGCGGACCTCGTAGAGCAGTTCGCGCGCATCGCGCACGCCGGTGAGGTCCAGTCCGGTGAGATGCAGTCCGGCGGCGGTGGCGTGGACATGCGCGTCGACGAAGGCAGGCGCGACGAACGCGCCGTCCAGCGGGATCTCCTCGGCGTCGGGGTGCAGAGCCCGGCCGGGGCCGTCCTGACCCACCCAGACCACGGTCCCCGCGCTGACCGCCATGGCGGTGGCGTCCGGCGCGGCCGGGGAATGAACGCGGCCGCCAGTCAGCAGCACAGTTTCGGTCATTCGTGCAGTCTGCCGGGTGGTACCGCTGTCGCGTTCGACACTCCCGAGTTGCGTTCGGATTCGCTGACACGCGGCATCGGTGCAAGAATATTTACGGAAACACAGCGATATGACAGGATGTTCTTCTGTTGCCCCCACAATGAGGAGGACAGATGACCGCGGTATCCGAGCGTCCCGCGCAGCACGCCTGCGATTCGCTGGACCAGCCCTACATCTACCGGCGCACCGAGCTGACCGAGCCTGACTGGCGACGCATACCCGGCTGGTCCGACGTGACCGAGGCGCAGTGGCGGGACGCCCAATGGCAACGGGTGCACTGTGTACGCAACATCAAGCAATTGCGCGGCGTCATGGGCGGACTGCTCGACGAGCGGTTCTACACCGACCTCGAAGCCGACCAGCGGGACATGGCCACGATGTCCATGCTGTTGCCGCCGCAGATGCTCAACACCATGGGTCCGCACGCGGACCTGGCCGAGTTCACCGAGACGTTCTATGCCGACCCGATTCGCAGGTACATGCTGCCCGTGCGCTCCGACCGCGATCCGGTCTGGCCGTCCCACCCGCATTCCGAGCGCGATTCGCTGCACGAAGCGGAAATGTGGGTGGCCGAGGGACTCACGCACCGCTACCCCACCAAGGTGCTCGCCGAACTGCTGTCCACCTGCCCGCAGTACTGCGGCCACTGCACCCGGATGGACCTGGTCGGCAACTCCACCCCTCAGGTCGACAAGCACAAGCTCGCCCTCAAACCGGTCGACCGGCAGGACGCGATGATCGACTACCTCCGAGCGACCCCCGGGGTCCGGGACGTCGTGGTGTCCGGCGGCGATGTCGCGAACGTGCCGTGGCACCAGCTCGAGTCCTTCCTGATGCGGCTGCTCGACATCGAGTCGGTGCGCGACATCAGGCTCGCCACCAAGGCCCTTGCCGGCCTGCCGCAGCACTGGTTACAGCCGAAGGTGGTCGAAGGACTGGAGCGGGTCGCCCGCACCGCCGCCCGGCGCGGGGTGAACCTCGCCATCCACACCCACGTCAACCACGCCCAGTCGGTGACCCCACTGGTCGCCGAGGCCGCGCACACCGCGCTGGCGGTCGGGGTCCGCGACGTGCGGAACCAGGGCGTGCTGATGCGCGGGGTCAACGCGACCCCGGAAGCTCTGCTGGATCTGTGCTTCGCGCTGCAGGGTGAGGCGAACATCCTGCCCTACTACTTCTACATGTGCGACATGATTCCCAACGCCGAACACTGGCGGGTGGCGGTGTGGGAAGCACAGGACCTGCAGCACGCGATCATGGGATACCTACCCGGCTACGCCACTCCGCGGATCATCTGTGACGTGCCCTACGTCGGCAAGCGCTGGGTGCACCAGATCGCCGAGTACGACCGGGAGCGCGGCATCTCCTACTGGACGAAGAATTACCGGACCCATATCGAACGGGACGACCCGGAGGCACTGACCCGCCGCTACCCGTACTACGACCCGATCTCGACCCTGCCCGAGGGCGGCCAGCGCTGGTGGTCGGACGCGGGGTGCTGGTCCACGCGCGGGGTCGGGTGAGCCGGTGACTGGTCGCAGGTGATCGCCCGGTCCGACCAGCGGTGACGGCTCGGTAAGGTACGAAACCCTGATGACGAATCACAGGACGCGCTCGTGGTGGGGCTGGGGCGCCATCGAGGACGCGGTGCACGGCGAGGAACGCCAGGCTCTGACAGCGCGCACCGCGACGCTGCTCCCCGGCGCCGACCTTGCCATCCACGAACCGCCCGACGTGCTGTCCCTCGACCTGCCGCCGACACAGGTGAGCGCACCAACCTCGCTGGCCCACCTGTGCTCGGCCGGCCCGGCCGACCGAGCGGCGCACAGCCACGGCAAGGCATTCCGTGACGTGGTCCGCAACCTGCTCGGCGACGTGCGCAACGTGCCGGATCTGATCGCTCGGCCACGCACCGAGCAGGATGTCGTCGACCTGCTCGACTGGTGCACACGGGCCGGGATCGCGGTCATCCCCTACGGCGGCGGCAGCTCCGTGGTCGGTGGCATCGAACCACGCTTCGACCGCGACTACCCCGGAGCGGTGAGCCTGGACCTGGGGCACCTCGACCGGGTGCTGGAGATCGACCGCACCAGCCGGGCCGCCAGTATCCAGGCCGGAGTCCTCGGCCCGCACCTGGAGGACCAGCTGCGTACGAGCGGACTTACACTGCGGCACTATCCACAGTCGTTCGAGTTCTCCTCCCTCGGCGGCTGGCTGGCCACCCGCGCGGGCGGGCACTACGCCACCCTCCACACCCACATCGACGACTTGGTCGAGTCACTCCGCGTGGTGACGCCCTCGGGGATCAGCCAGTCCCGCCGACTGCCCGGCTCAGGTGCAGGCCCAGCTCCCGACCGGCTCTACCTCGGGTCCGAAGGCACCCTCGGCGTCATCACCGAGGCGTGGATGCGGCTGCAACACCGCCCACGGTGGCGAGCGAACGCCTCGGTGCACTTCGCTGACTATCCAGCGGCTGTCGCGGCGACCAGGGCCATCGCGCAGTCCGGTCTCTATCCGGCAAACTGCAGGCTGCTCGACCCGGCCGAGTCGTTCCTCAATGCCGGTACCGCCGTCGGTGGCGGTGTCCTGGTGCTGGGGTTCGAATCGGCAGATCATCCCGTCGACACCTGGCTGCGGCGGGCGCTGGAGTTGTGTCGTGACCGCGGTGGCGAGGTGCCCGCCGCGCCTCGCTTCACCGACAGCGCTACGGACTCGCGCGGGAACACGGGCGCCACCCAGGCATGGCGGTCGGCCTTCCTGCGCATGCCTTACCAGCGCGACGCCCTGGCCCAACAGTCCGTGATCGTTGAGACCTTCGAAACGGCGTGCACCTGGGACCGGTTCGAGACGCTGCATGCCGCGGTCATCCAGGCGGCGACCGACGCGATCCGTCAGGTCAGCGGCACCGGCGTGGTGACCTGCCGGTTCACCCACGTCTACCCCGACGGCCCAGCCCCCTACTTCGGCATATACGCCGCAGGTCGATGGGGCAGCACTGTGTCGCAGTGGGACGAGATCAAAGCTGCTGTTTCCGGCGCACTCACCGCGCACGGCGGCACGATCACCCACCACCATGCGGTCGGGCGTGACCACCGGCCCTGGTACGACACCCAACGCCCGGACCCCTTCGCGTCAGCATTGGCGGCCGCCAAACACGCCCTGGACCCGGCAGGAATCCTCAACCCCGGAGTGCTGTTACCCGCACCGGGTCCGGACGTGCGTATGCCACACACCGCTACGAAATCGCGGCGGGCGGGCGGCGTAGGCTCGACGTGATGCGAGGGAATCGGAAGCCACGGGCGCGCTTGGTGCACGGCGGGCTGGTTCTTGTGCTGGCCTGCACCCTGTTCGGCGTGCTGTTCTTCCCCGGTGATGTGCCCAAGCAAGCCAGGGAACCGGTTATCGAAGACCAAGGTCCACTGACTCTGGTCAGTATGGGAGACAGCTCGCTGTCCGGCGAAGGCACCGAAGACTACACCCCGGACACCGACGGAACCGAGGGCAATTGGTGTCACCGCTCGCCACAGTCCACAGTGCACAAGACGTCCGTGCCCAGCATCGAGGAGACGATCAACCTTGCCTGCTCGGGTGCGCCCGCCAACCACGTCCAACTGGGCGATGTCAAGCAGTACGGCGAGCCCTCCCAGGCCGAGCAGTTGCGCGCGCTGACGAAGACGCACCGCATCGCGGGCGTGATCGTGGCGGTCGGCGCCAATGACGACCCCAAGTTCTCCCAGCTGATACCCGCCTGCGCCCGCTCCTGGTTCCGGGGACCGCCGTGCAGTGCGTCCGTCGCACCCCGCTGGCAGTCCACAGTGGACGCAATGGTGCCGAAAGTGGTTCAAGCGCTCAACGATATCGAGACCGTACTCGCCGACGCGGGCTACCAGCGGGACGACTACCAGCTGATCTTGCAGTCCTATGCCTCGCCGATCGGGCCGGGCATTCCGGAGAACCTGCGCAGTCTCAACGGCTGCCCGTTTCAGCGGGAAGACCTGCTGTGGTTCGCCACCGAGGGCGTCCGGACACTGAGCGAAGGCCTGCGCGCCGCGGCGACACAGGTAGGTGCCCGTTTCCTCGATCTGTCCAGGGCAGGCGTCGGCCACGAGGCCTGCTCCGGCGGGGATGATCCGCGCTCGGAATGGTTCAGCAGGCTTACCGTGCGGTGGAACGACCTCGGCGATACCTACCGCGCCCCGCACGCGGTCCAGGAGTCGTTTCACACCAACATCGCCGGGCACGTGCAATTCGGCCGCTGCCTGACAGAGTTCCTGGCGAGCACGTCCGGATCGGCCGCGTGCGTGGTGGGCTCGGACGACACCCTGCATGCGGTGCCCGATTTTCGCAGTGCGGCTGTTGACCGTCGCTGAATTTGCAGATCAACAGACACTCACGCTGACGACGGTCGAGGCCCTTCCTCGTCAGGACAGGAGCGGCAGGGATCGAGGAACGGACATCTTCGCCTTGAGTGACGATCTCGTGGGAATTCCGAGTGACGGCCAACAACAATTCCAGCCGCTATCGAATTCTTGCGAAGAGAGCCACGCATGGCCATACCTCCAAAAATAATGGATGGAGGGTTATTCAGGAGGTCGCGTAGAAGTGCAAGCCAACTATCGCTGAGATGGTTGTCGTGAATGTTGCGAGTGGTCTGCGGTAGTCGGTGTGCATGATTCGCCAGGTCTTGAAGTTGGCGATGACC
>JBOHER010000135.1:0-11592 GCA_050701115.1 Haloechinothrix sp. | reverse complement strand
ATGCTCTGCTCGCGGATGCGCTCGGCCTCCGCGCGCGCATCACCGGTGGCCATCAGCCGTTGGATCGGCCCGAGCAGCCAACTGTCCGAGGTGACGCCCTCCTGCGCCTTCTCGATCAGGTATGCCTCCTGCTCGCGGGGAGACATCCGGTTGTACTCATCGGGCGACATGTCCCCGGTAGGTGCGGAATGCGATCCCATTTCCCTCTTCCCCTCTATCCCTTCGGAAGCTTCGGCTCCACGATGTCGGCCACCTGCCCGGCGAAGTCGCAGGCGCGGTCGTGCTCGCCCACGATGATGTCGACGCGGGAGTTCTCACCTACCGCGAGCACGATGATGCAGCCCAACGGCGGAATGGGCACCCGCGCGGCAGGGCGGCCCCGCACGTCTCCCATCTCCACGCCGCCGCCTGCGTCCCGGGCGTCCCGCACACTCTGGCCGTCGCGGACGCCCACGTCGACCCGAATTCCTGGATCGCTCGCGGTTTCCCGATCTGGGTACCAGGTACAACCGCGTGCCCCCGCGAAGTCACTAGCATCGCCGTCTTTGAACGGCACAAACCCGGAGAACATCTTGTCCAGCGTGCCGGTGTCCAGCAGCGAACATGGGTCGATCGACGCGGAAGCCGAACCCTGGCCCGGTGGTTCGGTGGTCGGGCCGGACGGCTGGCCGGTCGCGGTCCCACCAGGCGTGGGCTCGGCGGTGCCGGGCTCCTCCGAGCAGGCGCCGACGCCGAGCATCCCCACGGCCAGCAGCGGCAACAATAAGGACCGGGTCAAGAATAAGGACCGGGTCAAGGACGAGTGGCGCATCAGACCGCCCGGAACGATCCGCCGCCGGGGCGGAACGTGTCCTGGTTGCCCGCGTCGGCCTCCCGGTAGATGCCCGCCGCCCGCGCCAGCGCCTCGTCGCAGTCCACCAGCACCTGCCGCAACGCAAGCAGCGACCTCACCGCCGACTCGCCGCCCCTGACGTCGTGGTCGGCAACCTGCCGTGCGTAGGGGCTGCTGCCGAGCTCGGGGGGCTGGGTCAACAGGTCGCTCCGCCTGATCCGGACCTCCAGCCGATCCATCATCCGGTTGAACTCTTGCGCCGAGACGTCCCCGGTAGGTGCGGAATGCGATCCCATTTCCCTCTTCCCCTCTATCCCTTCGGAAGCTTCGGCTCCACGATGTCGGCCACCTGCCCGGCGAAGTCGCAGGCCTTCTCGTGCGATCCGACGATGATGTCCACCCGGGAGTTCTCCCCCACCGCGAGCACGATGATGCAGCCCTTGGAGGCCGGAATCGGCACCCGCGCGGCAGGGCGGCCCTGCACGTCCCCCGTCTCCACGCCACCGCCGGCGTCCCGGGCCTCCCGCACGCCCTGGCCGTCCCGGACGCCAACACCGACGCGAATTCCCGGATCGCTCGCGGCTTCCCGATCTGGGTACCAGGTGCAGACGCGCGCCCCGGCGAAGTCCTTCGTCTCGGGGTCCTCGAACGGCACGAACCCGGAGAACATCTTGTCCAGCGTGCCGGTGTCCAGCAGCGAACACGGGTCGATCGACGCGGAAGACGGCGTTTGGCCCCCTGGTTCGGTGGTGGTGCCGGACGGCTGGCCGGTCGCGGTCCCACCAGGCGTGGGCTCGGCGGTGCCGGGCTCCTCCGAGCAGGCGCCGACGCCGAACATCCCCACGGCGAGCAGGGGCAGCAGGACGGATCGGGTGAACAAGGATGTGCCCACGGGTCAGACCGCCCGGAACGATCCGCCGCCGGAGCGGAACGTGTCCTGGTTGCCTTCGTCGGCCTCCCGGTAGATCCCCGCCGCCCGGGTCAGCGCCTCGTCACAGTCCACCAGCACCTGCCGCAACGCCAGCAGAGACTTCACCGCCGACTCGCCGCCCTTGACGTCGTGGTCGGCGACCCGCCGGGCGTACGGGCTGCTGCCGAGCTCGGGCGGCTGGGTCAACCAGTCGCTGTTGTCGATGTGCGCCTCCAGCCGATCCATCATCCGGTTGATCGCGTCCCGCATGGGCTTGACACCCTGCTCGCTGATCCGGAACCCGCCCGACTTCGCGGCCGCGATCAGCTGCTGGGTGTCCGCTCGCACCGCGCCCATCGCCTCGGCGCCCATCGAGCCCTCTGAATCGAACATGTCCCCGCTCGGCGCGGGTGATCCGCCGCCGTCCGGTGTGAAAGCCATCGTCCCTACCCCGATTCCCTCTGCTTCGATCCGACCGGCAGTGTATCCACCGCGATCACCTCGTGGTGGCCGTTCACGAAAAGCGGGCCGAACCTGCGACGCACCCGCCCGAGTCGCGGTTCCCCTCGAAACATCACGGCAGGTGCGAGGCGACCGCTTGGTGCAGGTAGCCGGCGATGCGGGCGTTGTCGCCGGGTGTGTAGGTCACCTTGGTGATGCCGTCGGTGGTGTGCTGCTGCGTCGCGAAGTACCTGCCCTCGGCGGTGTCGAACCAGGTGAGCTGGGTCACCTGTACCTGCTTGCCGGGCAAGCCAGGGTTCCCGCGCTCGGTCGCGGACACGCTGAACGCGCCGACCCGCCGCATCGGCTCGTTGAAGATCCGGTCCGCGGTGCGTTGCTGCAGCGACGATCGCCCGGAGCGCATCTCGGCGAACGGGTCATAGGGCTCGTCGTCCTCGCGACGCTCCGGCTTCTTCTCCCCGGGGACATCCACCGTCACCGACGTCCCGCGCGCGGCGGGCGTGAGCGGCAACAGGTCGACGATCGTCGGCACCACCGCGGTCTCGCGAATCTCGGTGAACACCAGCATGTTCTCTTGCTGGGTGACCACGATCGCGAAATGCCCGTCCGAGCAGGCACGCGCGAACAGCGGACCGTCGTCGAGCTGCCCGACCGCCACGATCGAGAACGGTGCACGGGCGAAGGTGGCCAGCGTGTGCTCGGTATCGGCGTCCACCCTCCCCGCCCGCATCAGTCCGCGCTGAGTGAGGTTGCGGTGCACAGCATCCCGCAACCGCGCACGCTCGGACAGGGTCTCGCCGACGCTGGGCACCTCGAACGGCTGCGGCGGCCGCCCCAACTTCAGGTCCTCGAACAGAATGTCCACCGCTGGCAGCGACAGCGACAACGACACGGATGCTCCCCCTTGACGCGACAATCCCTACGGAGCGAACCGTACCGTATGGATCACGCCGGTGCGCCTTCTTCGGCGGCACCGAGTTGGCCCGCGGCGGCACCGAGTTGGCCATTACCAGCGTTGAACTGCCGAACGGCACAGCGAATCCGGCCTAGGAACCAGCAAACTGGTTGCGACACGTGCACACGAAGCGCGGACACCCCTGCACGAAGCGCGGACACGTGCACACAGGGCGCGGACACGGCGAAGGCCCCGTGCTGTGGCGGGAGGACACAGCACGGGGCCTTCGGGCCTGCGGGAGCAGGTCAGTTCGTGGTTGCCGAACCGCCGGCGGCCTCGAGCTTCTCCTTGGCGCTGCCGGAGAAAGCGTCGGCGGTGACGTCCAGCTTGACGCCGCCCACGTCGCCGTTGCCAAGCACCTTGACCAGCTTGCCCTTGCGGACGAGGCCCTTCGCGACGAGGTCCTCGGCGGACACCGCGCCACCCGCCGGGAACAGGCGAGCGATGTCGCCCACGTTCACCGGCTGGTACTCGGTGCGGAACCGATTCTTGAAGCCGCGCAGCTTGGGCAGCCGCATGTGGATGGGCATCTGCCCACCCTCGAAAGCCGCAGGAACGTTCTTGCGTGCCTTGGTGCCCTTCGTACCGCGCCCGGCGGTCTTACCCTTGGAGCCCTCACCACGACCCACCCGGGTCTTCGCGGTTTTGGCGCCGGGTGCGGGACGCAGGTGGTGAATCTTGAGGGCCATGCTCACTCCTCGCTTGCGCTCGTCGGCATGGCCAAAGGCGCTGTGTTGAATGATGAGCTCGCAAGCTCGCTCATGCCTTGACCTCCTCGCCAGAAACAGATTCAACATCCACCAGGTGCCGCACGGTGTGGATCAGGCCGCGGACCTCAGGCGTGTCCTCGCGTACCACGGACTGCCGGATCTTGCGCAGCCCGAGGGTGCGCAGCGACTCCCGGTGGTTGTGCTTGGTGCCGATCTTGCTCTTGATCTGGGTGACCTTCAGCTTGGACGGTTGAATCGTCGAATCAGATGCAGCCATGTCGTCACACTCCCTGGCCGGCACGCTGCCGCAGCATCCGGGCCGGAGCGACGTCCTCCAGCGGCAGGCCGCGACGGGCTGCCACCTCTTCAGGACGCTGCAGGCCCTTCAGTGCGGCGACCGTGGCGTGCACGATGTTGATCGCATTGTCGCTGCCCAACGACTTGGAAAGCACGTCGTGCACACCCGCGCACTCCAGCACGGCACGCACCGGGCCACCGGCGATGACACCGGTACCGGCGCTGGCCGGACGCAGCAGCACCACGCCTGCGGCTTCCTCACCCTGGATGGGGTGCGGGATGGTGCCACCGATGCGAGGAACCCGGAAGAAGTTCTTCTTCGCCTCCTCGACACCCTTGGCGATCGCCGCGGGGACTTCTTTGGCCTTGCCGTAGCCGACACCGACCTGACCATCACCGTCACCGACGACGACCAGCGCGGTGAAACTGAAGCGCCGACCACCCTTGACGACCTTGGCGACCCGGTTGATCGCGACTACGCGCTCGAGGTGCGGGGTCTTGTCCTGGGCCGCCCCGCCACGGCCACCGTCACGACGGTCCCTGCGATCCCGGCCGCCACCGCGCTCGCGGTCGCTGCCCGGGCCACCCTGGCCGCCGCCTTGCCGTGTACGTCCCGGCATCAGGCATTCCTTCCGTTCTCGAGAATGTGAAACATCTAGAACTCCAACCCCGCCGCACGGGCGGCGTCGGCCAGCGCGGCGATCCGGCCGTGGTAGGCATTGCCACCCCGGTCGAACACCACGGTCGTCACGCCCGCGCTCTTCGCGCGGGCCGCGACCAACTCGCCAACCTTGGCGGCCTTGGCCTTCTTGTCGCCGTGCACCGCGCGCACGTCGGCTTCCACGCTGGAAGCCGCGGCGAGGGTATGCCCGGCCAGGTCGTCCACCAGTTGCACGGCGATGTGCCGCGACGAGCGGTGCACGACCAGACGAGGCCGCTCGGCGGTCCCGCTGATCTTCTTACGAAGCCGGAAGTGACGCCGGGCCTTGGCCATGCGCCGTCGGGTGGAGATGTCCTTGCCGACAAACTTCTTTGCGGTAATCGTCTCAGCCATGATCACTTACCCGTCTTTCCGACCTTGCGACGGATGCGCTCACCCTCGTACCGCAAGCCCTTGCCCTTGTATGGATCGGGCTTGCGCAGCTTGCGGATGACCGCCGCGGTCTGGCCGACCTTCTGCTTGTCGATGCCGGACACGGAGAACCGGGTCGGGCTCTCCACCTTGAACGTGATGCCCTCCGGAGCGGGGATATTCACCGGGTGGCTGAAGCCGAGTGCGAACTCGAGGTCGGAGCCCTTGGCCTGCACGCGGTAACCAACGCCGTGGATCTCGAGCTTCTTCTCGTAGCCCTCGGTGACACCCACCACCAGGTTGTTCACCAGGGTCCGGGTCAGGCCGTGCAGCGCCCTGGAGGTCCGCTCGTCGTCCTTGCGCTGCACCAGGATGCTGCCGTCCTCGGCACGCTGGACGGTGATCGGCTCAGCGACGGTGTGCTCGAGGGTGCCCTTGGGGCCCTTGACTGTGACGGTCTGGCCATCGATGGTCACTTCGACCCCGGAGGGGACGGCGACCGGATACTTTCCAATACGCGACATGCTTAGTCCCCCTCTCTCACCAGACGTAGGCGAGGACTTCGCCGCCCACGCCGTTGCGCTTTGCCTGCCGGTCGGTCTGCAGCCCGGAGGACGTGGAAATGATCGCGACGCCGAGGCCACCGAGCACGTTCGGCAGCTCCGTCGACTTCGCGTAGACCCGCAGTCCGGGCTTGGACACCCGGCGCAGACCCGCGATGCTGCGCTCGCGGTTGCGGCCGTACTTCAGCTTGACCACGAGGTTCTTGTGCTTCTCGCCCTGCTCGTCGCGGAAGTCCGCGATGTAACCCTCTCGCTTGAGGATCTCGGCGATGTTCGCCTTCAGCTTGGAGTACGGCAGCGCTACCTCGTCGTGGTACGCCGAGTTCGCGTTACGCAGACGGGTCAAGAAGTCTGCGATTGGGTCGGTCATCGTCATGGTGACCTGTCAACCTTTCTCGCCCTGGTTCCCCGATCCGGCTTCGTACCGAAACCGGGGCCTGTGGCGAAGTGGGAGTTACGAGCCTTACCAGCTGGACTTGTTCACACCGGGGAGTTCACCCGCGTGCGCCATTTCGCGGAGGCACACTCGGCAGAGACCGAACTTGCGGTACACCGAGTGCGGCCGGCCGCACTTCTGGCAACGGGTGTAGGCGCGCACCGCGAACTTGGGCTTGCGGGCGGCCTTGGCGATCAGGGCTTTCTTGGCCATCTGCTCAGATCTCCTGTGTCTTGCGGGGCGCTCCCCCGGGTGCGGGTGTCCCGCAGACAAACTGCCGGTCGGCTTTCATGAGCGGAAAAGATCGAGTGGCGCTCATGACGCCTCCTTGAACGGGAAGCCGAGCTGCTTGAGCAGCGCGCGCCCCTCGTCGTCGGTGGTGGCGGTGGTGACAACCGTGACGTCCATGCCGCGCTGGCGGTCGATGTCGTCCGGGTTGATCTCGTGGAACATGGACTGCTCGTTGAGCCCGAAGGTGTAGTTGCCGTTACCGTCGAACTGCTTGGCCGACAGTCCGCGGAAGTCGCGGATACGGGGCAGCGCGATGGTCAGCAACCTGTCGAGGAACTCCCACATCCGGTCGCCGCGCAAGGTCACCCGCGCGCCGATCGGCATACCCTCACGCAGCTTGAACTGCGCGATGGATTTGCGGGCCTTGCGAATCTCGGGCTTCTGGCCGGTGATGGCTGCGAGGTCGGAGATCGCGCCCTGGATCAGCTTGCTGTCCCGGGCCGCGTCACCGACGCCCATGTTCACGACGACCTTGACCACGCCGGGGATCTGGTGCACGTTGGCGTAGTCGAACTGCGTCCGCAGTGCGCCCTTGATCTCCTCGCGGTACCGCGTCTTCAACCGCGGCGTCAACTTCTCCGTGGTTGTCATCTCAGATGTCCTTACCGTTGCGGCGCGAGATCCGGACCTTCTTGCCGTCTTCGTCGAAGCGGTAGCCCACGCGGGTCGGCTTCCCGTCGGAGTCGACGACCTGCACGTTCGACACGTGGATCGGCGCTTCCTGGGTCACGATGCCGCCGGACTGCGCGCCACGCTGGGTCTGGGTGATCCGGGTGTGCTTTTTGATCCGGTTGACGCCTTCGACCAGGACACGCTGGCGATCCGGGTAGGCCTGAATGACCTTGCCCTTGGCGCCCTTGTCCTTGCCCGAAATGACGACGACGGTATCGCCTTTCTTCACCTTCACTTACAACACCTCCGGCGCGAGCGAGATGATCTTCATGAACTTCCGCTCGCGCAGCTCACGGCCGACCGGCCCGAAGATTCGGGTACCGCGCGGCTCGTTGTCGGTCTTGATGAGCACCGCGGCGTTCTCGTCGAACCGGATGTAGGACCCGTCGGGACGACGCTTCTCCTTCACCGTGCGGACGATGACGGCCCTGACCACATCGCCCTTCTTCACGTTGGCACCGGGAATGGCGTCCTTGACGGTGGCGACGATGATGTCGCCGATGCCTGCGTAGCGCCGCCCAGAGCCACCGAGCACGCGGATGGTCAGGATCTCCTTCGCACCCGTGTTGTCGGCGACACGTAGTCGCGACTCCTGCTGGATCACGTCAACTCCTGTATGTCTCGCCGGTTCTCAGTTGCCTGAGCCTTGCGGAACGGAAGGGCTCTGCAGCCCTCATTACTTGGCCTTCTCGACAATGCGGACGAGCCGCCAGCGCTTGGTCGCCGACAGCGGACGGGTCTCCATCAGGATCACCCGATCGCCGATTCCCGCGACGTTCTCTTCGTCATGCGCCTTCACCCTCTTGGTGGAACGCAGAACCTTGCCGTACAGTGCGTGCTTCTTTCGGTCCTCGAGTTCGACGACGATCGTCTTCGCCATCTTGTCCGAGACGACGTAGCCCTCGCGCACCTTCCGGTAGTTACGACCGGAGTCGACCTTCTGCACCGGCTGCTTCGCCAGCTCTTCGGCCTTCTCGCTCATGCCGCACCCTCACTCTCGGTGTTGGCCTCATCGGGTGAAACGGACAGCCCGAGCTCGCGCTCGCGCATGACCGTGTAGATCCGTGCGATGTCCGAACGAACCGTGCGCAGCCTGCGGTTGTTGTCCAGCTGACCGGTGGCCATCTGGAACCGGAGGTTGAACAGCTCCTCCTTGGACTCCTTCAGGCGCAGCACAAGCTCCTCGGAAGTGAGCTCGCGTAGTTCCGACGCGACGACAGCTCCGCCCGTCCTTGCCATCAGAACTCACTCCCTTCACGGGTGACGATTCGGCACTTCATCGGCAGTTTGTGGATCGCGCGGCGCAGGGCCTCGCGAGCCACCGTCTCGTTCGGGAAGCTCATCTCGAACATCACGCGACCAGGTTTCACGTTGGCGATCCACCACTCGGGCGAACCCTTACCGGAACCCATGCGGGTTTCGGCCGGCTTCTTGGTCAGCGGTCGATCCGGGAAGATGTTGATCCAGATCTTGCCGCCACGCTTGATGTGCCTGGTCATGGCGATACGAGCGGACTCGATCTGCCGGTTGGTCACATAGCTGTGCTCAAGCGCCTGGATGCCGTACTCACCGAAGCTCACCCTGGTGCCGCCCTTCGCGGCACCGGAGCGACCTGGGTGGTGCTGCTTACGGTGCTTGACCTTGCGGGGAATGAGCATGTCTCAGCCCTCGGTCTTCTCTGCGGCGGATGCTGCCGACGGGGCGGCGGCCTCCGCAGCCGCGGTTGCTTCAGCGGACTTGGCCTCGTCGGCCGCGGCGCTGGTGTCTGCCTCTGCGGCGGCGGCCCTGGCCTGTGCCTCCTGGGCGGCGGCGCTCTGTTGTGCCTCCTGCGCGGCGGCCCTGGCCTGTGCCTCCTGGGCGGCGGCCCTGGAAGCCTCGGTCGAGGTGGCCGTTGTGCCCGATGCACCGGAACGACGCGGACGAGCCGGGCGGTCCCGACGCGGCGCACGCTCAGCGGCGGCTGCGGCGTCGCGGGCCTCCTTGGCCTTGAGGCCACCGACGATGTCGCCCTTGTAGATCCACACCTTGACGCCGATGCGGCCGAAGGTCGTCTTGGCCTCGAAGAAGCCGTAGTCGATGTCGGCGCGCAGCGTGTGCAGCGGTACCCGGCCGTCCCGGTAGTGCTCGGAACGCGACATCTCGGCGCCACCGAGCCGACCGCTGCACTGCACGCGGATGCCCTTGACCTGCGGCGAGCGCATAGTGGTCTGGATGGCCTTACGCATGGCGCGACGGAACGCGACCCGGCTGGACAGCTGCTCGGCGACGCCCTGCGCGACCAGCTGAGCATCGGCCTCGGGGTTCTTCACCTCGAGGATGTTCAGCTGAACCTGCTTGCGGGTGAGCTTCTCCAGCGAGCCGCGGATCCGGTCGGCCTCTGCACCACGGCGGCCGATCACGATACCGGGACGAGCGGTGTGGATGTCCACCCGAACCCGGTCACGGGTGCGCTCGATCTCGACCTTGCTGATGCCCGCGCGCTCCATGCCGGTCGAGAGCAGCTTGCGGATCTTGACGTCCTCGGCCACGTACTCGGCGTACTGCTTGTCGGCGTACCAGCGGGACTTCCAGTCAGTGGTGATACCCAGCCGGAAGCCGTGCGGGTTGATCTTCTGGCCCACTACCGGCCACCTGCCTTCTTCTTGCTCTGTGCCTTCGACTGTGGCGTTCTCGGCCGGGACTCGACAACCACGGTGATGTGGCTGGTCCGCTTGCGGATCCGGTACGCGCGGCCCTGCGCGCGCGGCCTGATGCGCTTGAGCATCGGTCCTTCGTCGGCGGTGGCGTTGCGCACCCAGAGCGTGTCGGGGTCAAGGCCGAGGTTGTTCTCGGCGTTGGCCGCCGCGCTGGCGATCACCTTTGCCAACTGGTCGCTTGCCACCTGCGGCGCGAACCGGAGCACGGCCAAGGCGTCGCTGACGCTACGACCCTTGACGAGCTCGATCACCCGGCGCACCTTCATCGGCGAGTCACGGACGAAGCGAGCCCGCGCCACGGCCGTCGGCAGGTCTTCTGCCGTCGCCGTTGCGTTCGTTTGGGCGTTCATCGTTGCTTCCCTTTGCTTGTCTCGGGTGCGGGTGTCCCGCAATACACCGTGTGCCGGTCGCGTCAGCGCCTGCGCGCCTTGCGGTCGTCCTTGATGTGGCCCTTGAAGGTCCGAGTCGGGGCGAACTCGCCCAACTTGTGACCCACCATCGCCTCGGTGACGAACACCGGGACGTGCTTGCGGCCGTCATGCACCGCGATCGTGTGGCCCAGGAAATCCGGGATGATCGTGGAGCGGCGGGACCAAGTCTTGATCACCGTCTTCTTGCCCGACTCGTTGAGCACGTCCACCTTCTTGAGCAGGTGGTCGTCCACGAACGGGCCCTTCTTCAGGCTGCGCGGCATGTTCTGCTACCTCCCTGCTCAGCGCTTCTTGCCGGTACGGCGGCGGCGGACAATCAATGCGTCGCTCGTCTTGCGACGACGGGTACGGCCCTCGGGCTTACCCTTCGGGTTGACCGGGTGGCGACCACCAGAGGTCTTACCCTCACCACCACCATGCGGGTGGTCGACCGGGTTCATCACGACACCACGGACGGTCGGGCGCTTGCCGCGCCAGCGGTTACGGCCCGCCTTACCCCAGTTGATGTTGCCGTGCTCCGAGTTGCCCACCTCGCCGACGGTCGCGCGATTGCGCACGTCGACGTTGCGGATCTCACCGGAGGGCAGCCGCAACTGGGCATACGGACCGTCCTTGGCGACCAACTGCACCCGCGCACCCGCGGAGCGGGCCATCTTCGCGCCGCCACCGGGGCGGAGCTCGATCGCGTGCACAACGGTGCCGACCGGGATGTTGCGCAGCGGCAAGTTGTTGCCCGGCTTGATGTCGGCACGGGGGCCGCTCTCGATCCGGTCGCCCTGCTTCAGCTTGTCCGGGGCGATGATGTAGCGCTTCTCGCCGTCGGCGTAGTGCAGCAGCGCGATCCGCGCAGTCCGGTTCGGGTCGTACTCGATGTGCGCGACCTTTGCCGGCACGCCGTCTTTGTCCGCCCGGCGGAAGTCGATCAGCCGGTACTGCCGCTTGTGGCCGCCGCCTTGGTGCCGGGTGGTGATCCGACCCTGGGCGTTACGCCCACCCTTGGAATGCAGCGGACGCAGCAGGGACTTCTCCGGCTCGGAGCGGGTGACCTCGACGAAGTCGGCGACGCTCGACCCGCGACGACCTGGCGTCGTCGGCTTGAACTTGCGGATGCCCATTTATCTACCCCTCGTCAGCTGACCGGGCCGCCGAAGGCCTCGATCCGGTCACCCGGCGCGAGCGTCACGATCGCCCGCTTGGTGTCCTTGCGCTTGCCCCAGCCCTGCTTGGTCCGGCGCCGCTTCCCCTCACGGTTGAGCGTGTTGACC
>JBOHER010000134.1:0-11401 GCA_050701115.1 Haloechinothrix sp. | reverse complement strand
CCCGGCAACACACCGTTCAACCCGGGGAACGCGACCGCGGTCGCCTCGGTCAGCGTCTCGGCGTGTATCAGCCGCGGACGCTGGAGCTCGGCGGCGAACCGGATGAGGTCGTCCACGCAAGACACCGCCTCCGAACCCGGCGAACCCTCCAGCCGGGTCGACCCCATGGCGAGGGGGGAGAGCAGGGCCTCGGCCTGGTAGTCGGCGAAGGCGATGCCCGCGTGCTCGGTGAGCGCGTCGGCGAGCTGCTCGAAGCCCGCACTGGAATACAGCCGGCGAGTCCGCGGGGCCGCCACCACCTTGTGCTGGCTGAACGCGAGTCCAGAGGTGTGCGCGAGCAGATCCCGCACCGTGGCGCCCTCCGGCCCGGCCGGGGTATCCAGCTCGAAGACCCCTTCCTCGACGGCGATGAGCACGGTGTAGGCGGTGAGCAGTTTGGTCACCGATGCCAACGGGAGAACCCGGCGAAGATCGCCGTGGCTGCCCAAGACCGTGCCATCGGTTGCCACCACGGCCGTTGCGGCGTTGTGCACCGGCCACTGCTCGATCAGCTTGACGCTCTGCATGCCGACACGCTAACCGAGCAGGGATTCGCGACGAGAGTGACCACTCGTGTCGGCTCGTTCTTGTGCACGTCACGTGCACTGGCCAGGCTTGATGTGTGGGGTTGGGATCCGTACCGCTGCTCGCCGTGCTCGGACTCGTCGCCGGGATGATCGGCCGACTGCTGCTGGCCAGGCTGCGTCGCGGGGCGATCCTGCCACCGGGCTGGTGTGAACTGGCTGGACTGCTCTTGTTCACTGTGGTCGGCCTGCGGTGGTGGACGGACGGTTTCCCCGGCTGGTGGTTGCCGGTGCCGTTGGCCGTGAGCATGATCGGTGTGCCGCTGATCGCGGTCGATCTGTCGCATCGCAGGTTGCCCGACGCATTGACCTTGCCCGCTTATGCGCTGTTCGGGGTGACCCTTGCTGCCTGCGCCGTGGTCACCGGGGATGGTGGGATGCTCAGCCGGGCTGTCCTCGGCGCCGCGGTCTTCGGCACCGGGCACCTGCTGATCCACCTGGTCACGCCGGGTTCGCTCGGTGCGGGAGACGTCAAGCTGTCCGGCAGCCTCGGCGGGGTACTCGGCGCGGTTGGTCCGTCCGCGTTGGTGGTGGCTGCCTGCCTTGCCGCGGTGGTGACGCTGGTCCTTTCGCTGACCGCGAGGCTACGGCGCGGGGCACGCCTCGGGGTGGGCGTGCCGCACGCACCGGGCCTGGTGACGGCGACATGGCTGGTCGCGGTGTTCCCAGGGGTGGGGTTGGTGAGCTGAGCGCCGGGACGCGTGACAGGATTCACGGGTGTTGCGCTGGATTACCGCAGGAGAATCGCACGGTCCAAGCCTTGCCGGAGTGCTGGAAGGCATGGTCGCCGGTGTGCAGATCACCACGTCCGAGCTGGGCGAGCAGCTTGCCCGCAGAAGGCTGGGCTTCGGCCGTAGCCCGAGGATGGGCTTCGAGAAGGACACCGTCGAGTTCACCGGCGGCGTGCGCCATGGCGTGACCCAGGGCGGACCGATCTCCGTGCACATCGGCAACACCGAGTGGCCCAAGTGGGACAAGGTCATGGCCGCCGACCCCGTGGATCCTGCTGAGCTGGACTCGCTGGCGCGCAATGAGCCGCTGACGCGCCCGAGGCCCGGCCACGCCGACCTGCCCGGGATGCTGAAGTACGGGTTCGACGAGGCACGTCCGGTGCTCGAGCGGGCCAGTGCCCGGGAGACCGCGGCGCGCACCGCGCTGGGCACGGTCGCCCGCGCCTACCTTCGTCAGCTGCTCGGCATCGAGATCATCAGCCATGTGGTGTCCATCGGTGCCGCGCAGGCGCCGGAAGGTCCGCTGCCCGCTCCGGAGGACCTCGCGGCGATTGACGAGAGCCCGGTGCGTGCCTTTGAACCCGCGGGTACCGAGGCGATGGTCGCCGAGGTGGACGCGGTGCGGAAGGCAGGCGACACCGTGGGCGGCGTCATCGAGGTGATCGCCTACGGCCTGCCGCCGGGCCTCGGCTCGCATGTGCACTGGGACCGCAGGCTGGATGCGCGCCTTGCCGGAGCGCTGATGGGTGTGCAGGCCATGAAGGGGGTTGAGGTCGGCGATGGCTTCACCACGGCCCGTCGCTGGGGGAGCAAGGCGCATGACGAGATCGACCTCGGTACCGGGCCTGCGGGCGTGACGCGCCGGTCCAACCGTGCAGGCGGCCTCGAGGGTGGCATCACCAACGGCGAGCCGCTGCGGGTGCGGGTCGCGATGAAGCCGATCTCCACCGTGCCGCGCGCGCTGTCCACTGTGGACGTCGCTACCAAGGAACCCGCGGTCGCCATTCACCAGCGTTCCGATGTGTGCGCGGTGCCGAGGGCAGGCGTGGTGCTGGAATCGGTAGTGGCACTGGTGCTTGCCGACGCCGCGCTGGAGAAGTTCGGCGGCGACTCGCTGGCCGAGAGCAAGCGCAACGCGGAGTCGTATCTGGCCGAGCTCGAGAAATGGTGGAGCCAGTAGCACGGTTACCGTTCTGCCGCTACGGCCAGGAAGCCAGTGAAGCCAGGAAGCCAGTGAAGCCGGTGAAGGCGCACTTGAGGTCAAGCCGCCCGGCAGGGCGTGTGGCCGCCGCCTACCGCTCGCGGCCGGCGATGCTGCCGCCGAAATAATCGTCATCGTCGCGGTCGTCCTCCGCGCGTTCGCTGGACGGCGAGGGTGAGGGTGCGCCTGCGTCGACGATGTCGTCGAGGTCCTGGCCCTCCTTGATGAGGGTGTAGGCGGATTTCATTCCCTCGACACCAGTGGCGAGCGCGGCGCGGACCTTCGGGTCATCGAGGTGCCCTCCGCGGCCGATGTCCTCCCAGGACAGCTCGCCGTCGTCGATACGCTTCTGGAGTTCGCGGAGGGCTTTCGGCGCGTCCTTGCTCTTGGCGTGCTCCTCGATCTGTTGAATGTCGCGTTCGGACAGTGAGGTCTTGGGGACCTGTCGCTCGACCGTCTTCGCCTGGGCGATGGCGCGATCAAGGCCTGGCCTCGGCGGCATCGAGCTTGGCGAGTGCCTCACGGATCCGCGGGTTCTGCCGTGGGTCAGGGCTGGTCATGGGGCTCCTTTCGTCGGTGGCTCGGTGTTCTGGTCAGTCGAGCAGGTCAACCTCGACGAGCCAGTACTCATGTTCTTCTTCGGTCAGCGCCATCACCGGCGCACCATCTGGCGATATGGCGACGAAGTCCGTCCTGCCTGACCTCGCGGACATAGCGGTCAGGAATCCGGAGCTCTGAGCGCCCCGGACGAGAACCCACGGTAAAGTGAACGCCCCGGGCCCGGAGACGCTGATGCAGAAGGACCCGTCGGCTGCGAACAGTCCGATCTCGGAGCCGTAGGTGCGCCAAGCTGCTTCGGCCCTGCTGAGGGCTTCCTCGCCTGCGGAATCTACCGCGACGTCCGGTTTGACCGCGAGATTTATCGCGGACCTCCACGCTTTTTCCGGGGTGACGCCGCCGACGTCGACGAGTTCGCCGAGTACGGTGAATCCGATCGACTCCAGCAGCGTGGTGCGTTCGCTCCCGTTGGGCATCGGTTGTCTCCCTTGGTGCGGACTCATGTCGGGGGCGTGACCCCATAGAAGATGTGATGGCTTCCGCCGATCTGGGAGTATCTCTCCACGACGGGGTCATCGCTTCGCCTGTCGCTCCAGCCAAAGTCGACACCGTCACGGGTGGGATCACCCTTTGGCTCTCCGGCATGGAAGTGCGGGCCGGGCGCACGGGGATCGCTGGTGTGCTCGGCGATCACACGCGAGCCGTTGTCGGTCTCGAATTGCTGGTAGCGGCCATGCGTACCGAGATCCTCGGAGTAGCGGTACCCAGGCATGCCCCTGCGGTTGTGGTCGTCGCCGACGCCCCAGGTGGCGTCTGGTTCGGTGCCACGCGGGATCCCCGCCCGGTCATAAGCCGCGTCCAGGGCTTCGTCCCGCGTGGCGTGGTAGGTGTTGCAGGCTGCCAGTCCCCATGGATCCAGCCACAAGGTGGGATTCGCGACGTAAGCCTGGGGGTTGGCGGCAGGCGCCAACCCCCAGCGGATCATTGCTCATGTAACGCCCGGTCCCCGGGTCATAGTGGCGGTGATAGTTGTAGTTGAGCTCCGATTCGGGATCGTGGTACTGACCTGGGAACCGCAACGGGATGTCGGTATTGCCGGTGATCCGCCCGAGTTGCTGGCCCCACACGGTTGTACGCGAGTGCCAGGCCAGGTTTCCTTGATCGTCAATGAGCTCCGTTGGGGTTCCGACGAGGTCGGTGACGATGGAATAGAACCGCTGGTCCACCCATTCCTGTGGAACGTCCCGTGAGCGCGCGCGGGTCACCTGCGTCAGCGGACGGAAGGCTCCTGGCATCCAGTTCCAGCTCGTGGTGTCGCCCTCGGAGCTGGACTGTTCGGCCAGAACGGATCCGTCCCAGCAGTCGTCCGGCTCCACGATGAAACCGCTACCACCCGCCATGGCCATCCCCTTGCCTGCCGATCCGGTGTGAACGCCTGATGCGACGGAATCTAACCAGCCTCGGTTCCCCATGCATGCGGTTTGATCACGGATAGTCCGTTCGGAGCACTGAGACCAGGGGTGAAAGGCGTCCTGCTCACTGGCGTCGACACGCCAGCCGCTACCGTATTCCGGTGACTTCGCGTGGCCCTGTCCTTGTACTCGTCGGACCACCCGGCTCGGGAAAGAGCACCGTGGGCCCGATGCTCGCCGAGCGGCTCGGCGTCAGCTTCCACGACGCGGACGTCGATCTGGAGCGACTGGCCGGGCGCACCATCGGGGAGATCTTCACCACCGACGGCGAACCGGCTTTCCGCGCGCTCGAGGAGAAGGTCGTCGCGGCAGGCATCGTCGAGCACACCGGGGTGTTCTCGCTGGGCGGCGGTGCGGTGCTGTCGGCCGACACGCGGGCGCTGCTGACCGGCCATACCGTGGTGTTCCTCAACGTCGGCATGGCCGTGGGCGTTGCGCGCACCGGGCTGTCGGCCGCGCGCCCGTTGCTGGCCGGAGTGAATCCCCGCGCGACCTACAAGGCGCTGCTGGATGCCCGGCTGCCGATCTACCGTGAGGTAGCGACGGTGGAGGTGGCGACCGACACCGCAACCCCAGACGAGGTGGTCGACGCCGTCGTCACTGCCATTGATCAGCTCGCGAAAGGAAAGCGATGATCGACCCGGTACGGATCCAGGTCGCGACGGCCCATCCCTATGAGGTGATCATTGGGCGTGGGCTGCTCGGTGAGCTCACCGAGGTGGTCGGCGATGCGTCCAAGATCGCGATCATCCACCCGCCGACGCTGACCGCTACCGCGGAAGCCACCCGCGAGGAGCTGGCCAACTCGGGATTGGACGTGCACCGGATCGAGATCCCCGACGCCGAGGACGGCAAGGCATTGACCGTCGCAGGCTTCTGCTGGGAAGTGCTGGGCAGGATCGGCCTGGACCGGCAGGGGGTCATCGTCGCGCTCGGCGGGGGAGCGGTGACCGATCTGGCCGGCTTTGTCGCCGCGACGTGGATGCGTGGTGTCCGGCTGGTCAACGTGCCGACGACGTTGCTGGCCATGGTTGATGCCGCGGTCGGCGGCAAGACGGGGATCAACACCGAGGCAGGCAAGAATCTGGTCGGTGTCTTCCACGAGCCGAGTGCGGTGCTGGTGGACCTGGCGACGCTGGAAACCTTGCCGCCCAATGAACTCGTCGCAGGGATGGCCGAAGTGGTCAAGGGGGGCTTCATCGCCGACCCGAAGATCCTCGAGTTGATCGAAGCGGACCCGAAGGCCGCGGTCGACCCGGCAGGCGAGGTGATCGGCGAATTGGTGCGGCGCAAGATCCAGGTCAAAGCCGACGTGGTCGCAGCGGATCTGCGTGAGTCGAGCCTGCGGGAAATCCTGAACTACGGTCACACGCTGGGCCACGCCATCGAGCGCAGGGAGCGGTATCGCTGGCGGCACGGCGCCGCGATCAGTGTCGGCCTGGTGTTCGCCGCGGAACTCGCGCGGCTGGCTGGGCGGCTGGACGACGAGACCGCCGACCGGCACGCCACGGTGCTCGGTGCGCTCGGGTTGCCGATCACCTACGACGCGGACGCCCTCCCGCAGTTGATGGAGGGCATGCGCGCGGACAAGAAAACCCGCTCAGGCGTGCTGCGGTTCGTGGTCTTGGACGGACTCGCCAAGCCTGGCAGGCTGGAAGGCCCTGACCCATCCTTGCTGGCCGCGGCCTACTCCGCGGTGGCCGACACCCAGAGTGCAGGCGGGAGCGTGTTCCTATGAACGTCTTGGTGCTCAACGGTCCCAACCTCAACCGGCTCGGCAGCCGGGAGCCGGTCATCTACGGCAGTACCACCTACGACGAGCTGGTCGACCTGTGCAAGCGGACCGGGGCCATGCTCGGCATAGACGTCGAGGTGCGGCAGACCAACCACGAGGGCGAGATGGTCGAGTGGCTGCACGAAGCCGCTGACGCGGAATGGCCCGTCGTGCTCAACGGCGCCGCGTGGACGCACTACTCGATCGCGGTGCGTGACGCGGCGGCGCAGCTGACCGCACCCTTGATCGAGGTGCACATCTCGAACGTGCACAAGCGCGAGGAGTTCCGCAAGCACAGCGTGCTCTCCGACATCGCCACCGGGGTGATCGTCGGCCTCGGAGTCGACGGCTACTCGTTGGCGCTGCGCTGGATAGCCAAGAACCTCGACTAGGAGGGTTGTACACAATCGGAGTCGACGGGGGCGGGCCGGAAGCTCGCGGAGGCCCGCTCGTTGCGGCTGGATGCGGGTGAGACACGAGCGGCGGGTGCACCGACGAGCGTGCATAGCCCGACTTTCGCGTAAGACACGTGGTCTCTGCGGGGAGGACAGGCGATTGGGCGGCGGGATGGGCACCAGCAGCACCAGCAGCGGGCGCATGGCGGCGCTCGTGGTTGCCGGGCTGCTGGTGGGCGTCACGATGTTGGCGGGCTGCACCGCCACGCACCAAGCCCAAGGCCAGGCCGGCAGTCACGGCGGCGTGGCAGGCGGCGGTCAGCAGTCGGCCGCCGAACCGGTGCTCGCGCTCGGCACCGAGAACCATCGGGCCAGCGAGCGCGTCGTCGCCGCCGGCGGAGCGGACGCGCCATACAACTACGGACCCACGGTGATGCGCGACGGGGACCGAACCCGCATGTGGTGGTGCAGCCAGTACGGCTCCGCCCCGCCCCCGGGTGACGACATCCTCTACGCGACGACAACCAGCCTCACGAAGAAGTTCACCGGACCCGGCGGGAAGATGCCGCCAGCGGTGCTGTCCGGTCGGCCCGGCGGATTCGACGGCATGCACACCTGCGACCCGTCGGTGATCAAGGTCGACGGCCAGCACTACCTCTACTACACCGGAGCCAAGGGCGACCACAGCTTCGGCAACGCGATCGGGCTCGCCACCAGCGAAGACGGCGTTAACTGGACGCGAGCCAATGGCGGCAAGCCGATCGTCAAACCGGCCCGCGACACCGCGCGGGACAACAGCTACGGCGCTGGCCAGCCTGCCGTGGTGTTCCTCGACGGCTGGTTCTACCTGATGTTCACCGACACCACCGGACGGTCAGCCGGTTGGAACGGTGCGGGTCAGTTCCTGCTGCGGTCCACCGACCCCACCTTCGGATCGGGTGTCGAGGCACTTGGTCGCACCGGCTTCATGCCGGTGCCGCATACCGCGATGCCACGGGAAACCTCGCTGGTCGACGCGTTCAGTGTCGACCTCATGTGGGTGGCGGCGCTCGACGCGTGGGCGATCGCGCACCAGACCGAGGACGGCACCACGCTGACCTTCTGGAACCGGGAGTTCACCGGTAGCCCGCATCACCCGCTGGTCGTCCCCGGCTTGTGGGCGGAGGGACCCGGCCTTGTTCGCACTCCACTTGGCCACGCCCCGATCTCGGCGGATGACCCCTGCGGCACCGTCCCGGTCGACGTGATCCGGGCGACGGTCAAGCCGGACGCCCCCACCGACCTGCGCCACTTCGGGATCGATGTCCGGGGCGCACTGGGCTGTGCCGAGCCGACGCGGGCACTGCGGGTGCTGGACGGCTACACCATGCCGTCGCCGGAACGCACCATGGACCTCGTCGTGCAGGGCAAGCTGGTGCGAGTGGAACGCCGCTCGGTCGCGATCCGGCTGGCCGAGCGAGTGCTCGAGCACCGGCCCGCCGCGTTGGTGCGGTTGCCGGTCGACGCCAGGCTGGCGGCCGGAGCACCGCTGGTGCACTCGCCGAACTCGGGCTCGGGCCTGCTGCTCGACGACGGCAGGCTGTGGCCGGTGTACGCCGAAGGAATCGCCGAACTCAACGGCTCGAAGGCGCGGACGATCAGCGACGCGCGGTGGCGCGGCTATCCGGTCGGCTCGGTCTTGGGGTGATTGTCGGCGGGTGTGGGCTCCTTCGCCCGCGGCGTCGGGCTGGGACGTTTGCCCACCGGCCGCTTGGCAGCGTGCTGTGGCCGCATCCTGCCCGGCAACGGCCGTGGCCGGGGCGGCTCCGGCTTAAGCTCCGCAGCGCTGTGCGCCGGCTCGTGGACGGGGGAGTCCAGCCGCCCACCGACGAACAGACCGAGCCCCGCAGGCACTAGAACCAGCAGCGCGGTGAACGCGGCACCGCTTGTCAACTGCACCCCGAGCTCCGAAGCCCCCGTCTGATCCACCAACAGCGCCCGGCCGAGCACATTGAGCGCGCCCGCGACCGGACCCGCGATCAGCGCGGCGATCACCCAGGTCTTGCCCTGATCTGGGCGCCGTAACCATCCGTCGATCGCCCCCCAGGTCAACGCCATGCCGAGCAGCAGCGCGAACACCACCGCCGTCACGACGGTCGTCTCGGTGGCACGGAACACCCCGATCTTCGCCAGTGCGACGTGACCGGCCGCGTGTACAACCGCAAGAGTGAGGCCACGGATCAACCAAGGGGGCATCGCCCCACTGTAAGTCCAACGCCGACCGGTGACACACCTGACCTGGAGGGCAAGCGTGCATAACCCGACTTTCGCATAAGACTCCTGGCTACCCTGGCGGGAGCGCCGAGGAGAGGAATGGGAGCACCGTGTCCGACACGCACTCGCACCAGATCCACGCCAACCGCCGGGGGGCGCTCCGTGACCAGCTCGCCGAGCGGGAACTGGACGCGATCCTGACGACCGACCTGTGCAACATCCGGTATCTGACCGGGTTCACCGGGTCCAACGCCGCGTTACTGCTGCATGCCGCGGACGACAAACGCACCCTGTTCTGCACCGATGGCCGATACAGCACCCAGGCCGCCGTCGAGGTACCCGACCTTGAACGGATCATCGAACGCGCCAGTGTGGGCGCGCTCATCAAGCGGGCGGCGGCCGCGCCGGCCGACTACCGCCGCACCGGATTCGAGAGCCAGCATGTCAGCGTCGATGCACACCACGCGATGGCAGAGCAGGCGGACGGCATCGAGTTGCGGAGAGCCCCCGGGTTGGTGGAAATGCTGCGGATGGTCAAGGACGCGGGCGAGATCGAGGCGCTGAGAATGGCTTGTGCGGCGGCGGACCGGGCGCTGACCGACCTGATCGAACACGGCGGTGTCCGGGCAGGCCGCACCGAACGGCAGGTCGCGCGCGAGCTGGAGAGCAGAATGCTCGACCACGGATCCGGCGGACCCGCTTTCGCCTCGATCGTGGCCGCCGGAGCTCATTCTGCCATCCCGCATCACCGTCCCACCGACGCGGTGCTGGCGCCCGGTGACTTCGTCAAGCTCGACTTCGGCGCGGTGGTGGACGGTTATCACTCGGACATGACCCGGATGCTGGTGGTCGGTCGTCCTGCGGATTGGCAACGCGATCTGTACAACCTGGTGCATACCGCTCAGGCCACCGGGCGGGCCGCCGCGAAGCCGGGTGTGCAGGTGTCCGAAGTGGACGCGGCCGCCCGGGGGGTCATCGAACGTGCGGGGTATGGCGCGGAGTTCAATCATGGCCTCGGGCACGGGGTCGGCCTGCAGATACACGAGGCACCGGGTCTTGCCAAGACCGGCACCGGTACACTTTTTGCCGGTATGGCGGTCACCGTCGAGCCTGGCGTGTATCTGACCGGGCGCGGTGGGGTGCGGATCGAGGACATCGTGGTCGTTCGGGAGGGCGGCAGCGAGGTGCTCACCCTGTCCACCAAGGATCTGGTGACCGTCTAGTGAGATCACAACAGGAGACGTCGAACTCGTGGCCAGCACCAACGACCTGAAGAACGGCATTGTCCTCAATCTCGAAGGACAGCTGTGGACCGTCGTGAACTTCCAGCACGTCAAGCCGGGTAAGGGTGGCGCCTTCGTCCGCACCACGCTGAAGAACGTGCTGAGCGGCAAGGTCGTCGACAAGACCTTCAACGCTGGCGTGAAGGTGGACACCGCGACCGTCGACCGGCGCAACATGACTTACCTCTACAACGACGGCAGCGACTTCGTGTTCATGGACGGCGACACCTTTGACCAGGTGTCGGTTCCGCCGACCACGGTGGGCGAAGCGGCCAACTACCTGCTCGAGAACTCCGACGTGCAGGTTTCCTTCCACGAGTCGACGCCGCTGTTCATCGAGCTGCCGACCTCGGTGGAACTGGTCATCGAGCACACCGACCCTGGCCTGCAGGGTGATCGCTCAACCGGGGGCACCAAGCCCGCCAAGTTGGAGACCGGCGCCGAGATCCAGGTGCCGCTGTTCGTGTCCACCGGCGAGAAGGTCAAGGTCGACACCAGGGACGGCCGCTATCTCGGCCGCGTCTCGAGTTGAGTACCGAACCGGGGCCCCAGAAGGGGAGTGCACAGAAGGGGAGTGCACAGAAGGCGTGTGCACAGAAGGGGAGTGCACAGAAGGGGAGTACCCGGCGGCGTAGTCCTGTCGGCCGCCGGGCGTTACGTAAGCGAGCCGTCGAACTACTCTACGAAGCCGCACAACGCGGGACGGACGCCGTCACCCTGCTCGCGGGTCGAGTGGGCGCGATCGATGCCGACCCGATCGGTGACTACACGATCACGCTGGTCGAAGGCGTCACGGCGCATCGGGCGCAGATCGACGAGTTGCTCTCCGAACACGCGCAAGGCTGGACACTCGATCGGATGCCCGTGGTGGACGCGGCGATTCTGCGGGTCGGTGTCTACGAGTTGCTCTGGGCCAACGATATTCCCGACCCGGTCGCGATCGACGAGGCGGTCGGGCTGGCCAAGGAACTGTCCACCGACGATTCGCCGCGATTCGTCAACGGCGTTCTCGGCCGCATCGGCAACATCGCGGACCGATTGCGCGCCGTTCTGTAGTCGGGTTTGTGGGGGAAACCGGTGCCTGCGTGGGGGGTTTGGGGGTCTTCAAGAC
>JBOHER010000133.1:0-14256 GCA_050701115.1 Haloechinothrix sp. | reverse complement strand
AACAAGGCCCCAGCGACCTATCGAACATGTGTTTGCTCTGCGCAGAGCACCACCGGCTCATCCACCACTCCGACTGGGAAATCCGGATGGCCACCGACGGCCACCCCGAATGCCTCCCACCCGCCTTCCTCGACCCGCACCGAAGACCCCGACGCAACCACACCCACCACCCCATCCGACCCGCCGCCTGAAGCACCACGGCGCCACTCGCCCCTGCCCACCGGGCAGGGGCCATCGGACCATCCGTAAGTAAGCTACGCGTCGAGTGCACAGCGGAAGCCGGTGTTACCCATCGACGAGTCCGGTGTGAGCCCCTGACGCGCACTCACCCGGTATCGGCGGCAGTACGACTCGTGGCAGAGATAAGAGCCCCCGCGTGCGCTGCGATGGGTTCCGCGCTCGGGGCCGCGCGGATTGCGACGGATGTCCCTGGTGTGGAAGCTGGGATGGAACCAGTCCTGGCACCACTCCCAAACATTGCCGGTCGTGTTGTGCAATCCGAAGCCGTTGGGCGGGAACTCGTCAACCGGGCACGTGCCGTACCAACCGTCGGCGCAGGTGTTGGACTGCGGGAACGCCCCCTGCCACACGTTCATCCTGTGCTCGCCGCCGGGTTGCAGCTCATCGCCCCACGGGTAGGCACAGCCGGCAAGCCCGCCGCGCGCCGCGTACTCCCACTCGGCTTCTGTCGGAAGCCGCAAGCCCGCCCAGGCACAGTAGGCCTTGGCGTCGTTCCACGACACGTGGACCACCGGATGCTCAGCCCGCTCATCCACGCCCGACTGCGGACCTTCCGGGTGCCGCCAGTCGGCCCCGTCGGCCTGGCGCCACCACGGCGCGTCGGCCACGCCGCGCGTGGGTGGGAAATCGTCCGGCAGCAGGCCGCCGAAGACGAAGGACCAGCCGAAGCGTTCGGCTTCGGTGCGATACCCGGTGGCGGCGGCGAACGCGGCGAAGTCCGCGTTGCTCACCGCCGTCGGGCTGATCCAGAAGGAGCTGATCTCCACCCGCCGAACGGGCCCCTCGCCGTCGTCCGGGTAGGCACGGTCATCCGTGCTGCCCATCAGAAAATCCCCGCCGTCAAGGAGCACCATGCCCTCGGTGCCGCCGATCCGGGCGCTCGACCTCGGCTCCGTCAGGAGTGGTTGCGCGCCCCTTCGATCCCTCGAAGGGGCGCAGCACCCACCGCGTTCCGGGGTGTCAGTCATGCGCCGCTCGGAATCGTTCGCGCTCGCTTTCGCTCGCCCCGTCGCTGCAGAGGTCGTCGGCGAGGTCGAGGCGCACCCACCGCAACCGGC
The DNA here is from genome assembly GCA_050701115.1 of Haloechinothrix sp. Classification (GTDB taxonomy): domain Bacteria; phylum Actinomycetota; class Actinomycetes; order Mycobacteriales; family Pseudonocardiaceae; genus JBOHER01. The sequence goes on along the minus strand of JBOHER010000133.1, from coordinate 12,958 downwards.
CGGTGAACTCGTTGTCGGCTATCGGGTAGTCATCGGTGACCGGCGAGGCGCGGTCGACTCCGACATCGAAGGTCTCGTCGAAGGCGAAATAGTAGGGAATGGTGGCATCGACGCGACCGTCGGCGACCTTCTCGCCGTTGACGAGCAACACGGCGGTGCCGCCGTGACCAACACCCCCGCCGTCATAGCCGAAGTCCAACCGAATCTCATGCCGGCCGGCCGGCACTGTCTCGGGCGCAGCAACCTTGTGCACGTGGAGGCCGAAGTAGTTGTAGGCATAGCTAGGTCGGCCTTCGTGGAAGTACAGCGACCAACCGCCGAAGCGGCCGCCTTGCGCCACGATGACGCCGGAAGCCCCGCCGGCGGGGACGTCGACCAGAGCCGTGATCGTGTGCGACCGGTTCTTCACGTTCGGCGCGGTTTCCTCGGTCAAGCGCAGACCGGGACCGCGGAAGGTGATCGTGCGACGGTCCCCGAGCAAGTCCAGCCGACCCGCTTCCTTCGGATTCTCACGTTCGGTCATCCGGTCGTCCAACGGGAACACGTTGTACTTCGCGGCCTCGATCAGGAACAGCTGCTGTAGTTCACGCAGCTTTCCCGGGTGCTCGTGGGAGAGATCGTGGGCCTGGGTCCAGTCCACGTTGGTGTCGTAGAGCTCCCACACGTCGTCGTCGAAGTACCTACGCCCGGCCTGCACCATCTCCCACGGAGTGCCGTGTCGGGTGACGGCCATCCAGCCCTCGTGGTAGATGCCGCGGTTACCGACCATCTCGAAGTACTGCAGCCGGCGCCGATCCGGCGCCCCGGCATCGTTGAAGCTGTAGAGCATGCTGGTGCCCTCGATGGGCTTCTGCGCAACACCGTCCACTGTGGCCGGTTCAGGCACACTGGCAGCGTCCAGAATCGTGGGCATCACGTCGATCACGTGGTGAAACTGGTTCCGGATGCCACCGCGTTCCTCGATGCCGTCCGGCCAGTGCACGATCATCCCGTCGCGAGTACCGCCGAAGTGCGAGGCGACCTGCTTGGTCCATGGGTAGGGCGTGTTCATCGCCAACGCCCACCCGACCGGGTAATGGGCGTGGGTCGTTGCGTCGCCGAGGGCATCGGCCTGGGAGTTGATGAACTCGGCGGTGTCCGGAATGCCGCTGGCAATGCGGTGTTCGTTGAGCGTGCCACCCAAGCCGCCTTCGGCCGAAGCTCCGTTGTCGCCGAGGATGTAGATGAACAGCGTGTTGTCTAGCGCGTTCATCTGCTCCAGCGCGTCGACCAAACGGCCGACCTGGACGTCGGTGTGCTCGGCGAATCCGGCGTACAGCTCCATCAACGAAGCCGCGGACCGTCGTTCGGCTGCGGAGAGATCGTCCCAGTGCGGCACGCCGTCCGCCCAAGGTGCCAGCTCGGCTTCGGCTGGGACAACGCCCAGCTCCTTCTGCCGCCGCAGTGCGATCTCGCGCTGCCGGTCCCACCCGTGGTTGAACCTGCCCTTGTACTTGTCCCGGTACTCCGTGGGCACGTGGTACGGCGCGTGCGTGGCCCCGAACGGCAGGTAGACGAAGAACGGGATGTCGGGCTTGAGGGTTTGCTGGGTACCCACCCAGTCGATCGCCTGGTCGACGAGATCCTCAGACAGGTGATACCCGTCCTCCGGTCGCCTCGACGGTTCGATCGGCGTAGTTCCGTCGAACAGCACCGGATACCAGTGGTTCATCTCCGCACACAGGAAGCCGTAGAACTTTTCGAAGCCCTCACCGGTGGGCCAACGGTCGAACGGACCCGCCGGGCTCACGTCACGTGCCGGTGTCTGGTGCCACTTGCCGAACGCCCCCGTGTTGTAGCCGTTGCCACCCAGCACCTGGGCAAGAGTTGCCGCGCTCCGCGGGCGGATCCCGCAGTATCCCGGCGCCGCGCTCGCCATCTCGGTGGTGACACCCATCCCCACCGAATGATGATTGCGACCGGTCAGCAACGACTGCCGGGTGGGTGAGCAGATCGCCGTGACGTGGAAGCGGGTGTAGCGCAAGCCGCCTTCCGCCAGCCGGTCAGCGGTCGGCATCTCGCACGGTCCGCCGAACGCGCTCGGCGCGCCGAACCCCATGTCGTCGATGAGAACCAAGACCACGTTGGGGGCGCCTTCCGGCGGCCGCAACGGCTGGGCCGGTTCGTGCGGCGGATTCTGCTCACGCACGTCCAGCGAGGTTGCCGGCGGGCGCGGCGGGTCTGCGATCGGCAAGTGTTGTCTGCCGACGTGTGGTCCCGACATGGTGGTCTCCTGTTCGTGCTCGCGGTAGGGCACGCCGAACGCCCCGACCTTGCGGGCGTTCTGCGTGCTTGCGTGCTGTGGTCAGACGGTGAGCGATTCCGGTTCGGTGCGGTGGTCACTCTCTGGGCGCCTGCGATGGATCAGGTTTCGCAGGAGCGCCGGGGAACGACGAGGCTTCCTCCTGCGCTGACCGAACGCGCTTGTGACGCGGTCGAGGAAGATCGCGAGGATGACCACGGCGATCCCGCCCTCGAAAGCGACGCCGATGTTGAGCTGGGTCACCCCGTTCACGACGACCCCACCCAGGCCTTCTGCGCCGACAAGTCCGGCGACGACGACCATCGACAGGGCGAGCATGATCACCTGATTGACACCGGCCATGATTGATGGCACGGCGAGGGGAAGCTGGACTTCTCGGAGCACCTGCCCTTGGCGCGCCCCGAAGGCGTGCGCAGCCTCCACCATCTCCTTGTCGACCTGGCGTATGCCGAGTTCGGTGAGCCGTACCGCCGGTGGGATGGCGAAGACCGTTGTGGCGACGATGCCCGGTACGACGCCGATGCCGAAGAAGAACACCGCGGGCACGAGGTACACGAAGACCGGCAGCGTCTGCATGAAGTCGAGGATCGGACGAACGGCGAGACTTGTTCGTGCGCTGTTCGCGGCGAGAATGCCGATCGGGACGCCGATGGCGATCGAAATGGCGGCCGCGACGATGACCACGGCGAGCGTTTGCAGCGTCTGGGTCCACAATTGCATGCCGTCGACCAGGAGGAATGCGAGCACCGTGAACGCGGCCATGCCGACGCTGCGGACCGTAACGGCGGCGAGCAGGCCGAGAATCGCGGTGAGCACCAACGGCATCGGCGCGGCCAACAGTGCGTACACGACGTTCACGCCGAACAGCAGGACTGTCGAGATCGCGTCGAACAGGGGGCCGACATGGTCGATCAGCCACTGCAGAGTGGACTCGATGACCGTGCCGACCGGGATCCTAGGCATGGTCAGCCACCTCCTCCGCTGCGGTCGCGATGGCGCGCAGGACGTGGGCCCTTGGCACAACACCGACCAGGTGCTTGTCGCTGTCCACGACCGCGAGCGGGACGATGTGTCCGCCCGTGAGGTGGCAGAACTCGTTGATGGGTGTCTCGTCCGAAACGGCGATGTAGTCATCGATGACGCAGTCCCGCAGGTCCGGACTGCCTTCGGCGATCGCACGGGCGAGCATTTCACCGGTCGCGATGCCGACGATCTGTCCGACCGAGTCAATGACGTACACCCCGTCGCCTCGGGACTTCTTCACCCGCGCCAGCACGGCCGTCGGGTCGTCGTCGACGGTCGCGGTCAACCACGGAGATTGCATGACCGCGCTCGCGGTCAGGCCGCGTGTGCGGTCGACGTCGGAGACGAAGTCCTGGACGTACGCGTTCGCGGGGTGGGAGATGATCTCTGGCCCGGTGCCGAGTTGAATGACTTCACCGTCCTTCATGACCATGATCCGGTCGCCGATGCGCATGGCTTCGTTGAGGTCGTGGGTGACGAACAGGATGGTCTTGCGGAACTTCTGCTGGAGTTCGAGCAACTGTTCCTGCATCGACCGGCGGATGAGTGGGTCGAGCGCACTGAACGGCTCGTCCATGATCAGCACGTCTGGATCGGTCGCGAGTGCCCGCGCCAGTCCCACGCGCTGTTTCATTCCCCCGCTGAACTCGTCGGGGTAGGCATCGCCACGCTCGGCGAGGCCCACCTGCTCCAGCGCCCGATCAGCTCGCTCCAGCCGCTCACGCTTGGACATGCCTCGCGTCTTCAACCCGTAGGCCGCGTTCTCTCTGACCGTGCGATGCGGGAACAGCGCGAAGTGCTGGAAGACCATGCTGATCCGCTTGTTACGGAGTTCTCGGAGTTGCGGCCGGGTCATGCTGCCGATATCAACGCCGTCGTAGGTGACGTCGCCCGCGGTTGGCTCCACCAGCCGGTTGATCATCCGGATGACCGTGGACTTGCCGGACCCGGACAGCCCCATGATGACGAAAAGCTCGCCGCGCTCGACCGAGAACGACACATCGTTGACGGCCAGCACACCACCGGCTTCTCGCACTGCACGGACACGTTCTGTTCCGGAACTCAGTGCCTGGCGGGCCTGAGCAGGTGAAAGGTCGAAGACCTTGGTGAGATTTCGTACCTTGATCATTTACTACTCCCCACCGGCTCGCCATCCGCGGTCAGCACGCCCTGCAGCCACGTCCCGACCTCGTCGGGATGACTGTTGATCCAATCGCGGGCGATCGTTTCGGCCGGTACGTTCTGCTTGCTGAACTGGTAGATCCAATCCGATGCGGTATCGCGATCGACTTTCATCTGAGACAGGAAGCGCGCTACGTTCGGATTGTCTGCCGCAAAGTCTTTGCGGGTAGCGACGCGGATCTCGCCAGCGCCTGGCCACACTTGCTCCGGATCGTCGAGGTAAACGAGATCCCACTCCACATTCATCCAGTGTGGTTCCCAACCGAGAAAAACGGCCGGCTTTCCTTGCTCCACACGGCGCTCGACTTCGGCAAGCATTGCCGCGGTGCTCGACTGGACAAGCTTCCAGCTGCCGAGTTCGTACGCGTCGTCGCTGATCGCGTCGAGGATGTACTGATTTCCGGGCGTTCCGGGCTCGATTCCCAGAAACTGACCACCGAATAGATCTTCCTTCGACGCAAGATCGGCGAGCGAGCGCACGCCATACTCATCGGCGACGTACTCCGGCACCGCGGGCGCGTAGGTAGTTCCCGTGACGAGCGTGCTCACGATCTCGATCCTTCCGGCGTCCAGGTGCCCTTCGAAGACCGGCTCCTGACTCGGCCACCAGTTACCGAGGTAAACGTCTGCGTCACCGTTGGCGAGGGCCTGCGCCCCGAGTGGCACAGAGAGTTCCTGAGTACGAGTGCGGTAGCCGAGATCGCCCAGAATCTGACTGACGATCTGATTTTCGACGATGAGGTCTTCCCATGGCTGCTGTACGAGCCGTACTTCGTTCTCCGGCGTGTCGCCCGACTCGAAGCCTTGCGGACCACTGCACGCGGCAGAGAACGCTAAAGTGAGTACCGCACATATAGCAGGTATGACACGATGCGGTCGGAGATGCATTAGTTGAGATCCTTTCTACCCAGGCGAGCCCAGCAAGTTCGATGACGACCACATATCGCGCCTATTGTCATACCGACGCCGTTCAGCTTCCGCGAATACCAGCAAGTGCCGACGGAATAGTCATCAGGTCCCTATGCCGGCTTGTAGGTATCTCCTCTGCTCATCCTCCGGTGATCCGAGTGATTCCAATCACCCCAACAGTGACACAAGGACATACCCGGATCAACGCATCGGGGCAGCCGAGCTAGACCGGTTTTCCGTAGCTCTGATAGAGAGTCTCTATAACAGGCACCGAAGCCAGTTGAATACGATCAAGCATCCAGCTGCGTTTCGCCGCACTTCGCCTCATCGCCGTCCACCGGCCAGTTCGTGAGAAGGGCGACGAACGCCTGAGCCGCCGGTGACAATGAGCCTGGAGACCAGACAAGGACTCCATGCCGAGTCACCGGCGGGTCGAGCCTGACCACCACGGCGCCAAGGGCTGCCGCGTCCCGAGCGAGGCGGCGCGGCAGCAGGGTCGCCCCAGCACCGGCGAGGACAAGGGGCACAATGGCGGCGCGGTGCGTGATCTCGACAGCGATTCGTGGCGGAGATCCCACGAGCGCGAGGACACCGTCCAACACGCTCCGCGTGGTGGTGCCGCGTGGCGTGGTCACGAAATCGAGGCCTGCGAACTCGCGCACGGACAGGGTGCCAGCCGCTGGCCGCCCAGCGGTCGGTGGGAGCACGGCCAGGACCTCTTGTTCCGGCAGTTCGAGCACCTGCATGCCCGCTGTCGAGATGCCGTGCTCGGTAAGCCCCAGTTCGCACTGACCGCGACGGACAACATCGACGACAGCGGCGGCGTTCTCAGGATCGACAACGCTGAACTCGACGCCGGGATACCGGCTCCGGAACGCTCCGACGAAGGCGGCGAGCGGATCAACGGCGAGAGTTGTCACCGCAACGATGTCAAGCCGGCCGGATACCAGTCCGGTCACCTGCTGCGCTGCTGTCTGCATCCTCGTGAAGTCATGGAGTACCTGCCGAGCCGGTTCCAATAGCGCTTCTCCCATAGCGGTCAGCACCACGCCACGGCCGAGGCGCCGGAACAGCGGTGCACCTACCTCCCGTTCCAGGACGCGGATGGCGTAGGACAGTGAGGGTTGCGCGATCCGCAGGGAGCTCGCAGCACTCGTGAAGCTGCCATGGCTGGCAATGGTGAGGAAGTATTCGAGCTGCTTTCGCTCCACGCTGGCCTTCCTACGTCGGACGTCGGAAAAGCTACCGCTCCAGTGCGCGGCGGAACAGCGCTTCGATCTCCGCACGGGAGGGCACCCCATCGGACAGCACCGCCTGCATGAGCAACCCACAGGTCAAGGTGGCGACCATGCGGCCGGTCAGCTCGTCGGTGCGCGCGATGAACAGTTCGGCCAGCGCGTTGTCCCATGCGGCAGCCGCCTTGCGCAGGTGAGGGCGCTGCAGTGCGAGAGCGTAGAGGTTGTACTCGGCGACGGTGTGTTCACGCTGTTCGGTGAGCGAACCGACCACGAAGTCGGCGAGCGCTGCTGCCAGGTCCACATCCGGTTCAAGGCTGTGGTCCCAGGCGCGCAGCTGGGCGACGCTGCGTTGCGCCGCCTCGTCCAGAGCGACAGCCACCAGGTCGTCCAGGGTCGCGAAGTGGTAGGTCGTTGAGCCCAGCGGAACCTCGGCCGCGGCGGCCACGGCGCGGTGCGTGAGCGCGTCGATGCCCTGCTCGGCGATCACCGCGATGGCCGCGTGCGCGATGCGGTTGCGCCGGTCAGGATCATTGGGTCCACGCAGCCGTTTCGGCGTAGCGGGCTTACTCGTAGTCATGACACCCCTTACCCGATCCATCACCCGCAGGCGCCGTCAGCGTACGCCGTGCGGGCAGGAAACCTCCGAACCAAGTATGGACATGAGTACATATAACGTGTACGAATGTACGCAAATATTGTGGCCCCGGCCACAGACGTGATCAGGATGGGACGCCGCCGTATGAAAGATCTCTACATCGACGGACTCTGGGCCGAGGCCGAGGGATCGGCAGCGACAGCCGGCCGTGTCGTAGTCAACCCCTACAACGGCAGCGAGTTGGCCGCCGTCTCCGAGGCGGGCCCTGCCGATGTCGATGCAGCGGTCTCCGCGGCGAGGCGGGCGTTCGACGGTGGCTCGTGGCGGGCGACCTCGGCGCGTGAGCGTGGCGAGTTGTTGCGGCGGGTGGCCGATCTGCTGATCCGAGACCGCGAGGATGTGGCGCGCACCGAGAGCCTGGACACCGGAAAGACGCTGGCGGAGGGGCGCATCGACGTCGACGATGTCGCGGCGGTTTTCCGCTACTACGCGGGACTGGCCGATGCCGACGGCGGCCGGGTGGTGGACACCGGGAACGCCGAGGTGGTGAGCCGGATCGTCTACGAACCGGTGGGCGTGTGCGCGCTCATCGCGCCGTGGAACTACCCGCTGCTGCAGATGTCGTGGAAGCTGGCGCCCGCGCTGGCGGCGGGCAATACCGTAGTGATCAAGCCGAGCGAGGTGACCCCGCTCTCCACGATCCAGTTCGTGGGCCTGCTGACCGAGGCAGGCGTGCCGCCCGGGGTGGTCAATCTGGTCCTTGGCGATGGCCCCGTGGTCGGCTCGGCGATGGTGCGGCACCCAGGGGTGGATCTGGTCTCCTTCACCGGCGGTCTCGCCACCGGGCAGCAGATCATGGCGATGGCCGCGGCAGGGGTGAAGCGGGTCGCGCTCGAACTCGGCGGAAAGAACCCGAACGTCGTTTTCGCCGACGCCGACTTCGACACCGCCGTCGACTACGCGCTCATGGCCGGGTTCCTCCATTCCGGTCAGGTGTGTTCGGCGGGGTCGCGGTTGATCGTCGAAGACAGCATCCATGATCGATTCGTCGACGAACTGGCCCGCCGCGCCGCTGCCATCCGGCTTGGCAACGGTCAGCAGGAGGGGACCGAGTGCGGCCCGCTGGTGTCCGAGGCACACCGGGCCAGGGTGGAGCGGCACATCGCCGACGCGCTCTCCGAGGGCGCGCGGCTGGTAACCGGCGGCAGCCGACCCGCTGAGCCCGAGCTGAGTGATGGATATTTCCTGCGGCCCACCATCTTCGCCGACTGCACCGCCGAGATGGCCATCGTGCGCGAAGAGGTCTTCGGGCCAGTGGTCAGCGTGGAGCGCTTCCACGGCGAAGACGAGGCCATCCGGTTAGCCAACGACACCGAGTACGGGCTGGCTGGGGCGGTGTGGACGAGCGATGCCTCGGTGGCCCAACGGGTTGCAGGCGCGCTGCGGCACGGCACCGTGTGGATCAACGACTTCCACCCCTACGTACCTCAGGCGGAGTGGGGTGGCTTCGGCAAATCAGGAATCGGCCGCGAACTCGGCCCGGCAGGCCTCGACGAGTACCGCGAGGCCAAGCACATCTACCACAACATCAGGCCGGTGCCTGCGCGCTGGTTCTCGCAGCAGAGCGAAGGAGGAGCGACCCGATGAAGGCTGCTGAGTACGACTTCATCATCGTCGGTGGCGGGTCCGCGGGATGCTCGCTGGCCAATCGGCTGAGCGCGGATCCTGCCACCAAGGTCCTCGTGCTGGAGGCTGGTCGGCCGGACTGGATCTGGGACCTCTTCATTCACATGCCCGCCGCGCTGACGATGGTCATCGGCAACCGCTTCTACGACTGGAAATACGTCTCCGAACCCGAGCCGTTCATGGGCGGACGCAGGGTCACCCACGGTCGGGGGAAGGTACTGGGCGGCTCCAGTTCGATCAACGGGATGATCTTCCAGCGCGGCAACCCGCTGGACCTCGAGCGCTGGGCCGCCGACCCCGGGATGGAGACCTGGGACTACGCACACTGCCTGCCCTACTTCAAGCGCATGGAGACCTGCACCGCAGGCTCGGACGAGTGGCGCGGCGGCGACGGCCCCCTGTGGCTGGAGCGGGGTCCCGCCACCAACCCGCTGTTCGGTGCGTTCCTCGAGGCCGCGCAGCAGGCAGGCTACCCACTGACCAACGACGTCAACGGCTATCAACAGGAGGGCTTCGCTCGCTTCGACCGCGCCATCCGCAACGGCCGCCGCTGGTCGGCCGCTCGCGCCTACCTGCACCCGGTGAAGAAACGCCCCAACCTCACAGTGCGGTGCCTTGCGCAGGTGAACCGGGTGCTCTTCGACGGCACCCGCGCCACCGGCGTCGAGTACCGCAGGCCAGGTGGCCCGGCTCAGCAGGTGCATGGCCGCGAGGTGATCCTCTCCGGCGGCGCGATCAACACCCCGCAACTGCTGCAACTGTCCGGCATCGGCAACCCCGACGAACTCACCCCGCTGGGCATCGACATGGTGCACGCACTACCCGGCGTCGGCGAAAACCTCCAGGACCACCTCGAGGTCTACGTCCAGCACGCCTGCACGCAGCCGATCTCCTTCAACCCCGCGCTCAAGTTGCGGAATCGGCCGAAGATCGGCCTGCAGTGGCTACTTGGCAAGAAGGGACCCGCGGCGACGAACCACTTCGAGGCAGGCGGTTTCGTCCGCGGCAACGACACGGTCGACTACCCCAACCTGATGTTCCACTTCCTGCCGATCGCGGTGCGCTACGACGGCACACCAGTAAACGCAGAACACGGCTACCAGGTTCACATCGGACCGATGTACTCCGATGTGCGCGGCACAGTGAAGATCAAATCCACTGACCCCAGGCAGCACCCCGCGCTGAAGTTCAACTACCTGTCAACCGAAAACGACCGCAGGGAATGGATCGAGGCCATCCAGGTCGCCAGGGACATCCTGCGCCAGCCCGCCTTCGACGAGTTCAACGGCGGCGAACTGTCCCCCGGCCCCCAGGTCCAGAGCGACCAGGAAATTCTCGACTGGGTCGCCAAAGATGCCGAGACCGCCTACCACCCCTCCTGCACCGCCCGGATGGGTATCGACGAAATGTCCGTCGTCGACCCCACCTCGATGAGGGTGCACGGGGTGGAGGGGCTGCGTGTCGTCGACGCGTCCGCGATGCCCTATCTCACCAACGGAAACATCTACGCGCCGGTGATGATGCTCGCCGAGAAGGCGGCCGATCTCATCCTCGGCAACACCCCATTGGCGCCGTCCACAGTGGACTTCCATCGACACAGCAACCAGGCGAGGTGACCGACGTGTCAGCGACCAGCACGCTGGAGGATCAAAAGGCGAAGGGCATCCGGAGGATCAATCCCGTCGCGTTCTTCGGGTCGTCCGCGATCATCCTGGCGATCGCCATCTGGGCGATCATCACTCCGGAGGGAGCCGCGGGCGCCATCGGTGTCCTCGTCGGCTGGATCTCCGAGGGCTTCGGCTGGTACTACATTCTGGCCGCCACCCTTTTCCTCGTCTTCGTGGTGTTCATCGCCGCGTCGCGGTACGGCAAGGTCAAGCTGGGGCCAGCGAACTCCACTCCGGAGTACAGTCTCTTCGCCTGGGCCTCGATGCTGTTCGCCGCGGGCATCGGCATCGACCTCATGTTCTTCTCCGTCGCCGAACCCGTCACGCACTACCTTGCCCCGCCCGACGGCGACCCGGAGACCATCGAGGCAGCCCGCCAGGCGGTCGGGTGGACCCTGTTCCACTACGGCATCACCGGCTGGGCCATGTACGCGCTGATGGGCATGGCACTCGGCTATTTCGCCTTCCGCCACAAACTTCCGCTCAGTATCCGTTCAGCGCTGTATCCACTCATCGGCAAACGCATCCACGGACGCATCGGCGACGCGGTGGACATCGCCGCGGTCCTTGGCACCGTCTTCGGCATCGCGACGTCGCTGGGCATCGGCGTGGTTCAACTGAATTTCGGGTTGCACTTCCTCTTCGGGGTGGAACAAGGTGTCGCCGCCCAGATCGGTCTCATCGCTCTGGCCGTGGTGATGGCAACGGTGTCGGCGGTCGCCGGCGTCGACAAGGGAATCCGGCGGCTGTCCGAGTTGAACGTCGTGCTCGCGATCGTGATGATGTTGTTCATCCTGTTCAGCGAGAACCCGGTCTTCCTGCTCAACGGCATCGTGCTCAACATCGGCGACTACGTCAGCGGGTTCGCCGATATGACCCTCAATACCTTCGCCTTCGATCGTCCTACCGAATGGTTGAACTCATGGACGCTGTTCTTCTGGGCGTGGTGGATCGCGTGGGCGCCGTTCGTCGGCCTGTTCCTCGCCAGGATCTCCCGAGGCCGCACCATCCGGCAGTTCGTCGCGGCCACCCTGGTGATTCCGTTCCTGTTCACCCTCGTCTGGCTGTCGATCTTCGGTAACGCCGCACTGGGTGTCGTGCGGGCAGGCAACGCCGAGTTCGGCCAGACGGCGATGAACACGCCGGAGGAGGGCTTCTACAGCCTCCTCGCGCAGTACCCCGGCGTTACGTTCAGCGCGGGACTGGCGACCTTCGTCGGGTTGCTGTTCTACGTCACCTCGGCCGACTCCGGCGCCCTGGTTCTTGGCAACCTCACCTCAATCCTGAAGAAGTCCACAATGGACGCCTCGCCCTTGGTGCGCGCTTTCTGGTCCCTGGCGATCGGATTGATCACGTTGGCGATGCTCATCGTCGGTGGGGTACCGACCCTGCAGAACGCGACCATCATCATGGGCCTGCCGTTCTCGTTCGTCATGTTCCTGGTCATGTGGGGGCTGTACAGAGCACTCCGGGCCGAGACCCAGCCCGCCGGGCCGGTCGAACACACCAACTCCGCAGCTCTGCCCCCCTCGCAGAAGGAGCACGCAGCATGAACGTGGATGGACAGCCTCGCAAGCAAGGATTTCGCTCCCACGACGAGATCGCCGAAAGCCGCGGCGGCGGTCTGGACCGCAGGCATTTCCTCGGCGTCGCGGCAGGCGTAGCCGGTCTGGCGGTGATCGGTCAGGCACCCGCGGCCGCCGCCACGGCCGAGCCGGCCCGCGCAGCGTCAACATCCAGCTCTGCTGACCGGAAACGGGTCGTTGTGATCGTGGTCGACGGCTTGAACCGAGACGTTGTGCAGCGCTACGGCATGAGTCACATCGCGGGGCTCATGAAGGACGGGGTGAACTTCCGAAACTCCTACCTCGGCCACATGGGGGCCCTCACGGTCGTCACCCACAATGTGATCACGAGCGGTCAGCTGCCCAAGAACATGGGCTGGGCGGACGAGGGTTTCCGCGACGTGGATGGCGTGCTCAGACCGTTGTCCACGGAGCCGGCGAACCCGTACTGGGTGACCAGCGGCTTCTCCGCGGAGCAGATGTTCGCCCTGATGGAGCATGCCGGGTACCCGAAGTTGTCCGACTACCTGCACGCGGCTTTCCCTGGTACCGCGGTGGCCGTGGTGAGTCCCAAGACGTACGCCGGCTATGCCTTCGGTGGCCCGACCGCGGACATCGTCGTGACCTTCAGCGGGCGCAACTTCGACTGCGATGGCGACGGAGAGCGCAACTGGCGCGGCCCCGCCGGGGTCAACCCGCCGGGCTACCTCACCGAACCTGGTTGTGGCCGCTTCTACGACGATTCCGCCAAAGATCTGACCTACGACACACACCTGTCGCCTGCTCGGATG
>JBOHER010000132.1:0-1893 GCA_050701115.1 Haloechinothrix sp. | reverse complement strand
CGACACCGGTCGGGAACTGATGTGCGGGCGTTACGAGTACCGCCTGTGCTGCGCTGGCCTCGATCGCCTCGACCCGGATTCCGTACTCATCCACCGGAATAGGCACAAGGCTGAACCCAAGGCGTTCTAACGAACAGCGTTGGTCGGGGTGCCCGGGGTTCTCGACGGCCAGCTTGGTGATTCCGCGCCGTGCCAACACCCGCGCGATGAGCGCCATGGCCTGAGCGACGCCACTGGTGAGAACCACATCGTGCGCTCCCGTCAGAGCGGCGCGGGTACGGGTCAGCCATCCGGCTATCGTGGTACGCGCCTCGAAGTGTCCAGTGGGGTTGTCGTAGCCGAGATCCTGATGGGGGCGGTGCTCGACGACGCGGCGAGACGCCGAGACCCACGATGCGCGAGGGAAAGCGCTGAGATCGGGCATCCCCGGACGTAGATCGAACTCCCAGGCGGGGGAAGCATCAATCACCCGCGAAGCAAGCTCTCGGGTCCGCGGTGCGACCTTGCCCGCCACCCATGTTCCGGCCCCAGTACGGGAAACCAGGTAGCCCTCGGCGACAAGCTGGTCGTAGGCCTCGACCACCACCCTGCGCGTGACACCCAACTCAACGGCCAACTGCCGACTCGGGGGCATCTTGGCCCCGGGCACAAGCCGTTGACTGCGAACAGCCTCACGGAGGGCGGACTCCACTTGGGTATGGAGCGCGACACTACTGTCGCGGCGGACCTCAACCAACGCGCGTATCGGCGAATTGGACCACCTCGTTGCCAGGCGGGTTCTAGGCATCGTCGCAACACGACGACCTGATGGCGGGGATCGTAGCGGGCTGAGTCAGCCAACGACGGTGTGGACGAGTTCGAGCAGCGGTGTGTCGGTCTGCTCGGCCCAGCTCTGGGTCGCCGCGGCGAGGGAGAGCGCAGCGCCGTAGAGGACGTGCTGGCCGCCCTGCCGGGTGATCAGCGTGTCGAGCGAACGGAACGCTCGCCCTTTGCCGGCCAGGGCGAGAATGTCCGTTGTCGCGCGTTCGCCGCGCCAGTGCCCGGCGGGCAGCCGGGCCCGCTGGGCGAGCCCGGTCGGGGCGTTCGGGTCGTGACCGGAGAGCCAGTCGTCGAGCAGGCCGAGCGCAACGCCGATGCATCCGGCCACCGTCGCGGATGTGCCGTCGGGGGATTCGGGCGGGACAGAGTCGAGGATCGCGGCGGCCAGGCGGGTGTCGCCGTCGGCGATGGCTTCGATGACCAGCCGCAGCGTCGTGATCGCGTACTCGCGGGCTTGACCGACCGGGGTGAATCGGGCCATGTTGAGCCGCTCGACCGCCCGGTTCATCGCCGCCTGCAGGGTCTCGATGTCGGGCACGTCGATGCTGTCGACGTCGATGCCTTCCTCGGCCAGCAGCGGCGCCAGCTCGCGCAGCGTATCGTTCGCGAGCCCCGGCTTGTGCTCGAGGCTCGGCATACCCGGGAGCGGCTCTGGGGCGCGTCGTCGCATGTCCGGCACCGCTAAATCCTCGCGGGCCGGTTGGTTAGAAGTCCACCTCGCCGGTGGTTGGCGTGAGCAGCGACGCGAAGCGGTTCAACGCGAGCTGCAGCGCGGGCGAGGTGTCGGCGCCGGAGCTGCCCGGGAAGCGGTCCAGCGACGCGGCGAGCGTCTCGCTGTCCTGACTGCTGGTGAGCCAGTCGCGCAAGAACTCCAGCAGGTCGGCGAGTTCCGCCGCGTCGGCGAGGGCGAGTCGGATCTCGGTGGCTGCTGCGGGCTGGTCGGCCATGGGTTCAGGCTAGGGCGCGCCCATCAGGGTGCCGGCTCCGGCCGTGCCACGAACAGCTCGGCCGGGGTGTTCCAGCTCAGGGTCTTGCGTGGGCGAGCGTTGAGTTCCTCGGCGACCGTGGCCAGCC
>JBOHER010000131.1:0-2173 GCA_050701115.1 Haloechinothrix sp. | reverse complement strand
GACCTCGCGCCGCTCCCGCACAAGAAGCGCAAGTGGGGCTCATTCGAGATCTTCAACGTCTGGTCCAACGACATCCAGAGCCTCTTTGGCTACACCCTGGCCGCGACGCTGTTCATCTCCTACGGACTCAACGGCTGGGCCGTCTTCGCCGGAATCGTCCTGGCCGGTTTCATCGTGATGACCCTGGTGAACCTGACCGGGAAGCCGAGCGTGAAGTACGGGATCCCGTATCCGGTGATGGCGCGCGCAAGTATGGGCGTCCGGGGCGCGATGTTCCCCGCGCTGGTGCGCGGCATCGTCGCCATCTTCTGGTACGGCGTGCAGACCTACTTCGCCTCCACGGCCATCGCGCTGCTCATCACCGCGGTGTTCGGCGTCTCGGGTGGCGGGACCTTCCTCGGCATGAGTTCGGTCGGCTGGACCTCCTACATCATCGTCGCCGTGTTCCAGCTGGCGTTGTTCCTGCGCGGAATCGACTGGATCTCCAAGTTCCTCAACTGGGCGGGGCCCATGGTCTACGCGGTGATGATCGCACTCATGATCGCCATCTGGGTTCAGGCCGGTGGTGGCCTGCTCAGCGAGCTCGGCGCGGTGTTCGCAGGCGTCGGCGACTACCAGGCGGGCCCGATCGCCGCGTTCGTCGCGGTTGTCGGCACGATGATCGCCTACTTCGCGGCGGTGATCATCAACTACGGCGACTTCTCGCGCTTCGTCAAGACCGAGCCGAAGATGAAGCGGGGCAACCTGCTCGGCCTGCCGGTCAGCCTTGCCCTGTTCTCGTTCCTCGCGCTGATCATCACGGCCGGCACCGGCGTGCTCTACGGCGAGGCCCTGACCAACCCCGCCGACATCGTGGAACGCGTCGACAACGTCTGGCTGACCGTGATCGCCGCGCTGACCTTCTTCATCGCCACGGTGGGCATCAACCTGGTGGCGAACTTCATTCCGCCCGCCTACGACCTCGCCAACCTGGTTCCGTCCAAGATCAGCATGCGCACCGGCGGGGTGATCACGGCGGCGATCGCCTTCGTGATCGGCGCGCTGTGGGTGTCGTTCGTGAGCAAAATCGGGATCGCGTCCTTCGTCGATACGCTCGGCGCCGTCCTGGCACCGCTCTACGGAATCCTGGTCATCGACTACTACCTGCTCCGCAAGCAGCGGCTGAACCTGCAGCACCTGTTCTCCGCCCAGCCGACCGGCGAGTACTACTACACCAGGGGCTGGAACCTCAGGGCCCTCGCTGCCTTCGGCATCGGCGCGGTCTTCTCGGTGGCGACGGTGTGGGTGCCGGAGTTGAGGAACCTGGCCGGCTTCGCCTGGATCTTCGGTGCCGTCATCGGCGCCAGCCTGCACTACGCCTTCATGCGGCCAACCATGCGCTCGGCGGCGGTGCGCTGACGACGCGCGCCAGGGGCACTTCGTGCGCGTAGTGCCCCCGGGTGCTAGCCCAACAGCGCGTCCACGAAGGCGGCCGGTTCGAAGGGGGCCAGGTCGTCCGGGCCCTCGCCGAGGCCGACCAGCTTGACCGGAACACCGAGCTCGCGCTGCACCTGAAACACGATGCCGCCCCTGGCAGTGCCGTCCAGCTTGGTGAGCACGATGCCGGTCACGTCGACGACCTCGCGGAACACCCTGGCCTGCATCAGGCCGTTCTGGCCGGTGGTGGCGTCCAGCACCAGCAGCACCTCGTCGACCTTGGCCTGCTTCTCCACCACGCGCTTGACCTTGCTGAGCTCGTCCATCAGTCCGGTCTTGGTGTGCAACCGGCCCGCGGTGTCGATAAGCACGGCGTCCACCTCGCTGTCGATGCCCCGCTTGACCGTGTCGAACGCCACCGCCGCGGGATCGGCGCCTTCCTTGCCGCGCACCACCTCGGCGCCGACGCGCTCCGACCAGGTCTGCAGCTGTTCGACGGCAGCGGCACGGAACGTGTCGGCCGCACCGAGCACCACCTTGTGCTCTTGCGCGACGAGCACCCGAGCCAATTTGCCGGTCGTGGTGGTCTTGCCGGTTCCGTTGACGCCTGCAATCAGCACAACGGCCGGCTGCTTGCCGCCACCCGGCGCCGCGTGCGGCAGCGCTCGCACCGAGCGATCGAACTCGGGATGCAGCGCGCCGATGAGGACTTCCCGCAACACCGCGCGCGCCTGTTCGGCGGTCCGCACACCTCGTG
>JBOHER010000130.1:0-10522 GCA_050701115.1 Haloechinothrix sp. | reverse complement strand
CCTCGGCGGGGATCAGCTCGACCTTGCGGTCTTTGCGGCGCCGCTCGGCGCGGCGGGCCGCGCCGTCCGGGTCGAGGGCGTCGACCTTGTGCCGCGCGGATTGCTGGATCGCGGTGGCGTCCCGCCCGGCCAGCCGGGAGTCCATGTGCGCGTCCAACTCGCGGGCCTGCTCATCCGGCAGCGGCAGCGCGGTGTCACAAATCCGGGAGGCCTTGTAGGCGTCCAGCTCGCCGCGCCCCATCGCCGCAAGCACCTTCGGGAACCGGGCGGTCAGATCCTTGGCCAGATGCACCTGCTTGTCTCCGGTGTGCTTGGACACCGACAGGGCGAAGGCGACCTCGTCCCCGGTGTCCCGGTCGTCCCCGCGCCGGACCCGCAGCTCCTCGACCGCCCGCAGTTGCACCGCCTGCACCCGGGCGACCAGCGCCTGCGACGCGGAGATCAACTCAACCACGTGATCGGCACCGAAATGCGCCCAATCCAGCCCCTCCAGACCGAGGATGCCCTCGGGCCGCCAATCGGACTCCGCATCCGCCGACCACATCATCGACAGCACGCCCGACACCTCCACGGCCGCGGTGGTGGTATTCCACTTCGGGTCGATGATGTCGAGTTTCGCTATCACGCCTACGATTATAGCACGTATTCGAACGTGTGTGCTATACGTCGCGTTGACTCATCAAAAATACCCGCGTAGCTGAGTCGTTCATGAGTCACTGGTGCCGTTGTGCAAGGTCTGGGCGGTGCTGGACGCGCCGGCGGGCAAGCGGCTGGCCCCGTTCCTGCCGGAGATCGTGTCGGTGCTCGAGCGGGCCGGCGAGCTCGAGCTGGAGGCCGCGGTGCGGGCCAAGCTGGTGTCTACGTGCTGCTGCGGCTGCAGATCAACTACCAGGCGGGGCGGCTTCTGTACGTCGTACATCCCCCTCAGCCCACTGCCGCCCGATAGGCGTCCACTGTGGACTCGGCGCATCGACGCCAGGTGAAGGTCGACGCGTGCGCCCGCCGGGCGATCGACGTGGACGGGGTGCGCTGATCGCCGGTCGCGGTGGTCAGCGCTGCGGCGAGTGCGTCGACGTCCCCGTAGGGCACCAGATGCGCGTACTTACCGGCGACCTCGCGTAGCGACGGCACATCGGTGCAGACCACCGGTACGTCACAGGCCATCGCTTCGAGCACGGGCAGCCCGAAGCCTTCGTCTCGGGAGGGCAGCACGAGGGCCGACGCTCCCGCGACCACGCTACGAAGGTCCACATCGGACACATAGCCCACGTGCTGCGACCGGTCATTCACCACGAACCGGCCGGGTCCGATGAAGACCAGCGGCGGCAGATCGGGTGCGGAATCGTGCGTGCGAATCAGCCAATCCAATCCTTTGCGCGGGCCGGAAGTCCCCACGAAGAGCAGGTACTCCGATGGCAGGCCGAACCGGGACCGCAGATCGTTGTTCGGCGGGCGCGCGGTGAACCAGGCGGGGTCGACGCCGAGTGGGGTGACCATGATCTTGTCCCGATTCACCTCGAGTCGTTCGGCGACCCGGTCGGCCACAGCCGCGGTCGGCGTACAGATCACGTCCGCGCGAGCGGCACCCTTGCGGATCAACTCAGGCAACCGCACGTCGCTCTGCCGCAGTTCTTCAGGCGCATCGAGGAAAGCGAGGTCATGAATGGTGAGCACGCCCGCGGCCCGTAGCGCACCCGGTAGCACGAAATTCGTCCCGTGCACGACGTCGGTTGGTCCGGCGAACAGTTCGATCGGCGGAAAGGAACTTCGCAACCAGGCCGCCCGAAGGGCCCGCGCCGCGACCGGCATCCCGCGGGCGCGTACCCCGTGCGGCAGTACCGACCGCAGCTTGCGCCAACCGCGCAGGGTGAAGGCGACGGCTCTGGTGTCGACCTCGGGTATCGACGCGAGCTCCTCGGACAACGAGGCCGTGTAGCGACCGATGCCGGTGCGTTCACCGAGCAGCGGAGTGCCGTCGAGCAGCACTCGTAGCGGGCGTTCAGCCATCGCCGCGCCCTTTGCTGCGCACCCCGCGCGCGACCCGTAGCATCCGCCCACCCGCGCGGCGAGCCAGTTCGCCGACCCCGCCGTCGCCGAGGTACTCGCGCACCAACCGCAGGTCGCGACGGACCAGGGCGGAACCCCGCAATGGCGTTTCGCGCACCAGATCCGCCGCGCCGGGCAGCCGGTCCGCGGCGGGACGCGGGTCCCGGCAGAAATCGACCAGCGGGGCCAGTGCGCGTGGCCAGGCGAAGCGCGCGGCGACCTCAGCGATCCGTTCGGTGCAGGCGGCGGCGAACTCGGTGTCGTACAGCGCCTTCTCCAGCGCATCGGCCAATGCGCCGACATCGGTGGCAGGAACGACAACGCCCAGCCCTTCTGCCCGCACCAGATCGGCGAAGGAATCACCGTCGGTGGTGAGGATGGGCAGCCCGGCCCACAAGTAGTCCAACACTCGCGTGCGGAAGGCGAAGGTGGTCTCCACGTGCTCGAAGTGGGTGGTCACCCCACAGTCGGCATCGAGCAGCCAATTCTGCCGCTCGGCGTAAGGAACCCAGTGCTCGTTGAAGAACACATGCTTGCCGGTCAGGCCGAGCGAATCGGCCAGCCGCACGGTCTGCGCGCCAATGGACATCTCACCGACCTCCGGGTTCGGGTGTCGCATCCCGAGGAACACCAGCCGGACGTCAGCCCTGCGCTGCCGCAGCTCGTCGACCGCGCGCACCAGCGTGAGCGGGTCGAACCAGCTGTAGACCCCGCCCGCCCACAGGATGACGTGGTCGGTTTCGGAGATCCCATCGAGCGTGGCCCTGAGGCCTGGCCCGGTCCGCTGCGGCGGGTCCGCGGAAAGTCCAAAAGGGACCACCGACAGCAGGGACTGGGTGGTCGGATCGGCGTCGTACAGCCGCGGAGACAGCCTGCCAATCGCGGCGAGGTGGCCAAGCCAGAAGTGCCGTTGGCGTTGCGAGGCGCACAGGAAGAAGTCGCCACGCGCGAGCTGGGCATCGAGTACCTTGGTGACCCCGATCAGGTCGGCCGCACGGCGGTCATCGGGCGCGTCCTTGCCTTGTTCGAGCAGTTCGAGGTGCATCGGGTCGTACAGGTCGCAGACCACGATCTGCCGCGAATGGTCGGCACGCAGTGCGGGTGCCATTTCCAGCACGTGGCCCTGCAGGATCACGATATCGGCCCAGTCGATCGGCTCGGTGAGGTCGCGTCGCCGTGCCGCGCTGACCGAGAACTGGGCCGGGGGTGGGTCGCAGGAAGGGTTGACGGTGACCAGCCGGACGTCGTGTTCGCCTGCCAGCACCGTGGCGATGTTCCATGCCCTGATCGCGGGGCCGGCCATCCGCTCGGTGATCGCGTCCCCGGTGATGACCAGCACCTTGCGGCGGGCGCCGAACGACTGCTCGATGCCGAAGGCGGCCACCAGGATGTCGTGCGCCGCGAGGTATCGGGCCAACGGGTACGCGGGCTCCAAAGCCTTACGCAGCAACGGAAGCAGATCGGTATCGGTACGCACGCGGCTGGCCTGGACCTCGGCGCGGGACGCGGCCAGCGAGGGGAGTAGCTCGACGAACTGGTCGATCGCGAGCACCCCGGCCAGCGCGGAGCGCGGCACAGCGATCGGCTCGGTCGCCGGTTCGCTCATCCCGGTCTGGCCCGATCGGGGCCGCAGGTCCAGCTGGGTGGCGTCGATGTCGCCGCGTGCGGTGGCTCGGCGAACCGCGAGGGCCAGGGCCGCCGGTAGGGCGCGGGAGAGGGTGGTGTCGGAGAGGTTCTTGTACAGCGCTGCGAGCGCATTGCGCTCCAGCAGGAACGTCTCCCGGCCCGAGTCCGGCGAATCGACGGCGTCCATCGTGCCGTGGTGCCGGTGATAGGCAACCGAAGTAGGTACGTACCTCACCCGCCAGCCACGCAGGTTCAGTCGCCAGCCGAGGTCGACGTCCTCGTAGAACATGAAGAAACGCTCGTCGAATCCGCCGAGTTCGGCGAACACCGACGCGCGGACGAACATCGCGGAGCCGGTGGCGAACAGCACGTCCTTGGCCACGTCGTGCTCGGCGGCAGGCAACTGGTCGAGCGGTGTGCCCGCGTGGCGCTTGTAGCCCATGCCGAACCAGGTCAGCCCGCCGTCGACGAAGTCGACCCCGGTGCCGTCCCAGTCGAGCACCTTGCTGGCCACCGCGGCCACTGTCGGCTCGGTGGCCAGCGTCGCGACCGCCTCCCGCGCCCACCGCGCATCGGGCCGGGCGTCGTTGTTCAGGAAGGCCAGCACGGAGCCCTTCGCATGCTGGGCTCCCAGGTTGCAGCCTCCGGCGAAGCCCAGGTTCGTCCTCGACTCGACCAACCGGATGGTGGTTCCGCGCAGCTCCCTGATTGCCCCGCGGATCAGGGCGAGGTCATCGCCCCCGGATGCGTTGTCCACGCAGATGATCTCGAGGCCGGGGTAGTCCAGGTCGGTGACAAGAGAGCGCAGGCAGCTGATGGTGTCGCGCGCGCCACGGTAGTTGACCACGACCACCGACACCGGCGGCAAGGCGCGAGTCACCGATGCACCATCCCCCGTGCTCACAGGCCCCCTCCTCAACGTTTTCAGGTGGTTGGCAGACTAGCCCGCCGCCCACCTGCGCCAGACCTCGCCTCGGCCAAGCGTGGTGCGGACCGCGCGTCGTGCGCGGAGGGTCCCGGGAAGCAGGGCGAGCACGCCGGCCAGCGCCCGCAGGCGCAGTCGCAGCTGGAGGTTCGGCGCCCGGCCTGCCGCTCCGGATGAGCGCACCCCGCGGATCGGGAGCAGTACGGTGATGGCGATGAACCTGGCCAGTTCGCGCACGGCGATCGCCGCAGGCGCGCAGCGCAGCAACATCAGCAGGCGGTTGCGCTCGTTCCACAGGTGGAACTCCGCCGACCCCGGTCGCGAGCTTGCTCCGTGCGCATGTCGCACACCAGCGGCAGGTACCGACAGCACGCGCCACCCGGCGAGCCGCAGCCGCCACGACGTGTCGGTGTCCTCGTAGTAGCAGAAGAACTCAGCGGGAACCCCGCCCACCGCGCGCAGTGCCTCGGTGCGCACCAGCGCGGCACCGCCGCAGAACCCGAACACCTCGTACGGCGCCGCGCTGGCCGCTGCATCGTTCAGGTCGGCTCCGTGGCCGTCAGCGGTGAGCCGCACGCCCGTCGACTGAAGTGACCCGTCCGGGTACATCAGCCGAGCACCGGCGGCCGCCACCGACGAGTCGGCCAGCAGTGCGCCCTCCAGTTCGGCGAGCCAGCCCTCATGCGGTGCGGCGTCGTCATTGAGCCACGCTACGAAGGGGGTGTCCACGTGCGCGAGGCCCGCGGAGATTCCCCCTGCATAACCGAGGTTTTCCGGCACCCGGATGACCTCCGGCTCGCTGCGGTGCGCCGCGATCAGCTCGGCGGTGCCGTCGTCGGACGCGTTGTCCACCACGATCGTGCGATGTGGACGGTCCTGGGCGGCGAGCGCGTCGAGGCAGTCGGTGATGTGCGCGGCACCCCGCCAGGTGACGATCAGGACGCAGGTGAGCGGGGGTGTTGGCACGATGAGCACAATAGAGCCCGTGCCGGAACTCGTCGTGATCGCTGATCAGCTAATGGCGCCCGTGCCGGGGGGAACCGGGCGATATACCGCCGAGCTGCTGCGCGCCCTTGCCAGGACGGCGCCGCGGGACTGGTCGGTCGCCAGCGTGGTGTCCCGTCACCCGGACGTCAGCTCCGCGGTCATCTCCGGTGTGTGCGGACCTCGGGTGCTGCCGGTTCCGCGGCGGGCTCTGGCGGCGATGTGGCAGGCGGGGGTCCCGTACTGGCCGGGTGGCGATGCGGTGCACGCCCCGACCCCGCTCGCCCCGCCCGGCAGACCCGCCTTCGGCCGGTTCCGGAACGCCTCCCTCGCGGTCACCGTGCACGACACGGTGCCTTGGAGCCACCCGCACACGCTGACCCGGCGCGGTGTCAGCTGGCACAAGGCGGTGATCAACCGAGCTGCCCGCCGAGCCGATGTGATCGTGGTGCCGACCCGGTCGGTCGCCGACGAACTCGCCGAGCGGGTGCCCGGTGGGGCTCGGGTGCAGGTGATCGGGCACGGCGTCGCCGACGTGTTCACCGCGGCCGAGGACGCCCAAGTCCGGGTCGACGTCGCCCACCTGGACCTGCCCGCCCGCTACGTCGTGGCCGTCGGCACCCTGGAGCCGCGCAAGGGGTTGGACGTGCTGATCGACGCCATCGCGCGGCTGTATCGTGCCGGCCACCCAGCGCCCCACCTGCTGCTGGTCGGGCAACCCGGCTGGGGCGGGCTCGATCCGTTGACGCTGGCTGCCCAGTGTGGATTACCCGCAGGGGCGGTGCGGGTGCTGGGCAGATTGCCCGATCTCGAACTCGCGGCGGTGCTGCGCAGGGCAGCCGCACTGGCCGCGCCGAGCCACGCGGAAGGGTTCGGCTTGCCGGTGCTGGAAGCCATGGCTGCCGGGGTGCCGGTCATTCATTCGGATGCCCCCGCCCTGATGGAGGTGGCGGGGGCAGCGGGCGTCGCGGTGCCCCGAGGCGACGCCGGTGCGCTCGCTGACGCGGTGCGAGACGTGCTCGGCGACCCGGTGTGGTCGGCTCAGCTGGCCGTGGCGGGCAGGCGACGCGCCGCCGAGTTCTCTTGGCGGAAAGCAGCCGAAGCGGTGTGGGCCCTGCACACGAATGCGGCGCGCGGCGATGAGTTTGCGGGTTCTTGACCAACAACATGGCAATCGGTCGTACTCTGCCGGGGTGGCTCTAGGGGATCCCAGTGTTGCGATCGATGCGACGGCAGTTCCGGCCGACCGGGGTGGCGTCGGCCGGTACGTCGATTCGCTGGCCGCCGCACTCGATGCGGACGGTGCCCGGCTCACCGTGGTGTGTCAGCCACGGGACGGAGAGCTGTACGGGCGGCTCGCTCCCCGATCGCGGGTGGTGGTGACCCCGGAGACGGTGGCCACCCGAACCGCGCGGCTGGCCTGGGAGCAGACCACCTTGCCCCGGTTGGTGCGCAGGCTGGCCGTCGACGTTGTGCACTCCCCGCACTACACGATGCCGCTGGCCACCCGGGCCGCCTCCGTGGTGACCCTGCACGATGCGACCTTCTACACCGATCCGGTGCTGCACTCCTTGGTCAAGGCCCGTTTCTTCCGTACTTGGACGGCGACCGCGTTACGCAGGGCTGCCCGCTGCGTGGTGCCCAGTGCGGCCACCGCCGACGAGTTGGTGACCGTCGCATGCGCGGAAAGGTCCCGGATGGACGTCATTCACCACGGGGTGGATGTCGAGCGTTTCCATCCGCCACTTGCCGACGAGGTGCGGGCAGCTCGGGACGTGGTCGGGCTGGGCAGCGACTCCTATATCGCCTTCCTCGGCGCGTTGGAGCCCAGGAAGAACGTGCCCGCCTTAATTCGCGGTTTCGCGCAGGCGGTCGCCGGCCGCGCTGATCCGCCCGCGCTGGTCCTCGCCGGGCAGCCGGGATGGGACACCCAGATCGCCAAGGCCCTGGACGCGGTTTCGCATCGGCTGCGGGTGATCCGAGCCGGTTACCTCCCGTTCGCTCTGCTCGCAGGCTTTCTCGGCGGAGCTGACCTGGTGGCCTATCCGAGCCTGGGGGAGGGGTTCGGTCTGCCGGTGCTGGAGGCGATGGCCTGCGGCGCTTGTGTGCTCACCACGCGCAGGCTCGCGTTGCCGGAGGTGGGCGGCGAGGCGGTCGCGTACTGCGGTGTCGGCGCTGGTGATGTCGCTGTCGCGCTGCGCGAGTTGCTGGACCGTCCCGGCCGCCGCGCCGAACTCGCCACCTCCGCCGAGCGCAGGGCGAAGGAGTTTTCCTGGTCCACGAGTGCGCAACGTCACCGTGAGACTTATGGTCGCGCGCTGGCGGGCCACCTGATCGCCGGATAGCCGACCATGCACAATGACCTTGTGCCCCAGCCGAAGCTTCAGCCGACGCCACGGACCTACGGTGATGCCCTCGCCGTTGTGACCGTGACCTACTCGCCTGGCGGGGCCCTGCAACGGTTTCTTGAGACGCTGCCCAAGGCCACTTCGCGCGAGATTCAGGTCATTCTGGCTGATAACGGCTCGGTCGATGGCGAGCCCGAGCGCGCTGCGGAGAGCGACGGCGTCCGCCTGATGCCGATGGGGGACAACCTCGGCTACGGCACCGCGGCGAACACTGCGATCGATGTGTTGGATGACTCGATTGGGTGGATTGTGGTCGCCAATCCGGATCTCGAGTGGGATCCGAACGCGATCGATAGCTTGCTGGATGCGGCCGAACGGTGGCCACGGGGGGCCGCGTTCGGCCCGCTGATCCGGCGGCCGGACGGCAGTGTGTACCCGTCGGCGCGGCTGCTGCCCTCGCTGGGCAGGGGCATGGGGCACGCGGTGTTCGGCCGGATCTGGCCTGCCAACCCGTGGACCCGGGCCTACCTGCAGGACCGCGGTGAGCCGTCGGAGCGCGCGGCGGGCTGGCTGTCCGGCTCGTGTCTGCTGCTGCGCAGGGAGGCCTTCGATGCCGTCGGCGGTTTCGACCCGCGCTACTTCATGTACTTCGAGGACGTCGATCTCGGTGACCGGCTGGGCCGGGCGGGGTGGCTCAACGTCTATGTACCCTCCGCAGGCGTGATGCACCTCGGGGCGCACTCCACCTCGCGGGCATCGCAGCGCATGTCGGCAGCGCATCACGACAGCGCCTACCGCTACCTCGCCGATCGGCACCCCGGGTGGTCTTGGCAGCCGGTGCTCACGCTGATCCGAGCCGGGCTGGCATTGCGGCTCTGGCTGGACACCCGGCGCGACCAGGGCTGACCGGCGCCGCGAGGTCAGCCGTCGAGGCGACGCGAGAGGCTGGACCTGGTCCGTTGCGTCGTGGTCGGAATGAACCCGTCGAGTTCAACGGTCTCCATTTCCGGCTCGGACTCCGGCTGGGGCTCGGGTTGCGGGGGGAGTGTCATCGGTGTGGTCGGCGATTCCGGCGCGCCGCCGAGCGCGGAGGTGGGCTCACGATCGGCCAGGTAGTCCGCCCGCGCGTCGTGCTGGCGGATCTCCGCATCGGACACCACCGTGGTGGCATCCGGGTCAACCGAGCGCAGATCGGCATCATGCACGACCGAACGCGGGATCTGCTGCGTGTTGGCCGCGTCCATGGGCGAAACCGCATTGTCCGGCGTGACCACGAATGATCCGCGTGCCTGGGCGCGCAGGAGCATCGCGTCCGCCCTTTCGCGAGGGTCCATCCTCGGCCTCCCCTGCTGACCGTGTTTCATCGTTGTGGGGCCTCGTGCCGAGGACTCGCCCGTGTGCTGTCTAGGGTATGCCCTCCGGGTGTGGACCGTCAGGCATTCTGTGCGGTCTGTCGCTCCGTTGGGCGGAAGAACGAGAGGATCGAGCATCATGCCGGAGTCTGGGCCTTCGCGCAGCGCTGACGCCGTTGTGCTGGTCGGCGGCAAGGGAACCAGGCTTCGGCCGCTGACCTTGTCGGCGCCGAAGCCGATGCTGCCGACGGCCGGGGTGCCGTTTCTGCTGCATCTGCTCTCGCGGATTCGCGCGGCCGGGGTCACCCACGTGGTGCTCGGCACCTCCTACCAGTCGGAGGTGTTCTCCGAGTTCTTCGGCGACGGCTCGCGATTCGGGCTCGAGCTCGAGTACGTCGTCGAGGATGTGCCCTTGGACACCGCGGGCGCGATTCGCAACGTCGCCGACAAGCTGCGCGCCGACGACGTCATGGTGTTCAACGGCGACATCCTTTCCGGCGCCGACCCGAGGGCTCTGCTGGCCAGTCATCGCGATGCGGGCGCCGATGTGACCTTGCACCTGGTGAAGGTGGACGACCCGAGCCGGTTCGGATCGGTGCCGACCGATGCCGATGGCCGGGTCACCGCCTTTCTGGAGAAGACGCCGAATCCGCCTACCGATCAGGTCAACGCGGGCTGCTACGTGTTTCGCCGGTCGGTGATCGACACGATTCCCGCGGGCAGGCCGGTGTCGGTGGAACGCGAGACGTTCCCCGGCCTGCTCGCCTCAGGGGCGCATCTGCACGGCTTCGTGGACTCCTCATACTGGCTGGATGTTGGCACGCCTGCCGCGTTCGTGCAGGGTTCTGCCGATCTGGTTCGCGGCATGGCGCCGACCGCGGCGCTGGCAGGCTCGCCCGGTGAGCGGTTGCTGCTCGATGGCGCGTCGGTCGCCCAGAACGCCACGGTGGACGGCGGCAGCACGATTGGCGCGGGGGCGGTGGTTGCCGCCGGGGCCAGGGTGTCCGGGTCGGTGCTGTTCGACGGTGCTCAGGTCGGCGCGGGCGCGGTGGTGGAGGCCTCGGTGCTGGGCAAGGATGTGCGGGTCGGTGCGGGCGCGGTGCTCCGAGGTGCGGTGCTCGGCGACGGCGCTCGGGTGGGTGCCGCCTGCGAGCTGGTTGAGGGTGCCCGCGTGTGGCCCGGTGTGCGGTTGCCTGATGGCGGCATTCGGTTCTCTCCGGACGTGTGAGGCGGGCTGAAGG
>JBOHER010000129.1:0-1640 GCA_050701115.1 Haloechinothrix sp. | reverse complement strand
AGGGCGGCCCGTCAGGGCCGTCCCGCAGGGACGCGCAGCGAAGCGGAGCACCCTTGACGCCGACGTAGGGACGTGGCAATTCCGCCCGGCGCGGCGCGATCCACCCACACAAACCCGCGGAGAACCGAATATTGCCGTTTATTGACAATCGGCAGAACTCGAGGTTCGGCCAGCGGAGGGCTCCAATGCCGACCACAGGGTGGACATGACGGAATGGTCACGCTGGTGCTCGTTGGTCGTGTCGCGATAGACGAGGCTTCGTGATGCTGCGATGAGCCAGCCGCCAACGCGCAGCACGCGTGCCGAGTCGGCGGCGCCGAGTCCACTGATCGATCCGGTGCTGGCGGTGCGCGATCTGCTGGTGGAGTTCGCCACCGATTTCGGTGTCGTGAGAGCGGCCGACGGGGTCAGCTTCGACGTGTATCCGAACAGCACGCTGGCCGTCGTCGGAGAGACCGGATCAGGCAAGTCGGTGAGCATGCTCGCCGCGCTCGGCCTGTTGGGAGCCGCCAACGTCCGACGGGTGTCCGGGGAGGTCATGTTCCGGGGCCGCAACCTGCTCGCGCTGGAGCCGGACGAGCGGCGTCGGCTGCTGGGGCGTGACATCAGCATGATCTTCCAGGATCCGCTGTCGTCGCTGAACCCGGTGATGCGGGTCGGCGATCAGATCGCCGAGGTGGTGGTTGCTCACCACCGGGTGACGAAGGCCGCCGCTCATCAGCGCGCGGTGGAACTGTTGGAGATGGTGGAGGTTCCGGAGCCAGCCACCCGCGCCCGGCAGTATCCCCATGAGTTCTCCGGAGGCATGCGCCAGCGCGTGATGGTGGCGATTGCGATCGCCAACCGGCCCGCGGTGCTCATCGCCGACGAGCCGACGACTGCGCTCGACGTCACGGTTCAGGCACAGCTGCTGGACCTGCTGCGACGGCTGCAGTCCGAGTCGGGCGCCGGGATGGTCTTGATCACCCATGACATGGGCGTGGTAGCCGAGGCGGCCGATCGGGTCAGCATCATGTACGGCGGGCGAATCATGGAGTCCGGTCCCACCGCCGAGGTGCTGGCCGATCCGCGGCACCCGTATACCGCGGCGCTGCTGCGCTGCCTGCCCGGGGCTGCACAGCTTGGCGAGCAGCTGCTACCGATCCCTGGTCAGCCCCCAGACCTTCGTCTGCTCGGAGTCGGGTGCCCCTTTGCCGCGCGTTGCGAGCTGGTCCGAGAGGAGTGTCGCTCACGACGTCCGCCGCTCGATCAGGTGGCCGGCGGAACACGTCGCAGCGCCTGCTTCTACCACGCCGATGTCCCGGCTTGGAGGGCGAGCCGGCCCTCCCTGCCCGTTGCACAAGCTGACGCCCGCGAGTCGAGAATCGCGGCGTCAGGCAATCGAACGACGATGCTGGACGTGCGCGGCCTGGTGACGCACTTCCCGATCCGCGCCGGGGTCCTCCACCGGCCGGTGGGCATCATCCGCGCGGTCGACGGCGTCGATATGCGGGTCGAGCCAGGCGAAGCGCTTGGCATCGTTGGAGAATCTGGCTGTGGCAAGACCACCGCCTTGCGCACGGTCGTGCGACTGGTCGATCCGACTGCTGGCGAGGTGCACTTCGACGGTACCGATCTCACCGCCGCGAGCGGCCGAGCGC
>JBOHER010000128.1:0-3620 GCA_050701115.1 Haloechinothrix sp. | reverse complement strand
GTTGGTTCGCCGGTGATCGACCGGGCGTTACTCCGATCGGCTGCGGCCACCGCGTGCGGACAAGTGACCGGTCCCCCGAAACGAACGCCACCCCGCTTCCGACTCATCGTGTGGGCAGGCCGTGAATAGCGCGAGTTCTGAATGAGAAACTGAGGTGTGCGTCGAGTGACCAACAGCGTCATCGCCGAGCGGCCACCGTCTCTGCCCCCGCAGCTGCGTGGACCGATGGCCACCGTGGCGGTCCTCGCCACGCTGGTGGTCGCCCTACTCGGGATCTTGTACTCCGCCGACACCGGCCCCGGCGCATTCGACCGGTGGGCCCAGCCGGCGTTCGATGACGTCGAGGCTCCGTTGAGGTACGTCGCGCTGCTGATCGACTTCGGGGGCGAGCCGCTCGGCGCTGCGCTGCTGGTCACGACGCTGGTGGCGGCGTGCGTGCTGCTGGGCCGCGGACCGATGGCCGTGCTCGGCATCGCAGGTCCGGGCCTGACGGTCGTCGCGACGACGGTCCTCAAGCCGATCGTCGGGCGCACGATCCACGGCCATCACCTCGCCTATCCGAGCGGGCACACCGCCCTGGCCGCCGCATTGGCACTCATCGTCGCGCTGTTGGTGGTCGACCTGCTCAGGGTCGGGAAACTTGCTGGCGTGCTCATGATCATGGCCGCGGCGATCCTGGCAGGCGCGGCGATGGCGTGGGCACAGGTCGCCCTGGGCGCGCACTATCCGACCGATACCCTTGGCGGCTTCTGCACCGCCCTCGCGGTCGTGCCCGCAGCGGCATGGCTGGTCGATCGCGCCACCTACCGGACCGGAAGTTCAGGCGCGGCAAGGCCGAACGGCCGTTCTCGATAAGGTGAAACACCGTTCGGAACGCAACGCCCACCGCTCTGTTCCCGAAAAGCTACCCGGGTAGCCGGCAAGAACCTTGACTTCCGTGAGGTGGCATATGACGAAGCCGTTGTTCGCCCCATACTGGACCGCGCTTCTCGGCTTGGTGATTGCGCTCGGCGTGGCCAACGTGGTCGCCATCGCGCCAACCGCGGCCTCGTCAACTGACAACCCGGCCCGCGTCTGCGATAGTGACGCGCGCAACGGAGGCCCCGCGACCCCGCCGGAGGGAGCTGTGGTCGTCCCGGCCGGGAACAACGCCAACGTCGACTTCGCGCGCGCGAACACCACCTACTGGTTCGCGACCGGTGTGCACACGCTGGGCAGTAGTGAGTGGGGGCAGATCGCGCCTGCCGACAACTCCACATTCATCGGCGCGCCCGGCGCGATCCTCGACGGGGAGAATGTCAACAGGTACGCGTTCACCCAGCGTGCGCGCGACGTCACGATCAAGTACCTGACGATCCGGAACTTCGTGGCACCCCGCGATGAGGGCGTGGTCAACCACGACTCCGGCAACGGCTGGACCATCGCTCACAGCACCCTGACCCTCAACAAGGGTGCGGCGATGATGGCCGGCGCCGGTCAGCAGATGATCGGGAACTGCTTGAAGGACAACGGCCAGTACGGGCTGAACGCCTACCAAGCTGGCAACAAGATCACCAACCTGGTGCTGGAGGGCAACGAGTTCGTCGGCAACAACACCGACGACTGGGAATCCAGGGTCGACGGCTGCGGCTGCACCGGGGCGATGAAGTTCTGGTCCGTGGACGGCGCGGACATCCGTGACAACTGGATCCACGACAACCGAGGCCCCGGCATCTGGGCTGACACCAACAACAACGATTTTCTGATCGAGAACAACCTGATCGAATCCAACGACGGACAGGCCGTGTTCTACGAGATCTCCTACAACGCGGTTATCCGCGACAACGTGCTCCGCGACAACACGTGGGTGGCAGGTCGCGAGTTCGCCAACCGGCGAGACAACTTCCCCATCGGCACGATCTACGTCTCGGAAGCTGGTGGCGATCCGCGTGTCCCGGCGCGCACAACGTTGCTCGAGATCACCGGCAACGTGTTCGACAACAACTGGGGCGGGGTCGCCGGGTGGGAGAACGCGGACCGGTTCTGCGGCACCAACACCACCAGCGAGTGCACGCTGCTGGTCGGCGAGGACAACGAGTCCAAGTGTGTCCAGCCTGGAATCGCTTCGGAGCCGCTGTATTCGGACTGCCGGTGGAAGACGCAGCGCCTACGGGTCCACCACAACGAGTTCAAGATTGACACAGCTGAAGTCGGTTGCTCCACCGCCTACTGCGGCCTCAACGCACTGTTCGCGAACCACGGCACATGGCCCGACTGGTCGCCGTACAAGGGCCGCAAGATCCAAGAGGCGATCACTTTCGCGCAGGACAACCGGTGGCACGACAACACCTACATCGGCCCGTGGCGGTGGGTGGCGTATGAGCCGGGCCGCTACCTGACCTTCGCGCAGTGGCAGGCCGACCCGTACAACCAAGACGCAGGGTCGTCGTGACGGATCTTCAGCTGCCGTTGGCAGCGGGCTCCTTGGAGAGCAGGAAGTAGGCGTATCGCTCATCCAGCTCGTTCTTCGGGACCAGCTCAATCGACTCCGGGCGGAGCCCGCATTTCGAAGCCAGCTGCCAGAAGTCCGCAATCGGGTAGGTGGTCATCTCGGCCACCCCCGATCGGTACGAGCGCCGACGAGGTTTCGTCCAGAACCGGCCCTCGTCATATTTGATCTGGATCAGGGCGAGTCCGCCTGGTGCGAGCAGATTACGAGCGATCCGAACCAGCCGTTCCCCGTACTCCGGTGTCGGAATCAACTCGAAGACGTAGAAGCTGAGGAAAATATCGCACGTCGACCCGATCTTGTCGACCGCTTGCTCCGGCTGCGCGACCTCGATCTGTACCGGGCGGAAGACGGTGGCACACGTGGCGGCAATCTGCCGTGCGCACTCGTCAAGGGTGTCCGAAGAGACGTCGACGCCGATGAACTCTTCGCACTGCGGTGCGAAATGGATCGCGTTCGCCCCGCCGCCGCATCCCCACTCCACCACCCGCCCCTATGGGCGGGTGAACTCCACCATGCGCGCGCCGCGCTCGAACATGGTGAGGTGCCGGTGGCCGATCTGCCACCACAGGTTGTCCTCCGCGAGCACGCTCGCGTCACGCCAATGGGAGTCGGCTTTCCACCGAGCGCCGCCGGGTTCTCTCCAGTACTGCTGCGAATCGGCGGAGATCCTTGATTCCGGGTGCCTCGCGCCGATACCCGCGAGGATCCGCTGTAGCAGCGCCCCGGCCTTGGCGCCCATCCGCCAGATTCTGTCCTTCACGGAGATAGGGGTGCTCATCGAATGTCTCCGTCCGTTGCTGTGACCAAGGAAATCAAGCGAACCGGCGGAATACCGGCTTCACCGGCCGTCCGCCCATCCACGCGGTGGGATCCCCGGCGTCGAGCGCCTTGCGATACACCGCGCAGGCCGCTGCGACCACATCGACGGTCTGCTCAATGTCGTTTCCGGAGAGTGCGCTGCTGACAACGAAAGACGGGGCGAGCACTCCCCCGGCGATCAGTTGGCGCAGGAAGAGCGTCCGGTAGGCCTGCGACGGCTGCATGTTCTCGTCAAGGGTGGCGAAGACCAGGTTGCTCGCCCGGCCGTGGACGAGGACGTGGTCACCGACGCCCATGCTGTTCGCAGCCT
>JBOHER010000127.1:0-4033 GCA_050701115.1 Haloechinothrix sp. | reverse complement strand
GCATGCGGGTAGTCGTCGTCAAGTGCGACGAACAGGGCAACATCGATGTCGCGCATCTGCGGGCGGTGGCCGACGAGCACGCCGACGACCTGGCCGCGATCATGATCACCTACCCGTCGACGCACGGCGTGTACGAGGATACCGTGGGCGAGGTGTGCGGAATCGTGCACGACCACGGCGGCCAGGTGTATGTGGACGGCGCCAACCTTAACGCGCTGATCGGGCTGGCCCGGTACGGCAAGTTCGGTTCGGATGTCTCGCACTTGAACCTGCACAAGACCTTCTGCATCCCGCACGGCGGCGGCGGACCCGGAGTCGGCCCCATCGGCGTTCGTGCGCACCTTGCCCCGTTCCTGCCCAACCATCCGTTGCAGCCGACGGCGGGACCGGCCACCGGCGTCGGTCCGATCAGCGCCGCCCCATGGGGTAGCGCGTCGATCCTGCCCATCACCTGGGCCTACGTGCGCATGATGGGGGCCGGCGGACTCCGCCGGGCGACCCTGACCGCGGTGGCCGCGGCGAACTATGTGGCACGCAGGCTCCATGAGCACTACCCGGTGCTCTACTCCGGGAAGGATGGCCTGGTGGCGCACGAGTGCATCCTCGACGTGCGCGGCATCACCAAGGCAACCGGCGTGACCGTGGACGATGTGGCCAAGCGCCTTGTCGACTACGGCCTGCACGCGCCGACCATGTCGTTCCCGGTCGCCGGGACGCTGATGGTGGAACCGACGGAAAGCGAGCACCTGGCCGAACTGGACCGGTTCTGCGACGCCATGATCGCGATCCGCACCGAGATCGACCGGGTGGCCACCGGCGAGTGGCCGTTGGCGGAGAGTCCGCTGCGCAACGCACCGCACACGGCCGCGTGCATCGCGGGGGAGTGGGGGCGTCCTTACACCCGCGAGGAGGCGGTGTTCCCGACCGGCAGCCCGGTGAACAAGGTCTGGCCACCGGTGCGCCGGATCGACCAGGCGGCCGGGGACCGCAACCTGGTCTGCTCCTGCCCCCCGATGGAGGCCTACCAGAGCTGAGCAGGCCGCGCTACCGCGAGGGTTCCCGTCGCAGGTAAGGAACGACGCTCAGAGCTGACCCCGCGAGCAACGCCGCCATCAGCAAGAACGGGCCGGCAATCCCGATCAGCGTGGACAGGCCGCCCGCTGCGGCCGGACCCGCGGTCTGTGCGACCCGGTTTCCGGTGATGCGCAGCGCCAGTGCGGTGGCGCGGAGTTGCTGCGGGGCCTCCTGGACGACCCACGTCATGGTCAGTGGCTGCCCGAGGCCCAGCACGAGTCCCAGCACGACCATCACGATAAACAGAATCAACGGCGCGGAGAACGCAACCAGGCCGAGGACGCCGAACGCGGCGATCGCCGAGCTGACCACCAGCACCCGCAGCCGCCCCGCCCAGTTCATCAGCACGGGAATCAACAGACGAGAGATGAAGGAGAATCCCGCGCGAACGGCGAGCAGTGCACCCACCACCGAGGGGGACAGGCCATACCGTTCGCCCAGCACGGGCAGGTAGGTGATGAGCAGGTCGACGGTGGCCATCACCGCGAAGCTGACACAGATCGCGACGGACAGCGCACGGTTGCCGAGCAGCGCCAGTGCGGAACCGCGACCTGCCTGCTCCGTCGTACCGAGTGAACTGGGTGCCGGCACGCAGGTGTGGCGAAGCGTCACGGTCATCAGGCCGAAGAACAGCACGACCAGCAGCGCGATGGCGGCGGCGACCCAGAAGGCGTGGCTCGTGGCAGTCAGCATCCCTTCTCGTTGGAACCTGGAGATCACCCCACCACCGATCAGCGGCCCGAACAGCTGACCCAGCGATGCCGCCGCGGTGAACAGGCCGAAGTTACGGTCGTGCTCGCCCGGCCGGGACAACCCGGCGACGACGGCTTGGGTAGCGATCATCAGCGCCAACTGGCCGACCCCGAGCACCGCATTGAACAACGCCATGCTCACCAGCGAGCCGGAGTGTGCGAGCAGCACCGACCCGCAGCCGATGGCCAGCCCGCCGCCGATCAACAGGACCGATGCATGGCCTCGATCGGACCACCGGCCCATCGGAATAGCGAGGAAGATCGGCAGGAGCGCGCTGGCCGCGGCGACCAGTCCGACCGCTACCTCATCGCCGCCCAGCGCGAGGACCCGATAGGAGGCCGCGGGCCGGTTGAGGAAGACGATGACGTGCACCGCCAGCGTGCCGAGCAGCAGCAGCGCGAGTGGGGCGCGGTCAGGCCCGCGAACCGCGGATTCCCGGTGCGTTGCCACCCAGCGATCATCCCTCCGCGCGGGTGGGCCGCGGCGTGCCCGGGTACGTTAGGTGCGACGGCTCACGAACTTCCTCAACTGTCGATGGGAGGGCGCATGGATGCAGTTCCCGAGATCGCATTGACCGGTGGAGTCACCATCCCTCAACTGGGTTACGGAGTCTTCCAGGTACCGCAGGCCGAGACCGCCCGCGCGGTGCTCGCCGCGCTGGACGCCGGCTATCGCAGTGTCGATACCGCGTCGGCCTACGGCAATGAACCCGGTGTGGGGGAGGCGATCCGGCAGTCGGGGATCTCGCGTGGGGACCTGTTTGTCACGACCAAGGTGTGGAACTCCGATCAAGGCTACGACTCGACGCTGGCCGCGTTCGACAAGAGCCTGTCGGAGCTCGGTGTTGACTACATCGACCTCTACCTCATCCACTGGCCGCTGCCGAGGCGCGATCGCTATCTGGACACCTGGCGGGCCATGGAGCGGGTGCACTCCGATGGCCGGGCACGCGCGATCGGGGTGTCGAACTTCCACGTGCCGCACCTACGTCGATTGCTCGATGCCGCCGACGTCCCTCCCGCGGTCAATCAGATCGAGTCGCATCCGTACCTGCCGCAGGCCGAGCTGCGCGCCTTCCACACCGAGCACGGCATTGTCACCGAAGCGTGGAGCCCGCTGGCCAAGGGATCCTTACTCGCCGAGCAGGCTGTCACGAGCCTGGCAGCCAAATATGGGCGGACCGCCGCGCAGATCGTGCTGCGCTGGCACATCCAGTTGGACACGGTGGTGATCCCCAAGTCGGTCACGCCGTCCCGGATCAGGGAGAACATCGACGTGTTCGACTTCGAACTCGCCGACGACGATCTCGCAGTGCTCGCCGAGCTCGACAATGGGGAGCGGGTCGGACCTGACCCGGATGTGTTCGACCGCGCCTGACGCGACCGTGGAGCGCGTTAGCCGGAGAACCCTGCCTCCGCGAACAGGGCACGTTGCTCGCGGTCCAGCAGGAAATGGCGGAACGTCTGCGCGGCCCGCTCCTGGACCGGATCCACGCCTTCACCGCCGATAACGACGAACGGATAGTCGGCCGATTTCGCCGATGTGACCGAAGCCGGTTCGCCGATGACCCGCCTGGGGTTTTCCTCGCGCAGCTCACTGGCCCACTGAGTTGACTCCGGGATCCACGCGGCGGGGACCTTGCTCATCGTGCCGCTCTGACCCAGCATGTCCACCACGCCCTGAGACTCGGCCGACCGGACGTCAACGGTGATGCAGCGATCGTGCACGACCTGGTCCGAGGCGTTCCATGTCTCCGCAGCATCGATCACCGGTTGCTCGATGCTTGGCGCTACGGTCACCCGCAGAGTGCTTCGCCCGCCGGTGCAGGAATTGGCCTGTGCCTCGGCCCTGTGGTTGAGCACGTTGTTGCCCCAGACCAGGCCGATCCAGGTGAGGGCGATCAGCGCGACAGCGCCGAGGCAGGCGATCGGCCACTTCGCGACTCCGCGCGGGCGAGTAGATGCGATGGCGCGGTGGCTGCCGGTATCGGTAAGCCCGTCTCCGGGTGGGGGAGCAGACGGCTCCGTCTTGCTGTGACGCCCCATCTCTTACCGTGACCCTTTCGATATCGAATCGATGCCTTCTGCTCGTGCGTTCGAAATGTTATCACCCCATCAGACGCCGCCGAGCAACCAATCGTGATGGCGCGCGTCGTCGGGTCCCTGGACTTACTCCGTTTGGAGCAGCGAGCTGGTCGCTCTGGGCG
>JBOHER010000126.1:0-10196 GCA_050701115.1 Haloechinothrix sp. | reverse complement strand
GACCGTGAAGGAGCGGCGCAGCTTCAACATCACCGGCGGCATGTGTCCGCGCTGCGAGGGCCGGGGCTCGGTCACCGACTTCGACCTGTCTGCGCTGTACGACGACAGCAAGTCGATCAACGAGGGTGCGCTCACGATCCCTGGCTACAGCGTCGACGGCTGGTACGGCCGCATCTTCAGCGGCTCCGGCTTCCACGACCCGGACAAGCCGATCCGTAAGTACACCAAGAAAGAGCTCCACGACTTGCTCCACAAGGAGCCGACCAAGATCAAGGTCGACAACGTCAACCTGACGTACGAGGGTTTGATCCCAAGAATCCAGAAGTCGTTCTTGTCCAAGGACCGGGAGGCGATGCAGCCGCACATCCGGGCGTTCGTGGACCGGGCGGTGACGTTCACCGCTTGCCCCGAGTGCGGCGGCACCCGGCTCAGCGAGGCGGCCCGGTCGTCGAAGATCAAGGGGACCAGCATCGCCGACGCCTGCGCGATGCAGATCAGCGACCTCGCCGGGTGGGTGCGCGGCCTGGACGAACCGTCGGTTGCGCCGCTGCTTGCGTCGCTGAGGGAGACCGTCGACTCATTCGTGGAGATCGGGCTGGGCTACCTCTCGCTCGACCGGCCGTCGGGCACGCTCTCGGGCGGCGAGGCGCAGCGCGTCAAGATGATCCGCCACCTCGGCTCCTCGCTGACCGACGTCACCTACGTCTTCGACGAGCCGACGATCGGCCTGCACCCCCATGACATCCAGCGGATGAACGACCTGCTGCTGCGGCTGCGGGACAAGGGCAACACGGTGCTCGTCGTGGAGCACAAGCCGGAGACGATCGCGATCGCCGACCACGTCGTCGACCTCGGCCCCGGTGCCGGTACGGCGGGCGGCACCGTTTGCTTCGAGGGCACCGTCGAGGCGCTGCGGGCCGGCGGCACCATCACCGGCCGCCATTTCGACGACCGGGCCTCCGTGAAGCCGTCGGTGCGGACGCCGTCGGGGGTGCTGGAGGTGCACGGCGCCAGCACCAACAATCTGCGGGACGTCGACGTCGACATACCGCTCGGCGTGCTGGTGGTGGTGACCGGTGTGGCCGGGTCGGGTAAGAGCTCCCTGATCGACGGCTCGGTGTCGGGCCGGGACGGGGTGGTGTCGATCGACCAGACAGTGATCAAGGGCTCGCGACGGAGCAATCCGGCGACCTACACCGGACTGCTCGACCCGATCCGCAAGGCGTTCGCGAAGGCCAACGGTGTGAAGCCGGCGCTGTTCAGCGCCAACTCCGAGGGCGCCTGCCCCAACTGCAACGGCGCCGGTGTCATCTACACCGACTTGGCGATGATGGCCGGCGTCGCCACCACCTGCGAGGAGTGCGAGGGGAAGCGGTTCCAGGCATCGGTGCTGGAGTATCGACTCGGCGGCAAGGACACGGGCATGGACATCAGCGAGGTGCTCGCGATGTCGGTGACCGAGGCCGGGGAGTTCTTCGGCGCCGGTGCGGCGCGCACGCCGGCCGCGCACAAGATCCTCGACCGGCTCGCCGACGTCGGGCTCGGCTACCTCAGCCTCGGCCAGCCGCTCACCACGCTGTCCGGCGGCGAGCGGCAGCGGCTCAAGCTGGCCACCCACATGGGCGCCAACGGCGGCGTCTACGTCCTTGACGAGCCGACCACGGGCCTGCACCTCGCCGACGTCGAGCAGCTGCTCGGCCTGCTCGATCGGCTCGTCGACTCCGGAAAGTCGGTCATCGTCATCGAGCACCACCAGGCGGTCATGGCGCACGCTGACTGGACCATCGACCTCGGACCCGGCGCCGGCCACGACGGCGGCCGGATCGTCTTCGAGGGCACCCCCTCCGACCTCGTCGCCGCCCGCTCCACCCTCACCGGCGAGCACCTGGCGGCCTACGTCGGCACCTGAGGCGAGGCCCTCGCGGACACCGTGAGACGAGTTCTCTCATCTAGTTCAACTCGTCCTAGTCAACTGGCA
Source organism: Haloechinothrix sp. (assembly GCA_050701115.1). Classification (GTDB taxonomy): domain Bacteria; phylum Actinomycetota; class Actinomycetes; order Mycobacteriales; family Pseudonocardiaceae; genus JBOHER01. Next base: position 8,218 of record JBOHER010000126.1, on the reverse strand, counting down.
GGAACGGGAGAGTAGTAGGGGAGCGGTCGTCCTCGACGCGGCGTGTGAGTGCTGCGCGCGGCCGGCGAGTCGTCCACGATCCATTCTTAACTGGCACGGACGGAAGTCGACCAGACCTGGGTGCGCGCGTGACTGTCACGCCGGTCATCGTGTTGCTGCCCACGAAGGTGCGTTGCGGGACCTGTTCCATCTGGTTCATCCGGCGCTGATGTTGCCAGCGGATGTAGCCGCGAATGACTGCTAACGAGACGTGTTGACGTGGGACGAGCGGTGGATACCTCATGGCCTGAGCAGGTCGAGGACGTAAGCGGAGCAGACCGGGCCGGAGCGGACGCGGAGTGGGGTGGGACGCGATGCGGGCGCTAGGCACCTCCGGCGCGATGTGGCACGATCTCGCAGGTGACCAGCAGATCCGCCGCGGCGCAGCACCTGCGCGACCTGGCGCGGCTGCGCCGCGTACGCGACCGGATCGACCGGGAGTACGCGCAGCCGCTGGACGTCGAGGCGCTCGCCCGCGGAGTGAACATGTCGGCCGGGCACCTCAGCCGCGAGTTCCGGCTCGCCTACGGCGAGTCGCCGTACGGCTATCTGATGACGCGGCGCATCGAGCGCGCGCTGGCGCTGCTGCGTCGTGGCGACCTCAGCGTCACCGTGGTCTGTTTCGCGGTCGGCTGCTCGTCACTGGGCACCTTCAGCACTCGCTTCACCGAGTTGGTCGGTGTGCCGCCCAGCATCTACCGGCGTGACGCGGCGCGCGCGACGGCGGGGATGCCGTCCTGCGTGGCGAAACAGGTGACCAGACCGATCAGGAATCGAGAAGCGCGAGTCACCGAGCCGCAACTGACCTGAGACCGCCATGGACATCACCAGTCACACGAGCTTCCTCCCGCACGACGACCCGGCCGCCTCCCTGGCCTTCTATCGCGACACCCTCGGCTTCGAGGTCCGGGGCGACGTCGGAAACGGCAAGATGCGCTGGATCACGGTCGGCCCCGCCGAGCAACCCGGCACGTCCATCCTCCTGGCGCCGCCGGCCGCCGACCCTGGGGTCACCGACGACGAGCGCCGCACCATCGTCGAGATGATGGCCAAGGGCACCTACGGCTGGATCCTGCTGGCCACCGCCGACCTCGACGGCGTCTTCGCGCGGCTGCAGGCCAGCGACGCCGAGGTCATCCAGGAGCCGTCCGAGCAGCCGTACGGCGTTCGCGACTGCGCCTTCCGCGATCCCGCGGGCAACCTGATCCGCATCCAGGAACTGCGCTGAGCCGTCCGGCAATCGCGGCCATGACCCGCACAGACGGCACCGTGAGCGGGTGATCTCTCATCCAGTTGTACTGTCCGCAGTCGACAGCCGCCACACTTCGCCCCTCCGAGTAAGACTGGGCGGCCATGGCCAGAGGCTCGTCCTGAGCAGCTACCCGTTCGGCCCTGATGATCGACACCAGCATCCGGGAACGCGCCGCGACGATATGCAGACTCTTACGGAGCGTCTCGGCCGAGATTGGTCGCTGGTGGACGGCCCAGGATGTTCGTCGCTGTGCCGGGCCTTGTCAGTCAGGGGCGTGTCCGTCGTCGCGCTCACCATGCCGCCGCGAGAAGGCTCAGAGCCGATCGCGTCGAACGGTTGTCGGCTGGTAGCGCGCGCACTGTCGGACCCGCGGTGCACACTGAGGGCACTCGCGATGGACGGGGGTGCCCATGCAGCTGGACGGTACGCGGCTGGTGCTCAGCCCGACCGACCTCACCAAGCACCTGGCGTGCCCGCACGTCACCTCGCTCGACCTCCAGGTCGCACTGGGTGCACGCCCGCGTCCGAAGACCGACGACGAGGCGCTCGAGCTGATCTTCCGCCTCGGCCTCGAGCACGAGGCCGCCTACCTGGAGCAGCTCAGGACCGAGGGCCGCACGATCGCCGAGATGGAGACCGTCTTTGGGGATGATGCGCGCCGGGCCGCCGAGGCGCGGACGCTCGACGCCATGCGCAGCGGTGTCGACGTCGTTTACCAGGCAACCCTGTATGACGGCCAATGGGGCGGGCAGGCGGACTTCCTGCTCAAGGTCGACCGGCCATCGGAGCTGGGCGATTGGTGCTACGAGATCGCCGACACCAAGCTCGCCCGGCGGCTGAAAGTGCCCGCGCTGTTGCAGATGGCCACCTACGCCGAGCGGCTCGCCGTGCTGCAGGGCGTCGAGCCCGACCGCGTTTATGTGGTGACCGGCGACGGGGTCAGCAGGCCATGGCGCCTGGTCGACGTCGGCGCGTATGCCCGGCGAGCCCGTCATCGGCTGCGCACGGCCGTCACCGAGCGACCGGCCACCGAGCCGGTCCCCGTGACGCACTGCGCCCAGTGCCGCTGGGCCGACCATTGCCAAGCGCTGTGGCGCAGGCAGGACGACCTCTCGCTGGTCGCGTTCATGCGCGGCGACCACCGCGCCCGCCTGCACGAACTCGGCATCCGGACGGTCGACGAGTTGGCCGGCGCGGCGCCCGCTGCGCTGTCCGGCATCGGATCGTCCTCGCGGGAACGGCTGGTCCGGCAGGCCGCACTCCAGATCAAGGAGCGTGCCACCGGCACGGCGCACTACGAGTTGCTCGACCCCCAACCGAAGCTGGGCCTGCTGCGGCTGCCACCACCATCGCCAGGCGACGTCTACCTCGACTTCGAGGGTGACCCGTATGCCGACGGCGGCGAGGGCCGCGAATACCTCGCCGGGCTGGGCGACCGTCGGAGCGGCTTCACCGCGCTGTGGGCGCACGACGGCGCGGCCGAGCGACAACTCGTCGTGGACCTCGTCGACGACCTCACTGCCCGCTGGCGGCAGGACCCCGGCATGCACGTCTACCACTACGCGCCGTATGAGACGACCGCGCTCAAACGCATGACCGCCCGGCACGGCGTCCGCGAAGCGGAGCTCGATCAGCTGCTGCGCGCCGAGCGCTTTGTCGACTTGTACGCCGTGGTCCGGCAGGGCCTGCGGATCAGCAAGCCGTCCTACTCGATCAAGAAGATGGAGGCCTTCTACTGGGGCGAGATCCGCGGCGCGGGTGACGTCGCCGACGCGATGTCCAGCGTGCTCGCCTACGAGCGCTGGCTGGTGGAGCCGGACGACACGACGCTGCGGCAGATCGAGGACTACAACGCCGACGACGTCCGCAGCACCCACGACCTGCATTGCTGGCTCGAGCAACGCCGCACCGAGCTCGAATCGCAGCACGGCCCCCAACTCCGCCCCCACGAGCAGCCGCGCGACCCGGAGACCCCGCCCACGGACCAGGAGCTCGCCGAACACGCTCTCGCCGAGCGCCTGCACGCCGTGGGCCATTCGCTGCTGGCCGATCTGGTGCAATGGCACCGCCGCGAGATGCGCCCGCAGTGGTGGGAGGTGTTTCGCCTCGAAGATCTGGAGGGCGACGAGCTTGTGGACGACGGCAGCGCCATTGGCGAGCTCTCGGCACCGGTACATGTCGGCGACATCAAGAAGAGCAAGCTCTGGCGCTACGAGTTCCCGCCGCAGGACTGCAAGCTCGGCGTGGGCAGGCAGGCGCTCGACGTGGACGAGCACGCCACGGCCGGCGAGGTGCACGAGCTCGATCCGGTGGCCGGATACATCGTGCTCAAGCTGGGCGCGAAGCGGGAGCCGCTGACCCCGCGTGGGTTCGGGCCGCCGGGGCCGGTGGACGACAAGCCGCTACGGGAGGCGGTGCGGCGACTCGGAGAGTCGATCGTGAACGGCGGGCACTCCCTGGGCCGCGCCCTTCTGGAACGCCGCACGCCTCCGGAAACGCCACTGCGCGACGGCGAAAGCCCGCACGATGCCGTGCTCCGGCTCGGCCGTCGCCTCAACGGCGAGGTGCTGGCGGTGCAGGGGCCACCGGGCAGTGGCAAGACGACCGTCGGCGCCGCGCTCATCCGGGCGCTGCTGGACGACGGCAAGCGGGTCGGCGTGGTCGCCCAGTCCCACGCGGTCATCGGGCACCTGCTCAGCGCTGTGCGACGGCCTGCCCTGCAGAAACGCACAAAGCCCGAGGACTTCTGCGGCGCGCCCGGAGTCGAGGAAACCACCGACAACAACGTAGTCGTGCAACGCCTTGCCGACGGCACCGCCACCTTGGTGGGGGGAACTGCGTGGCTGTGGTCACGGCCGGACCTTGCCGAGGCGGTCGACGTCCTTGTGGTGGACGAGGCGGGTCAGTTCAGCCTGGCCAACGCCCTCGCCGTGGCTCAGAGCGCGCGATCCATGGTGCTGCTCGGAGATCCGCAGCAGCTGGCCCAGCCAAGCCAGGGAGTACATCCCGACGGGGCCGGGGCCTCTGTGCTCGAGCACCTGCTGGACGGAAACGACACCGTGCCGCCGGATCACGGCGTCTTCCTCGGCACGACGTGGCGGATGCACCCCGAGATCGCCGAGTTTGTCAGCGCGCTGTCCTACGAGGGTCGACTGGAGGCCGGGCCGGGAAGGGAGCGGCAACGCGTCGAGGCCGACCAGGGCATCTCTGGCAGCGGTCTGCGGTTCGTTCCGGTCGCCCATGAAGGCTGTGCCGCGGCATCGGACGCGGAGGCGGCCGTCGTCCGCCGGTTGCTGGCCGACCTGCAGGGTGCTTCCTGGCTCGACCACGAGGGTGCGCGGCATCCGCTGGGGCGCAACGACGTCCTCGTGGTGGCGCCGTACAACAACCACGTCGGTCGGCTGAAGGCGTCACTCCCGGAGGGCGCGCGGATCGGGACGGTCGACAAGTTCCAGGGACAGGAGGCGCCGGTGGTCATCTACACCATGGCCAGCTCGAGCGTGGAGGACGCACCGCGGGGCATCGACTTCCTCTACGACATCCACCGGCTGAACGTCGCCGTGTCCCGGGCGCGCTGCCTGGCCGTTGTGGTGGCGAACCCCCGGCTGCTGGATGCCGCGGTGCACTCGCCCGAGCAGCTCCGCAAGGTCAACGCACTGTGCCGGTTCACCGAGTCCGCGCGTGGGTAGTCGGGCGTCAGGCGGCGGGCCGCATGACGCGACATCGCCGGTCGGATTGGAGTCGAAGGGCCCGCTCGGCCACGGCCTACGGTCCTCGCCGCTCAGATGACGCTGCGCCCGGTCCTCATGCGCCTGCGGGTGTCCCACAGCACCAGGTTGAACGGGAATTCTCGAAGGCGGCGGGGCATACGACGATTGATCGCGGCGATCACCCGCACCAGTGCATCGAAACGACGCTGGTGCCGGGTGGTCCACGCCAGCCGCATCTGCTCCCGGAAAGGGGCGGGGAGGAACCCTGTGGTGAGGAACCTGTTCAGCGGTCCCAACAGCAGGCTCACCGGGCGGGGCAGGAAAGTAAGCGCGGCGATGCCGCGCAGGTACTGGCGCGTAGTGTTGTCGATCTCGATGAGTTCGACGGCCTTGGTCCAGTACGCCTCGAACGCGGCCCGGTCACTCGGCCACACGTCTTCGGTTACCTGCAGGGTCGTGCCGAGCCGCTTTCCGTCCTGGTAGAGGGCTTCTGCCGTCGCGGGGTCCAACTCGCCGTACAGCGAGGTGTGGGTGTCTTCAACGCCCCGGTAGAGGCAGGCGGCGACCCAGAGTTGCAGGTCGGTGTCGAACGCGTTGTAAGCCACCGGGCTGGATTCCCGTGACCGCACCTGCGCATGCACCCGGTTGATCTGCTCGCGGAGCAGGAGCCGTTCCTCGGGAGTGCCGTCGATTGCCGTGATCAGGTAGGCCAGAGTGGTCCGGGTTCGCTTCACCGGATGCTTGTACAGGTTTCCCGAGTCGACCACGCTCTCCACTACGCCGTGGCCAACCGGCAGGCGGGCCAACTGCATGATCACGTTCGCCGCGCCCGCCATGAGCGCAGCCCCGCTCACGTAGTCGCGCAGGGCAACCGGTCGTTCGGCTCCCGGCTCGCTGGTCCTGGCCACCATTCGCCACCCCTGCGTCACTTATTGTCAGAACGACAACAAGTCTAGCCCAGGGTGTCAACCGTCCTCAGTCACGAGCCACCGCATCGACGATTGTGCACTGAATCCGCTCTTCTCCGATGAGGTCAACAAAGCTGATGAAAGACCTCATCCCGGATGAGAAGCACGGGTCACAACCGACCCTCGAAGAGGTCGGTCTCGGTGATGCCAGGGCCCTGGTCATCACGGATGAACCACTCCGTACCGAAGATCTCGGCGAATGCCGCATCGGGCATGGCGAGGAAGAACGACTGCTCGGCGATCTGGCTGGCATGTGCTCGCATGGCGCGCCGCTTGTAGTCCACGTAGTGCGTGACATCGACCGCCGTGGTGATCATTGCATCAGGTTTGCCTAAGTGCGGTTCCGAATCGAGGTCGGGTACCTCGATCCCCGCCGAGGTGGCCTGCTCGGTACACCTGGCCATGCCGCGCCGTACCTGATCTCGGTTCATCGTGTTCTGGTACACCCGAGGGGTACCGGCGAACTCGGCCGCGCGCATGCCGACCCGGTGTACCTGTATGTGGTCGGGATGGCCGTAGACGCCGTTGTCGTCGTAGACGGTCAGCACATCGGCGTTCTCCTCGTGCAAGATGGCGGCGAGCTTGCCTGCCGCATCCTCTACCGATGTGGTCCAAAAGGAGCCGGGCGCGTCATTGGCGACTGTGCCCATCATGCCGGAATCGGTGTACCCGAGGAATTCCACTCGATGCGCGCCGAGGATCTCCGCTGCTGCATGGGTTTCGGCGACGCGGCGCTGCCAGAGCTGCTCACCCTGCTCGAGAAAGCCATCGGGCACCTCGCCTTCCTCGCCCTGGGTCGCGACGACCAGCACCACCCGATGCCCCTCCTCGGCGGCCTTTCGCATGACTCCGCCGCATGCGATGCACTCGTCGTCCGGGTGGGCATGAAACGTCACCAAGGTCGCCATGTCCGTGACGGTACGCGGATTCGGATGGCGGTCGCAGTGCGCATCCGAATGCCGGCGGCGTCGTTATTCCGGTCATCAGACGCTCGCCAGAAGCGAGCTCTGCATCATTGCGACGGGAGAAGTCGATGAAGATCGGACGCGCGTTCCTCGCCCTCGCGGCGGCCGCTACCTTGCTGACGGGCTCTACCGCCGCGCACGCGGTGACCACCGGCCTGCCGAGCGCGCCATTCGCCGGCGCGACTGTAACCGAGTTGATCGCGCCGAAACCGGACTGGTACACCGACGAATTGCACGCGAAGGCAGTCGCGGCGGCACAGCAGGGCGAAGGGGTGGCGATTCCCGATAGCGTCGATTACCCCACCAGCGCCTTGCTATTCACAGGTATCCGGCCGGGCTCCTGGATCATTTCGCCTTCCGGTTGCACAGCCAACTTCGTCTTCGGTTCCCCCGGCAACTATTCGATCGGTACGGCCGGACACTGCACGGAAGTCGGGGACGAGGTCACGGTGATCGCCGCACCCGGCCTGCTGATGAACATCGGCACGACGGTCAGGAGTGTGGACAACGGGGTGGGCGACGACTTCGCGCTGATCGACATCTACCCCGAGATGCAGGAGTATGTGAACCCGTCGATGGCCTACTTCGGGGGGCCGACCGCCGTGGGTTCACCACAGTTCGGCGACCTGGTGGAACACGCGGGGCACGGACTGGTGATCGGTACCGGCGGCACGCCTCGTGCGGGCATCGTGGTCTACCGCGGTGAGGGCGACTCCGCGAACAGTGATGCGTTCGCCTGGGACGGTGCCGCGTCTCCCGGCGACTCGGGCTCCCCTGTGCGGCTGGTGTCCGGCGAAGCGGCAGGTGACCTCACCCACCTGGTGGTCGGCGGACCCTACGTTCCCGGTGTGATCGCGGGGACCTCGATGGAACGGATGCTGCAAATCGCCGGGCGGCCGTTGGCGACCGCGCCGAACGTGCCCGATCCGACGAGCTGATCGCAGTCTTGGCCGCGCCCTAGTCCGACGCCCTGGGCGAGCACTCCGGGCGTCAGAACGGTGGTGGGTTGTCCGCTGTGGACGCCACTGGCTCAGATGGTGGTTGGGGTTCGGGTGGTCCGATGGGGTCGGGCCTGGATCGGTAGCGTTTGCCGGTGGGGGTGGTGATGATCAGGTCGCCGTGGGTCATCTGGAAGTTCCAGCCGGGCCGGTCCTTGAGCAGGTGGTGGCGGCGGCACAGGCTGCAGAGCAGGCATTCGGCGGTGTCGCCGCCCTTGCCCCAGTCGTGGTTGTGGTCGAGGTCGCATTTGCGGGCGGGCCGGCGGCAGCCGGGCACCCGGCAGCG
>JBOHER010000125.1:0-4529 GCA_050701115.1 Haloechinothrix sp. | reverse complement strand
GAAAGATCATCCGCTTGGACCGTTGGCGCAGGTCAGCTATGTAGTTGATCTCGGTGCCCCCGGCAGGATTCGAACCTGCGACACCCGCTTTAGGAGAGCGGTGCTCTATCCCCTGAGCTACGAGGGCGTTGCTCAAGCCTCAGCCTAGCGGGTGGTGTCCGCAGGGCTGATAAGGCACCCAACGCCGACCACCCCGCACCCACCCACCCGACCGCATTGCCCTCCGCGCGGGAGTCGGTAGCCTTCCTGGATACGCGGAAACCCCGCCCGACTCCGGAGGCCTCCATTGATCAGGGTGATGCTCGCCGACGACGAGGAACTGGTGCGCTCGAGCCTGCGCACAATGCTGTCCGGCGCTGACGGCATCCACGTTGTCGGCGAAGCCAGCGATGGCAAGTCCGCGCTCGAAGCGGCCCGCCTGCATTGTCCGGATGTCGTCCTGCTGGACATCAAGATGAGCTCCGTAGAAGACGGCATCGACGCGCTGCGCACCATCTTGGCACTGCCGAACCCGCCCGTGGTGGCCATGCTGACCACCTTCGACATCGACTCCTACGTCAGCAGGGCGCTGAGCATCGGAGCCAACGGGTTCTTGCTCAAGGACATCCGCCCGGCCTCGCTCATTCAGGCGGTGCGCGATCTCGCCCGTGGCGGCGCCGTGCTCGATCCCGGTGTCGCGGCCAGGATGGTGCGCGCCCATCGGGACGAGCAGCGGTTGGCCCAGCCTGCAAGGGAACTTCTCAACTCGCTGTCGGACCGCGAGCGCGAGGTCGTCACCCTGATCGCGCAGGGCATGTCCAATTCCGTGATCGGGTCAACGCTGTTCCTGTCCGAGGCAACGGTCAAGGGGTACGTCTCCTCGGTGCTCGCCAAGATCGGCGCGGCGAACCGGGTGCAGGCCGCGCTGCTGGCCTACCGGGGTGGACTGCTCGAGTAGCGATGCCCCGGCCCCGCTTCTCAGGCGCGCCTCAGGCATTCGAGCCAGACTGGGCACATGCGCATTCTCGTAGTGGACGACGACCGTGCGGTCCGCGAGTCACTGCGTCGCTCGCTGGAGTTCAACGGGTACGCCGTCGAGTTGGCCAGCGACGGAGCCCAGGCGCTCGAGGCCATCGTCGCCAATCGGCCGGACGCCATGGTGCTCGACGTCATGATGCCCCGGCTGGACGGACTCGAGGTGGCGCGCAGGCTGCGCAGCACCGGCGACGACCTGCCCATCCTGGTGCTCACCGCGCGTGACTCGGTATCCGACCGGGTGTCCGGATTGGACGCGGGTGCGGACGACTACCTGCCCAAGCCGTTCGCGCTCGAGGAACTCCTCGCCCGGCTGCGCGCACTGCTGCGCAGGTCCAGCACCGACGTCGCTGGCGAGCACGCGGCCAACTCGCTCGCGTTCGCCGACCTCACCCTGGACCCGGCCACGAGGGAGGTGCGCAGGGGCGAGCGCTCAATGAGCCTCACCCGCACCGAATTCACGCTCCTCGAACTGCTGATGACCTACCCCAAGCACGTGCTCACCCGTACCCGCATCCTTGAGGAGGTCTGGGGATATGACTTTCCCACCTCTGGCAACGCGCTCGAGGTCTACATCGGTTACCTGCGCCGCAAGACCGAGGCCGAGGGTGAACCGCGGTTGATCCACACGGTGCGCGGAGTGGGTTACGTGCTCAGGGAAACGCCTCCGTGATCGCTTCGTTTCCCCCGCCGCCCGTCAACTCCCAGCCACGGCAGCCCCGCTTCTCGCTTCGCGCCAGGGTCACCATGCTCGCGGCGATCTGCGTCGCGGGCGCGGTCGCGTTGGTCTCGCTCGGCGCGTACCTGACCGTGCGCGACAACCTCTACAGCGAGGTCGATGCCACCCTCATGGACCGGGCGAGCGCCGCGGTCCGGACCCCTCCGGTGCTGTGGCGGCTGGAGCGCATCCCCGGCGCGTTCCTGGCCAGCACCGACATTCAGATCGGCGTGCTCTACGCCGACGGCAGGCTGATCCACCCGGTCGACGGCCGGCGACCCGCCTGGGGCCCGGCAGAGCTGGCAGTCGCCCGAGGTAACTCGACGATGTCGCTGCGCACCGACGTCCGGACCGATTCCCGGGTGGTATCCCTGCCTTCCGGCCGAGGTCAGGCCATGGTGCTCGCTCAGTCCCTCGAGCCGACCAGGCACACTCTCGGTGAACTCGCCGTGGTGCTGATCGTGATCAGCGGTGCCGGGGTCGTGGTTGCCGCGCTGGCGGGCACGGCAGTGGCCCGTGGCGGCCTCCGCCCGGTCGAGCGGCTCACCGAGGCCACCGAGCGGGTGGCGACCACGGGTGATCTCCGCCCGATTCCGGTCTCCGGTGGCGACGAGCTCGCCAGGTTGACACTCAGCTTCAACACCATGCTCACCGCGGTGTCCGATGCGCACGGTCGGCAGCGCCAACTGGTCGCGGACGCGGGACACGAGTTGCGTACCCCACTCACCTCGATGCGCACCAACCTCGAACTGCTGCTCGCCGCTGACCGCGCAGGAGATGGCCGACTGTCCGAAAAGGACAGATCGGAGATCGAATCCGATATCAAGGCGCAGCTGGACGAACTGACTCAGCTGATCGGCGACCTCGCTCTGCTGGCAGGCGAGGACAAGGCCTCGGAGCACACCGAACGCGTCGACGTGATCGAGGTCGTCGAGCGGGCGCTGGACCGGGCGCGTCGACGAGCGGGAGGCATCGAGTTCGAGGTGTCCATGCGGCCGTGGGTACTCACCGGCGATCCAACCGCACTCGAACGGGCGGTACTGAACCTGCTCGACAACGCGGTCAAGTTCTCCCCGCCCGGCGGCACCGTGCGGGTTCGGCTGCGCCCGCTCGGAGACGGAACCGCCGTGCTGGAGATCTCCGACTCCGGTCCGGGTATCGCCGATGCCGACCTGCCCAAGGTCTTCGATCGGTTCTACCGGTCATCTGAGGCACGCACGTTGCCCGGATCTGGGCTCGGTCTCGCGATCGTCAAACAGGCTGCCGAGCGGCATGGTGGCCAGGTCTACGCGGGCCGGGCGATGGAGGGCGGCGCGCTGTTCACCATCCGGCTCCCGGGTAACCCGGTCGGGTCCGCGGGACAATGAGCCCTGGCGGGCAGGCTTTCACCGGCACGCCACAGGTTCGGCTCAGCTAGCTCTCAGGACAATCACGCATGGTGGTTTCATGACCGAGAAGGACGCAGGTTCCCCCAACCCGTGGTCGGCCAAGGGCCAGTCCGGGCAGCAGCAGGAATCGGGCGCACAGCAGCCGGATACCTCGCAGCAGTACCACGGCGCAGCCCAGCAGGAGACGGCCCAGCAGTACAGCGGGTACCAGGGCTACCCCTACCAGTACCCAGGCGCGATGCCGCCGGTCGCCAGCTACCCCGCCGCCGAACCCACGCGCAGCCCCGCGCCGAGCAGTGCGCGCAGGGGTACGGGGCGGCTGATGGCCGGGGTGGCCGCGGTCGCGCTGGTGGTCGGCGGATTCGCCGGCGGTGTGGGTGGCTACCTGGTCGGTGACGGAGTCGGCCCGGGATCCTCGGTCGACTCGTTGTCCGCGCCACCCCCGGCGAAGCAGACCGGCAACGCACCCGCGGGCACGGTCGAGGCGGTAGCCGATAAGGTCACGCCGAGCGTGGTCCGGCTGCAGGTCGTCGGCGGCGGGGCCGCTGGCGAGGGATCCGGCTTCGTGATCACCGACGACGGCTACATCCTCACCAACAACCACGTGATCGAGGCGGGTGCAGGCGGCAACGGCCGGATCCAGGTGCTGTTCCCGGACGGTCGGCGTGCGTCCGGTGAGGTCATCGGCCGTGACCCGACCACCGATATCGCCGTGGTGCGCGCAGAGGGCGTCTCCGGCCTGACCCCGGTCGAACTCGGTCGTTCCGACGACCTCAGAGTCGGCCAGGGAGTGGTTGCCATCGGATCGCCTTACTCGCTGTCCGGCACGGTCACCTCGGGCATCATCAGCTCGCTGAACCGTCCGGTTCGGGCCGGGGGTAGCAGGGGAGACCAGGCCACCGTCATGGACGCGATTCAGACCGACGCCGCGATCAACCCGGGTAACTCGGGCGGACCGCTGGTGGACATGGCGGGGCGGGTCATCGGCATCAACTCGGCCATCTACAGTCCCCGATCGTCCTTCTCCGGCGAATCCGAGGCGGGCAATGTCGGCATCGGGTTCGCGATCCCGATCGACCAGGCACGCCGCACCGCCGACGAGATCATCGAGACCGGTTCGGCCACTCAGACCTACATCGGCGCGGAGGTGTCCGACGATCAGGGCGGCGGTGCACTGATCGGTGACGTGCTCAGCGGCAGCCCGGCCGAGAAGTCCGGCCTGAAGAAGGGTGATGTGGTCACCAAGGTCGATGATCGGTTGATCTCCGGAGCCGACGAGCTGGTCGCTGCGATCCGCACCCGCGCACCCGGCGAGCAGGTCACCCTGACCCTGGACGGCGGCAAGACGCTCAAGATCACCCTGGGCGGCAAGCCCATCGAAGGCAACTGAACCTCGTCGTGAGTGATTG
>JBOHER010000124.1:0-22795 GCA_050701115.1 Haloechinothrix sp. | reverse complement strand
GCCAGCACCCAGGCCCTCGCCCGAGCCGAGCAAGCCCGCGGCCATCACCGAGCAGCGGCCCGCCGCCAAGGAAGCGCCCGCCAAGTCCGAGCCCGAACGCACCGGGGGGCGGGCCATCGGAGAGGCGGGTGGGCAGAGCAAGGTACTGCGCGGGGCGGCGGCCGCCATCGCGAAGAACATGGACGCCTCGCTCGCGGTGCCCACCGCGACCAGCGTGCGCGCGGTCCCGGCCAAGCTGATGGCCGACAACCGGGTTGTGATCAACAACCACCTCAAGCGGACCAGGGGTGGGAAGATCTCCTTCACCCACCTGATCGGTTACGCGATGGTGCGCGCCCTGCGGGACTACCCGAACATGAACCGGCACTATGAAGTGATCGACGGCAAGCCGCACGCCATCACCCCGGAGCACGTCAACCTCGGCCTCGCCATCGACATGAAAGGCAAGGACGACTCGCGCACCCTCGTTGTCGCGTCCATCAAGGCCATCGAGGACCTGACGTTCCTGCAGTTCTGGCAAGCCTACGAGGAGATCGTCAAGAAGGCCCGCAACAACAAGCTGACCGCCGACGACTTCGCGGGCACCACGATCTCGCTGACCAACCCCGGCGGCATCGGCACCAACCATTCGGTGCCGCGCCTGCAGGCAGGCCAGGGCGCGATCATCGGTGTCGGCGCGCTGGAGTACCCGGCGCATTTCCAGGGCACCAGCGAGCGCACCCTGTACGAACTGGGCATCAGCAAGATCATGACGCTGACCTCCACCTACGACCACCGGATCATCCAGGGCGCCGAATCCGGCGAGTTCCTCAAGCGCATTCACGGGTTCCTGCTCGGCCAGGACCGGTTCTACGACGACATCTTCACCTCGCTGCGGCTGCCCTATGAGCCGGTGCGCTGGGTGGAGGACATCCCGGAAGGCGACATCGACAAGACCGCACGGGTCATCGAACTGATCGACGCCTACCGGATGCGCGGCCACCTGATGGCCGATACCGATCCGCTGAACTACCGCCAGCGCAGGCACGAGGATCTCGACATCCTCTCGCACGGCCTGACCCTGTGGGATCTCGATCGCGAGTTCGCGGTCGGCGGGTTCGCGGGCAAGCAGCGGATGACCCTGCGCGACGTGCTCGGCGTGCTGCGCGACTCCTACTGCCGCACCGTCGGCATCGAGTACACCCACATCCTCGACCCCGAGGAGCGCCGCTGGCTGCAGGATCGCGTCGAGATCAAGCACGAGAAGCCCCCGGCAAGCGAACAGAAGTACGTCCTGAGCAAGCTCAACGCCGCTGAGGCCTTCGAGACGTTCCTGCAGACCAAGTACGTCGGCCAGAAGCGGTTCTCGCTCGAGGGCGGCGAGACGGTGATCCCGCTGCTGGACACCGTGCTGGACAAGGCGGCCGAGCATGAGATCGACGAGGTCGTCATCGGCATGCCACACCGCGGCAGGCTCAACGTGCTCGCCAACATCGTTGGCAAGCCGATCTCGCAGATCTTCCAGGAGTTCGAGGGCAACCTCGACCCCGGCCAGGCGCACGGTTCCGGTGACGTGAAGTACCACCTCGGCGCCGAGGGCAAGTACTTCCGCATGTTCGGCGACGGCGAGACCAGGGTGTCGCTGACCGCCAACCCGTCCCACCTGGAGACCGTGGACCCGGTGCTCGAGGGCATCGTGCGCGCCAAGCAGGACATCCTGGACAAGGGCGCTGAGGGCTTCACGGTGCTCCCAGTCCTGCTGCACGGCGATGCCGCGTTCGCGGGCCAGGGCGTGGTCGCCGAGACGCTGAACCTCGCCCTTCTGCGCGGGTACCGCACCGGTGGCACGGTGCACGTGATCATCAACAACCAGGTCGGTTTCACGACCGCGCCGGAGCACGCCCGCTCCTCGCAGTACGCCACCGATGTCGCCAAGATCATCGAGGCGCCGATCTTCCACGTCAACGGCGACGACCCTGAGGCCGCCTACTGGGTCGCCAAGCTGGCAATGGACTACCGCCAGACGTTCAACAAGGACGTCGTCATCGACATGATCTGCTACCGCCGCCGCGGCCACAACGAGGGCGACGACCCGTCGATGACCCAGCCCGCCATGTACGACATCATCGATACCAAGCGCAGCGTGCGCAAGACCTACACCGAGTCGCTGATCGGGCGTGGAGACATCTCGATCGAGGAGGCCGAGACCGCCCTCAAGGACTTCTCCGCTCAGTTGGAGCACGTGTTCAACGAGGTCCGCGAGCTGGAGAAGCACCCGATCGGCGCCAGCCCGTCGGTTGAGGAGCGCCAGCAGGTGCCCGCGCAGGTGCCGACCGCAGTGCCAACTGAGGTCATCGAGCGGATCGGTGATGCCTTCGCGAACGTGCCAGAGGGCTTCTCCCCGCACCCGCGGGTCAAGCCGGTGCTGGAGCGGCGGCTGAAGATGTCCCGCGAGGGCGGCATCGACTGGGCCTTCGCCGAGCTGCTCGCGTTCGGCTCCCTCGCCTTGGAGGGACACCTGGTGCGGTTGTCCGGCCAGGACTCCCAGCGCGGCACGTTCACCCAGCGGCACTCGGTGCTCATCGACCGCAAGACGGGCAAGGAGTACGCGCCGCTGCAGAGCCTGTCCGAGGACCAGGGCCGGGTGATGATCTACAACTCGGCGCTCTCCGAGTACGCCGCGGTCGGTTTCGAGTACGGCTACTCCTTCGCCAATTCCGAGGCGCTGGTGCTGTGGGAAGCGCAGTTCGGCGACTTCGTCAACGGCGCCCAGACCGTCATCGACGAGTACATCTCCTCCGGTGAGGCGAAATGGGGCCAGCACTCGAGTGTGGTGCTGCTGCTGCCGCACGGCCACGAGGGCCAGGGCCCCGACCACACCTCGGGCCGGATCGAGCGCTTCCTGCAACTATGCGCCGAGGGCTCGATGACGGTCGCCGTGCCCTCGAGCCCGGCGAACTACTTCCATCTGCTGCGCAGGCACGCCCTCGACGGCGTGAACCGGCCGCTGGTGGTGTTCACCCCGAAATCGATGCTTCGCAACAAGGCGGCGACGTCCGCGGTGGAGGACTTCGTCGGGGATTCGAAGTTCCTTTCGGTCATCGATGACGACGTCGTCGACCCGGCCAAGGTTCGCAAGGTGCTGCTGACCTCGGGCAAGCTGTACTGGGAGTTGGTTGCCGAACGGACCAAGCGGGGCGCGGACGATGTGGCGATCGTGCGCATCGAGCAGTACTACCCGCTGCCCAAGCAGAAGCTGCGGGACGCGATGGCCCGCTACACCGCGGTGCAGGAGATCGCCTGGGTGCAGGAGGAGCCGGAGAACCAGGGCGCGTGGCCGTTCTTCGGGTTGAACATGCCCCGCCGCATCCCGGATGCCTTCCCCAAGCCGCTCAATGTGGTGTCCCGTCGCCCGATGGCGGCGCCGTCCGCCGGATCGTCCAAAGTGCACGAAGTCGAACAAAAGGCCATCATCGCGAAGGCCTTCGAATAAGGCACGAGTCACCCTTTCCGCGCACCCCGAGTTGCCCGTTCCCACGGGAACTCGGGGTGGCGCACATTCTCCCCGGCTTGTTTTCCGCTTTCGGCTAGCCAAGAGACGAAGGCGCGGGGTATCGTTCTCTCGTTGCCGGTCGACCCCCAGGACCGGCACCCTGCCCCGGCGCCCCTCCCCCCTCGGCGCCGGGGCCCCCTATTTCTCCCCCTGTTCCTCCCCCGCTGTTGCATTCGTTTCCATCCGCTTGGAAACGCGGCCGCCGACTCCCGAGGGAAGCCGGCGGCCATCGGTGTCACGCACTCATCCGGTCATCTCACAAAGTGAGTGTCCAACTGTCGATGTAGCCGGTGTCGTACCGGTAGACGTCCTGCACCCGCAGCTTCCAGGTGCCGTCGGCATCGTAGGCGGACAGGTCACGGTCGACGCTGCCGATGACGTTGTCAGCGGAGTCGTACGCGTCGGAGTTCTTCAGCCGGAACGTGTCCCCGTTCGGCGCGACCAGGTCTATCACCAGGTCACCCCGGTAGGTGTGCTTGATGTCCACCGAGATTGTGGACGTCGAGGACGCCTTGCGACCACAGTCGCTGATCGTGATCGAGCTGGTCACCGCCGATCCGGCGTCCGGGATGCTGATGTTGGTGTCGTTGGTCCCGCTGCAGGTGCCCGGCGCCGGATCTGGATCCGGTGTGCCACTGCCGGTGTAGAGCAGCCGGTTGGGTGAGCCACTACCCGGGTTGGAGATCTTTCCGGTGCTGGCGTTGTCCACGATCGCGCTGTTTACCTGGCTCGGGGAAGCCGAGGGGTTGCCTGCCAGGTACAACGCGGCCGCGCCCGCGACGTGCGGTGCGGCCATCGAGGTACCGGAGATCGTCCGGGTCGCAGTGTTCGAGCCGATCCAGGCCGAGGTGATGTCCGAACCGGGCGCGAAAATATCTGTGCAGGTGCCGTAGTTCGAGAACGAGGAGCGCGAATCCGTGCTGGTGCTCGAGTTGACGGTCAACGCCTCGGCAACGCGAGCGGGTGAGTAGTTGCACGCGTCCGCGTTGGAATTACCCGATGCGACCGCGTAGGTGACACCGGAGGAGATCGACCGGCGCACCGAATCGTCCAGCGCGCTGGACGCACTGCCACCGAGGCTCATGTTGGCCACGGCCGGCTTACTGGCGTTGCTGGTCACCCAGTCGACGCCCGCGATGACGCCCGAGTTGGAGCCGGAGCCCTGGCAGTTCAGCACCCGCACCGCATAGAGCGTGACGCCCTTGGCCAGCCCGTGCGCGCTGCCACCGACGGTGCCTGCGACATGGGTGCCGTGGCCATTGCAGTCGGTCGAGCCACGACCGTCACTGATGCTGGTATAGCCGTGCTTGGCTCTACCACCGAAATCGTTGTGTGTTGCCAGGATTCCGGTGTCGATGATGTAGGTGTTCACGTTCGACGCCGTGGTCGAGTAGCTGTACTTGGCGTCCAGCGGCAGATCGCGCTGATCGACCCGGTCCAGGCCCCACGACGGCGGGTTGAGCTGATCCGCCGACGTCCGCATGATCTGGTCCTGCTCGACATAGGCGACGGCCGGGTCGTTCGCGACCCGCTTCGCCTGCTGCGCGTTCATCTTCGCCGAGTAACCGCGCAACGCGGCCTTGTACTTGTGCTTGACCTTCGCTCCGTATTGCTTTGCGTGCGAACTCGCTTCGTTATCGACGGACCGGGCGGACATCCCTTCCTTGAACACGACGATGTAGCTGCCCCCGATGGCATTCGCGTCCTCGGCGGTACGGAACGCGCCCTCTTTGCCGCCTTTGCCGGCCGGGTTGCCGTTGCCCTCAGCGGCGCCCGCGACGGCGTTGCCGCTCAGGGTGCTCAGCAGCGCGATGGTCGCTGCGATACCGATCCCGGCGAACGTCGCCCGCCGTGATCGTGGTGTTCTACTCACTGGTTTCCTCCTAGGCAGGGGTAACGCGACGGCCATGTCCCGGCCGGCACGTTTCTAGGGGTAAAACGCGCTCGGGTGAGCGCAACAGAAGGTTAAGACCGGGCGACTAATGAAGAACAGATCTTGATATCGGAGCCCATTCACGTGTAAAAAAGAGGATTCCGGCTAACGCGGTCGATTCCCCGCAACCAGCGCTCTTTCGGTAAGCCAATTGGGGCATCACATCAGGTCATAACACCAGGTCAGAGCGACTGTGCGTGGCCAAGAAACGGCGCAGAAAAGGCGCCATCCGGCCGTTTCGGAGACCACCCCGAACAAGCGGACTGCCGAGCGTGACCGGCTGTCCGGAGAATTCTCCTGCGGCCCGATCCCGGCAGGAACCAGCGAAACCGCCAACGACACAGAATCCAAACATGCGATTAGGCCATTCAGCCTAACTCCAAATACCCTTAATGGAGTATCGACCTAGGCCTGAACGGTCCAGACCGGAGGTAGGTTTCTCCCGTTTGCCGATTAGCGTTGACAACCCGCCAACCTTGGCGCTCGGCCAGAGAGCCGGCGCTCTGGTGGTCTTACTGCACGCGTACCTAGGACGCGGACACGCGTGCCTAGGACGCGTCCTAGGCACGGCCACCTACGGAGTGAATGACCAGCTGTCGATGTAGCCGGTGTCGGCGCGGTATACATCGCGCACGCGTAGCTTCCAGGTTCCGTCAGCCGGGTATGCGGAGGCATTCACGGTGTAGGTGGTGACGACGTTGTCCGCGCTGTCGAACGCGTTGGATCCCTTGAGGTTGATCACCGCGCCGGTGGACGTGATCAGGTCGATCGCAAGATCACCGCGATAGGTGTGTTTGATGTCCACTGCGACCTTCGCGGTCGACGACGCGTTGCGATCGCAGCCACTGATGGTGATCGAACTGGTCACCGCCGACCCAGCATCCGGGATGCTGACATTGGTGTCGTTGGTCTGCGTCGAGCAGGTACCGGGTTCCGGTGGCGGCGTGGTGTCGCCGGACCCGGTGTAGAGCAGCTTGTTCGGGGTGCCGCTACGGACGCCGCTCAACTTGCCGGTCGATGCGTTGTCGACGATCGCGGCGTGCACCTGGCTCGCGCTTGCCGAAGTGTTGCCCGCCAGGTAGAGGGCGGCGGCGCCCGCGACGTGCGGTGCGGCCATGGACGTGCCGGAAATGGTGCGTGTGGCGGTGTTCGAGCCGATCCAGGCCGAGGTGATGTCCGAACCGGGCGCATACAGATCGGTGCAGGAACCGTAGTTGGAGAACGATGACGCAGCGTCGGATCTTGTCGAACTGTTCACCGTGAGCGCCTCGGTGACGCGGGCGGGTGAGTAGTTGCACGCGTTCTGGGGCATGCCAAGGAAGTTGCCGTTGCCCGATGCGACCGCGTAGGTGATCCCGGAGGAAATGGACCGGCGCACCGAATCGTCCAACGCGCTGGACGCACCACCGCCGAGGCTCATGTTCGCGACCGCGGGCTTGACCGCATTCGCGGTGACCCAGTCGACACCCGCGATCACCCCGGAGTTGGAGCCCGAACCCTGACAGTTCAGCACCCGCACCGCATAGAGCGTCACACCCTTGGCGACACCGTGCGCGGTACCGCCGACCGTCCCAGCCACGTGCGTGCCGTGGCCGTTGCAGTCGTTCGCGTCGTTGTCTCCGTCGACGGTGTCCCGGCCGTGCTTCGCGCGGCCACCGAAGTCGTTGTGCGTCGTCAGGATGCCGGTGTCGATGATGTAGGCGTTCACGTTCGACGCCGTGGTCGAGTAGCTGTACTTGGCGTCCAGCGGAAGATCACGCTGATCGACCCGGTCCAGACCCCAGGACGGCGGGTTGAGCTGATCCGCCGACGTCCGCATGATCTGGTCCTGCTCGACATAGGCAACCGCAGGATCAGCCGCGACCCGCTTGGCCTGCGCCTCGCTCATCTTCGCCGAGTAACCGCGCAGCGCCGACCGGTAGGTGTGCTTCACCGTCCCGCCGACGCGCGAGACCAGTCTGCTGATCTTCTCGCCAGCCGAACGCGCCGCGACGTTGTCCTTGAAGACAACGATGTAGCTGCCCTCGATCGCGTTCTTGCTGTCCGCACCACGAATGGCGCCCTCGTCCGCGCCCGCGACGGCATTGCCGCTCAGGGTGCTCAGCACCGCTATGGTCGCTGCGATACCGATCCCGGCGAACGTTGCTCGCCTTGACCTCGGCTTCTGGCTCACGATGGTCTTCCTCCCAGGCAGGGTTGGCCGACGGCCATGTCCGGACGCCGACGCAAGAACAGACCTTGATGTCATGAGCAATTCGCGGGTAGAACCAGGCCAGCGCGTCAGCAGGCGAGGAAAAACCCAACAACATCGGGAAGTTAGCCTATTCGGCCTAGCGAGATTAGGACATATGCACTATTGAGTCGTGGCCAAATGGACCAGGCCGAAGGTAGCCCTCTCCTGTTCACAGCTGGCGCCACCCAGGCGGTTCACCGCTCGCATCGCCGATAAGCTGCCGGGGTGAGTCCCGGCAGCCAGCCAGCCGCAGGCCCGGCCCAGGGCGTCGTCGATCTTGTCGCCGCCCACGGTGTACGTCCCCATCCGCTGCGGGCGTTGCTTGCTCGCCTGCGCACGGACTGGGTTCGGCTCGATGAGCTGATCCGCGACACGGCACTCCCCCGTCGCTCGGTCGAAGCCTTGCTCGATGCCCTGGGTGCGGATCTCGAGCGGCGCGGTGACACCGTGCGCATCCGCCCGTCCGCTCGCACCGCCTACGCCGACCTGTCCGAGCCGCGGTCCATGCCAATGGCCGACCCGCTGAGCGAACTCGTGCACAAGCATCACGATCTGCTGGCCGACATGCGCGGACGCATCGAGGGCGTACCCGTGCCGCTCGCCGCGCTGGATCATGTGCAGGCCACGCCGGAAACCGTGCTAAGGCGGGCGCTCTGGATGAGCGCCTGCTACGAACTCGCGGCGGCCAAGATCGTGTTCCTTGGTGATCATGACCTGACCTCGCTCGCCGTCCGCGCACTGCATCCGGATGCCGACATCACGGTCCTGGACGTCGACGACCGCCTGCTCGGCTACGTCGATGAGCGCTCGGGCGGCACGATCAGGGTCCTGCACACCGACCTGCGGTTCGGGCTCCCGCGTGCTGTCGTCGAGCACGCGGATCTGGTGTTCAGCGACCCGCCGTACACGCAGGAGGGCATGAGCTTGTTCGCCGCGCGGGCGGTTGAGTGTCTCGCCGACCGCGCGCACGGCAGAGTGCTGCTCGCCTACGGCTACAGCGCGCTGCACCCGACGTTGGGTGCAGCGGTGCAGCGCGAGTTGCTCACGCAAGGTCTGGTGTTCGAAGCGATGCTGCCCACGTTCCACCGGTACTTCGGCGCACAGGCCGTGGGCAGCGCGGCGGATCTTTATGTCTGCAGGCCGGCGGCGCGCAGATCAGCGGGGAAGGCCCGAGGCGGCCGATCGACCACCGCGATATACACCCACGGTGCCCAATCCGTCGAAGCCGCGGGAACAACCGCCGCGTTGCGCGAAGCCCTGATCGCGATCGCCGAGCCCGCAGACGCACCACTCGAAGGGGGCGTGCGCGGTGCGGATTGGACGGCTCCCCTCGCCGGTCCTGACCCGGACGCGCTCGCGATCGATCTCGCCGCCGATCCGGGACCGTGGCTGGTGCGGGTGCTGCTCGCCCGCAACGCCCGCAGGCTGGCGCTACTGGTGCCCAACAACCACCCCGATCTCGCCGACGAGCAAGGCCAGCGTGGCCTACGCACGCTGCTCGGCGCCAAGTACCGCCTGCGGATGCTGCGCAGCACGCCGGACAACACCCATGCGGTCGTGGTGGCCGAGCGGGTGCCGAGCGACGACCTCGACGCCACCGAGCGCGCCGCCCGCACGCTGCTCAGCAAGGCGCACGGCAAGCTGGCCAACGTGCTGGGTGCGGCGATGATCGACCGTGCGGCGCACACCGGGGCGACGCTCACCAAGAACGAGGCCCGCAAGCGGGTGGCCGAGCTGGTAGCGCGCGGCGCGATACGCGACTACGAACTCGACCTCCGGCTCATCGACCTTCCCCGGCATCGCGTGCGGGCCGTGCTCGACGCGCTTGGCTAGGCGACACCATCGGCGGTGGCTGCCTTGGCGACCGCGGAGGCTACCTCCGGCGCGACCCGCGGGTCCAGCGCGCTCGGCACGATCCGGTCGGCCGCGAGATCATCTGCGGCCACCGCTGCGATCGCGTCCGCAGCGGCCAGCTTCATGTTGTCGGTGATCGCCCGGGCGCCCACGTCCAGCGCACCCTTGAACACGCCGGGAAACGCCAGCACGTTGTTGATCTGGTTCGGGAAGTCACTGCGTCCGGTCGCGACGATGCTCGCGTACTTCGACGCGACGTCGGGGTGCACCTCGGGGTCCGGATTGGACAGCGCGAACACGATCGCGTCATCGTTCATGCGGTCCAAATGGCTCTCGTCGATCAATGCGCCGGACAGTCCGACGAACACATCAGCGCCATCGAGGGCCTCGGCCAGTCCGCCGGTCAATCCGGCGTTGTTCGTGGTCCAGGCAAGCTGCTGCTTGATCGAGTGCATGCCGGGGCGGCCCACGTGGATGATGCCCTTGGAGTCGAGCATCACGACGTCGGCGACCCCTGCCTGCTGCAGGATCTTGCAGCAGGCCACGCCTGCCGCACCCGCCCCCGAGATCACCACGCGCTCCTTGGTGATATCGCGTCCGAGCACCGAATTGGCACCGCGCAGCGCGGCGAGCAGCACGATCGCGGTGCCGTGCTGGTCGTCGTGCATCACCGGGCAGTCCAGTGCTTCCTTGAGCTTGTCCTCGAGTTCGAAGCAGCGCGGAGCAGCGATGTCCTCGAGGTTGACCGCACCGAAGGAGGGCCGCAGCCGCACCAGGGTCTCCACGATCTCGTCCACGTCGGTGGTGTCCAGCACCAGCGGGATGGAGTCGAGGTCGGCGAAGGTCTTGAACAGCACCGACTTGCCTTCCATCACCGGCAGGGCCGCGCTCGCGCCGATGTCGCCGAGCCCGAGGACCGCCGTGCCGTCACTGACTACGACCACCAACCGGTGCGCCCAGGTGTACCGCTCGGCGAGCGAGGCGTTCTCCGCGATCGCCGTGCTCACCTTCGCGACGCCGGGGGTGTAGGCGATGGACAACTCGCGCGAATCCGAAATCGGCCGGGTCGCGCCTACGGACAGCTTGCCGCCCTCGTGACCTACGAAGATCTCTTCGTTGGTCACCGGGGTAGTCGCATGGACTGTGGCAGAGCTGGCCTGGTCGTTCATCGAAGTTCCTGTCATCGGCATTCTCGGCTGCCGACGCCCGCGCCTGAGGGCTCGGGTGGTCGGCGAAGATCCGCAGACACACGCCCGTCGAACATGAGCCGGGATCGCAACATCATCTCATCTAGCGCGCGGGCTCGGTGCGGTGGCACCGGCGCCGGCAAGCGCGGAGTCCGACATGACCGCTGTTCCCAGGTGTGCGGCAGCGACCACGGACATGGTGGTTAGCGACTAGTGTGACAGCTCATCGGCAGGATGCGATGCCTAGGTGGGGTTAACCCTGCCAGATTCGACTACCTTTCCCGGCATGCACGTTCGGGAACTGGCGGTCAGAGACGCCTATGAGTTCACCCCTCGCGCGTTCCCTGATGACCGGGGTCTGTTCGTCGCGCCCTTCCAGGCGCAGGTGTTCGCCGAGGCGCTCGGCCAGACCCTGCGAGTAGCCCAGACCAATCACAGCGTCTCGCGTCGCGGCGTGATCAGGGGCGTGCATTTCGCCGATACCCCTCCTGGCCAGGCCAAATACGTGTACTGCCCGCAGGGCGCGCTGCTGGATGTGGTGGTGGACGTCCGAGTCGGCTCACCGACGTTCGGCGAATGGGACGCGGTGCGCCTCGATTCCGCGGAGTTTCGCGCGGTCTACCTCGCCGAGGGCCTCGGCCACGCGTTCGTCGCACTGACCGACGACACCGTGATGGCCTACCTGTGCTCGACCGGATACCACCCGGCCGCTGAGCACGGGGTCAATCCGCTCGATCCCGACCTGGGGCTGCCGTGGCCGGGCGATGTGCCGCCGGTGCTGTCGGAGAAGGACGCCGCGGCGCCCACCCTGGATCAGGCAGCGGCGGCGGGCACACTCCCCCGCTACGCCGACTGCCTGGCTCGCTACGCGGAACTGCGCGCCGCGTTCAACTGTTCGGCGTGATCCAGATCGTGATGACCGCTTCGGTGACCGGCTTGTCGTTCTTGTCGTAGATCGTCACCGGTACCGGCAGGTCGAACCCTTCCGCACCGAACTCCGGAATCTCCGGCAACTCGGCCACCGCGCGCAGGCCGGTCTCGGCCTTGGCCACGTAGCTCACCGTCATGCCCTTGGGCAGCCAGCGGTGCGTGACCGGCACGGTGGCCTCCGCGAGCATGCCCATGGCGATCTCGGCGAGGTTGCAGGTGGCGATGGCGTGGAAGGTCTGAATGTGGTTGTAGACGCCGAACCACTTGGGCGCGGTGACCTCGCATCTGCCCGGCTTCATTTCCTGCACGGTCGGCACGACGGTGCTGAAGTACGGCACCCGCATGGAGATGGCCGCCGAGAACAGCGCGCGACCTCCGGGCATAGAGGTCAGGCGATTCCACATGGCGAGCGTGGGCGGTGTCTTGGTCATCACGGCTCCTTAGTTTACTCGCGAGTAGCTTGCCAGACCGCTCCCCACTCCGCATCCCCGACCGGGCGTTTGGCACTGTTCTCTTGAGCGCATAAGACACCTTGACCGCAGCCGCTGACCGACGAAATGAGGACGACCGTGGCCGATTCGCGCATCCGCCCCATCCGGGAGTCCGACATCGACGCGGTGGTCGGCCTGGTCCATGAACTCGCCGAGTACGAGAAGGCCCCGCAGGAATGCAACCTCGGCTCCGAGCAGCTACGCGCGGCGTTGTTCTGCGAGGCTCCCGCCCTGTTCGGCCATGTGGCGGAGGTAGCTGGCGTGGTAATCGGGTGTGCCCTGTGGTTCATGAACTTCTCCACCTGGCGGGGCGTGCACGGCATCTACCTCGAAGACCTCTATGTCCAGCCCGGCCACCGCGGGTCCGGGCTGGGCAAAGCGCTGCTTGCCGAACTGGCTGCGGAATGCACCCGCCGTGGCTACCAGCGGCTCGAATGGTGGGTGCTCAACTGGAACACCCCCGCGATCGACTTCTACCGGTCGATCGGCGCCGTGCCGATGGACGAATGGACCGTCTACCGCCTAACCGATGAGCCACTGCGCGCATTAGGCACAAGCGCTCATTAGAGTCCGCTCTGCCGCGGGTCAGTGCCGGGTGTCCTCATCGGAGTCCGCGCCTTCGAGGTCGAGCGCCCACGCCCGCGCCGGTTCCCGGAAGAGCAGCACCACCACCGCGGCGGCAAGAATGATCAGCGGCACTCCGATCGCCGGCCGCGCCGATGGACCGGCCGCGTACCAACCAACACCGCCGAGGATCAGTGCGATAACAATGGCAGGCGACCTCGCCCACAACTTGCCAAGCAGCAGAGCAACCCCGCAGGCCAAGACACCCGCACCGAGTAAACCGAAGTACACAGCCATGGCGTAGACGCTGTTGCCACCCTCGGTCGTCGCGGTTCCCAGCAGCGCGTCCACCAGCAGGATCAGCGCGTACACCGTGGTGCCGAGCCCGGCAAGGGCGATGATCGCGCCGGCGATACGCACCTCCCGCGGAGCTGGGGAGAACATGTCGGCAAGCCGCACGAGGTGAACACCCTCCTGGGTAGATGTGAGCTTCCTGCTCCGCCGGTCCGGCAGGCGGAGCAGGGCGGATAACAGTGCGTGAGCACCTTCGATGGTATTGCACCCGGTCGGCCGTTTTCGCCGGACCGCACCGCACGCGATGATCGCACTGTCGTCGATGAGCCGGCGGTCCTCCGGGGTGCACTCGTCGCGATGATCATTCCGTTGACCTGGAGGTCGACGGATGCCGACCGAGGAGGAGGAATCCGACCGGCAGGCCTTACGCTGCGGGTATGCGCGCAGTCCTGGTCGTGAATCCGCACGCCACGTCCACAACGCCAGGTGGTCGTGACGTGCTGGCACATGCATTGGCCAGCGAGGTCAAGCTCGAGGTGGCCGAGACGAAACACCGCGGCCATGCCGCCGAGGTCGCGGCCGCTGCGCGCCGGGACGGCGTCGATCTCGTTGTCGTCCATGGCGGCGATGGCACCGTGAACGAGGTCGTCAACGGCTTGCTGGGGCCGGCGGGGGCGCAACGGCGGGGCAGTTCGCCGATGCTGGGCGTCGTGCCGGGCGGCTCAGCCAATGTGTTCGCGCGCGGCCTCGGCGTGCCGTCAGATCCGGTTGAAGCTACCCATGTTCTGCTCGAGGCGATCATGGAGCAGCGCTCCCGGCAGGTCGGACTCGGTGTTGCGGACGGACGCTGGTTCACCTTCACCGCAGGGTTGGGCTGGGACGCCGACGTGGTGGCCGGTGTGAGCAAGAGCCGAGGGAAGGCGGCCAGTCCTGCTCTCTATGTGCGCACCGCGCTCACCTCGTATGTGCGCCCGCCGCGCGGTCGGCCGCCGCTGACCCTGGAGATCCCTGACGAGGATCCGGTGGAGGTCCGTACCGCATTCGTCTCCAACACCGACCCGTGGACTTATCTGGGCCGGTGGCCGATCCGGCTCAATCCGGGCTGCTCGTTCGACAGCGGACTGGGTTTGTTCGCCCTCCGTAGTCTTGGACCGGTCACGGTGCTCACCCAGTTGGCGCTGACGATGAGCATCATCGACATGCGGCGTGGTCGCCATCTCATTCATCGCAATGACCTGCCGAAGCTGACCATTTCGTCCGAAGATCCGGTAAACTTCCAGGCAGATGGGGATCTGGTCGGTGAACGGACCAGAGTGGAGTTCATCAGCATCCCGAATGCGTTGACGGTCGTTGTGTAACCGTGAATGACCGGTGTGTGGCGTGCTGACGCTGCGGAGCGATAGTCGCGGCAAACTGCCGGTTACCACTCGTCGCTTACGAGGCTCCGCTCACCGCATGGATCTTCCATCACGCATCCAATTTCAGAGAGAAACCGCAGGTCAGACGGATAGCTCGCTCGGGTGAGCTGACTCACCGATCTTGCAAAACCCCTTGCCGAAGGCCGCGGTTCGTGAAAGCATTCACAAGCACCCCAAAAAACGACCGCCATGACGACCGTGGCGCGGCTCTCCCGCGTCGCCACGAAGGAGCTCACGAAATGGACTGGCGCCACCGCGCGGCCTGCCGAGACGAGGATCCCGAGCTGTTCTTCCCCGTGGGAACCAGCGGTCCCGCTTTGTCGCAGGTAGCCGAGGCGAAAGCCGTGTGCCACCGCTGCACCGTCGCATCAGACTGTCTGGCCTGGGCTCTGGCCAGCGGTCAGGATGCCGGCGTGTGGGGCGGCATGAGTGAGGACGAACGGCGCGCTCTCAAGCGCCGTCGTGCCCACATCGGCATGCGTACCGCCTGACACACAGCACCGCACCAACACTTAGCAGAGCCGGCGCCCATCGGGCGCCGGCTCTGCTACGTCCTCTGTACGCGTGTCCGCACCGCACGCACGCAGAACGCGGACACCTGCACACAGACCGCGGACACGATGCGTCAGAGCCGCCGGTGCAGCGGGATCCGCAGTGTGGCCTCGGTGCCGCCGGGCCGGTTTCCCCTGATGGACAGCGACCCACGCAGCTCGGCCTCGACCAGGGTGCGCACGATCTGCAGGCCGAGCCCCTCGGCGCGTTCCAAGGAGAATCCAGCAGGCAGGCCTTGCCCATTGTCGGCGATGGTGACGTCCAGCCAGCGAGCCGACCGGGTCGCCGTGACGGTCACCTTGCCCGATGTGCCCCCCGGGAAGGCGTGCTCGGCGGCGTTCTGCACCAGTTCAGCGAGCACCATGACCAGCGGGGTGGCGATGTCGGCGACCACGATGCCGAAAGTCCCCTCCCTGGTCAGCATCACCGAGGCTTCCGCTGTGGTGACCTCGCTGAGCATCGGCAGCACCTTGTCCAGCAGTTGATCGAGATCGACCCGCTCGTCAACCGACATGGATAACGTCTCGTGCACCATCGCTATCGACGACACCCGGCGCACGGAGTCCTCGAGTGCCTGCCGGGCACGTGCGCTGGGCGTGCGCCGGGACTGCAGTCGCAGCAAGGCGGCCACCGTCTGCAGGTTGTTCTTCACCCGGTGGTGGATCTCCCGGATTGTGGCGTCCTTGCTCAGCAATGCGCGGTCGCGATGCTTGACCTCGGTGACATCGCGGACCAGCACCAGCGCGCCGGCCGGGATGCCCGCCGGGCGCAGCGGAAGCGCCCGGAACAACACCACCGCTCCTGGCCTGGACTCCGCCTCGGCACGGCTACCGGGCCTGCCCTCGAGCGCGTCCAGGATCCGATGCGATATCTCGGTCGCGTCGAACGGGTCGGCGATCAACGATCGGGTCAGCGGAGCCAACCGGGTACCGACCAGCTCGGATTCGTGTCCCATCCGGTGGTAGGCCGACAACCCGTTGGGACTGGCGAAGACCACGGTGCCGGTCGGATCGAGCCGGATGAAGCCATCACCCACCCGAGGGCTGGTGTGCACATCGGTCATCGACCCGGAATTGGGGAACGTACCGTCGACGATCATCTGACACAGATCGGCCGCACCGCCGAGGTAGGCGATCTCCAGCGAGCTCGGAGTTCGCGGCGACGCCAGGTTGCTTTCCCGGCTCAACACCGCGACGACCGCGCCGCGGAAGCTCACCGGAATCGCTTCCCTGCGCATCGGCAAGTCCTGATGCCAGTGCGGGTCTTCCTCCCGGAAGATCCGCACCTCCCGGATCGCGCGAACCAGTTGCGGGTGCTCCAGGATGGTGGTCCGGGTCCCGACGACGTCCTCCGGATGGGCGGTCGGACCGGTGGTGGGGCGCGCCTGCGCCACGCAGGCGAAGTCATTACTGCCCTGGACGGGCACCCACATCAGGAAGTCGGCGAAGGAGAGGTCGGCAAGCAGCTGCCACTCTGCGACCACGGTCTGCAGATGGTCGGCGGCCTCGCCGGAGAGGCCGGTGTGCTCAGCGAGCAGATCGGCGAGGGTAGACATGTCGTGCTAGTCCCTCCTCGGCCAATGATGCGCGTCCTGCTGCGTCCACGTCACCCAACCGGAGGGCCGCCAAGCCCGCCCGGAAGGACGATTCACCTCACATGGCACACTGTGCCGCGAGACATAACCCTCACTGTGCCGCGAACACATCGTCAGCAAGGAGACAGCATGTCGAAGCGAGCTCGCAAGCGTCGCGGCCGCAAGAAGAAGGGCGCGAACCACGGCAAGAAGCCGAACGCGTAGTACGGAAGGTAACCACCGCTTCCTAGGTCCGCTCCTCGCGCACCTCGACGGAAATCTCCTCGACCCGGCCTCCGGTGCGCTCCGCGACGGTCTTGCGAATCGTCGCCCTCAGCCGCTCCTTGAGCTGGTCGGGCGCGTGCTCACCGCCACACTTGCGCGCCAGCAACTCTTTGAGCTGTTCGCCGATCCCGTACTCCTCGAGGCAGGGCGGGCAGTCGTCCAGATGCCTGCGCAGCTCGTCTTCGTGCTCCCGGGTGCACTCCTTGTCCAGCAGGAGATAGACCTCCGCAAGAACCTCGGTGCAGTCGGGGTTGCCCGGCTCACCGCAGTTACCACTCATCGCCTGGCTACCTCCTCCTGAGTGTCGCGAATGAAGCCGCGCTCACGCGCCACGTCGGCAAGCAACTCGCGCAGCTGGCCACGACCCCGGTGCAGCCTCGACATCACCGTGCCGATCGGAGTGTCCATGATCTCGGCGATCTCCTTGTAGGCGAAGCCCTCGACGTCGGCAAGGTACACCGCGAGCCGGAAATCCTCCGGCAGGTGCTGCAACGCGGACTTCACGTCGGAGTCCGGCAGCTTGTCCAGCGCCTCGATCTCGGCGGACCGCAGGCCGCGCGAGGTGTGGCTTTCGGCCTGCGCGAGCTGCCAGTCGGTGATCTCCTCCGTAGGCTGCTGGATCGGCTGACGTTGCCGCTTGCGGTAGCCGTTGATGTAGGTGTTGGTCAGGATGCGGTACATCCAGGCCTTGAGGTTGGTGCCTTCCTTGAACGAAGCGAAGGCCGCATAGGCCTTGAGGTAGGTCTCCTGGACCAAGTCCTCTGCGTCGGCGGCGTTGCGGGTCATCCGCATCCCGGCCGAGTAGAGCTGATCGAGCAACGGCATGGCGTCGCGCTCGAATCGCTCGACGCGCTCGGCCTGCTGCTCAGCCGCTGTTGGCAATCCGTTCCCTTCCCGTTCCGCATCCCTGGTGGGTCTCACCCGTACTGAGACGCGTGGGGACGCGTTCATCATGGGGTACGCATATGACCGCCCCGAGGATACGCGGGTGATGCTGCGTCCGCTCGGCTTCTCGAGCAGCTGCACACCGCCCCGCTCGCTGCTGGCGGTGGCGTTCACTGGGTTTGTCGGCACGTGCGGTGCAACGCCATGAAACACCCGAGCATTCCCGATGAGACCAACGCTACGCTCGGCGGCGTGGCAGGCAAAGGCACCCCGGCGACCGCACTACTGACCAAGCAGCAGGTCACGCACTCCGTGCATTCCTACCGCCACGACCCGGCGGCGAGCTCCTACGGACTGGAAGCGGCCCAGGCACTCTCGCTCGATCCCGGCCGGGTGTTCAAGACGCTCGTCGCTGCCCTCGACGATGCGCTGACGGTCGGTGTGGTACCGGTCACCGGGCAGCTCGATCTCAAGGCGCTGGCCGCGGCGGTCGGCGGAAAGCGGGCGCGGATGGCCGAACCCGCCGCGGCCCAGCGGGCGACCGGATACGTACTCGGCGGGATCTCGCCACTGGGCCACCGCAGCAGGCTGGCCGTGGTCGTCGACGCGTCGGTGCACGCCTGGCCAACCATTTTCTGCTCGGCGGGCAGGCGCGGCCTCGAGATCGAGTTGGCTCCCGACGACCTGATCCGGCTCGCCAACGCGACGGTGGCCCCGATCGCGGGCTGAGCTCAGCGCAGCGGACGCAGCACCCGGCCGAGCCACTCGCTTACCGCCCGCGACACCGCGTCAAGATCGGCATCGAGGGCGTGCGCCCCCTCCACCACGACGACCTCGTGATGACGACCTGGTTCGGGCATACCGAACGGGTCTCGCTCGCCTTGCACCACCAGCGTGGGCACCCGCACCGAACTGAGCTCCTGCTGTCTGCTCTTCTCCGGTTTGCCTGGCGGATGCACCGGAAATGCGAGACACAGGACCGCGACGGCCGAGCCTGCCTCCGCGGTCCGGCAGGCCACCCGCGCGCCGGAGGATCGCCCGCCGAACACCACCGGCATCTCGTCGAACCAGCGCTGCTCGAGTTCGTCGGCCACGGTCAGCCACGCCTCGTCCAACTGTTTGGCCGGGGCGGGCACCCGCCTGCCCGCGACTCGATAGGGCTGCTCGACCAGCGCCACATGCACCCCGGCCTCGTGCGCTGCCCTGGTCACCACGACCAGATCCTTGGCATCGATGCCACCACCCGCGCCATGGCCGAGCAGCAGGGCCGCGCTGCCTTCGTCAGCGCAATGCAGCTCGGCGCGGGCCGGGCCGTAGCGGGTGTCGATCTCGACTCTGGTCATCGGGCCTCGAGCGTGCTGACGTCGAACAGGGCGTCCGCGCCGGGTTGCGCATCCAGGTCAACCGCGGGCTCAACGCGCTCAAGCAACTCCGGCCCGTTGTTACGCACGTAGTTCACCTTGTCCGAAACCGGGCGGACCTCGAATGTGTCCACGAGCTCCAGCGGAGGCGGCTCGAGCAACGTCGACACCTCGGCCAGGTCAGGATCAAGCCAGTCCCCCCACCGCGAGCGCGGCAGCACCAGCGGCATCCGGTCGTGAATCTCCGCGAGGCTGCCCACCGCGTCGGTGGTGAGCACCGAGCACGTCACCAGCGGTGCGGCGTCCGGCTGCTGGGGATCGCGCCAGGTCTCCCAGATGCCCGCGAACGCCAGCGAAGAGCCGTCCGCCGAGGTCATGAAAAACGGTTGCTTGCGCGCCTTGCTGCCCGAGCCTGGCCTGCGTTGCCACTCGAACCAGCCATCGGCGGGCAGCAGGCACCGATGGCGGGCCAGCGCCTTGCGGAAGGCAGGTTTGGTCGCCGCGGTCTCCGCCCTGGTGTTGATCATCTTGCTACCCACCGACGCGTTCTTGGCCCAGAACGGAACGAGACCCCAGCGCATCACCCGCAGCCGACGGGCAGCGGGCTCTTCGGCGAGCACGGCACCGTCCTCGTCCCGCGGATGACGTTCGACGACGGCGATAACGTCCTTGGTGGGAGCCACATTGTGGTCCGGCGGCGGCGCGTCGGCTCCGGTCTCATCCGCGGCGTCGAACTCCTGAGTCAGGGTGGCCGGGTCCTTGGTGGCGGCGTAGCGCCCGCACATCACGCAACCTCCTCGCAGGTCCAAGCATGACCGATCCGCAGCCCATCGTGACACGACTTGCCGTGCACCGGCGAGCGGAGGACAACCGCCCGCTGGTCCAGCGTAAGGCGATGAGGAAAGATCGTGCACGACCTTCTTCGCGAGGAGCGCGAACGGACGGGAGAGCGGTGGCAGGCAGAGATTGGCGCAGGCTCGACGAGTCTGACGTCCGGGTACGCCCCGGAAGGGGCTCGCGGCCGCGCAGCAAACGCCGCCCAGAGCACGCCAACGCCTCCGCCGCGATGGTGACCGCCGTTGACCGGGGCCGCTGGACCTGCGCCATCGACGGCGACCCGGCACGCCCAGTGACCGCGATGCGGGCTCGCGAGCTGGGCCGCACACCTATCGTGGTCGGCGACACCGTCGCCCTGGTCGGTGATGTCAGCGGCACACCGAACACGCTGGCCAGAATCGTGCGGGTCGAGGAACGCACCAGCCTGCTGCGCCGCACCGCCGACGACACCGACCCCTACGAGCGGGTCGTCGTGGCCAACGCCGAACAACTACTCATCGTGACCGCGCTGGCCGACCCGCCACCACGCACCGGATTCATCGACCGCTGTCTCGTCGCCTGCTTCAGCGGGGGGCTGCGTCCGGTGCTGTGCCTGACCAAGGCTGACCTGGCCGGCCCGGACCAACTGCTCGAGCGCTACGTCGACCTCGACGTGCCCGCGCTAGTCACCCGGTTCGACGAGCCGGTCGACGAGGTCGCCGAGCTGCTCACCGGCCGGGTGTCGGCGCTGGTGGGGCACTCCGGTGTGGGCAAGTCCACCCTGGTCAACCGGCTCGTTCCGGAGGCGGCGCTGGCCATCGGGGAGGTGAGCGCGATCGGCAAGGGCAGGCACACCTCGGTCACAGCCGTGGCGATTCCGCTGCCCGCTGACGGCTGGGTCATCGACACGCCCGGTGTGCGCTCGTTCGGCCTTGCGCATGTCACGGCGGACGACATCGTCGCCGCCTTCCCCGAGTTCGCCGCGGTCGCGGAGGAATGCCAGCCAGGATGCGGCCACCTAGGCGACCCGGCGGATCCGGATTGCGCCCTCGATCGGGTCGTGGCTGACGGTGCGGCGCCCCCCGGCAGGCTGGAATCCCTGCGCAGGCTGCTGGGCTCTCGAGCTGGCATCGAGGTGAACTGAGCAACCCCGACGGCCCCGGTGCGAACAACCCCAGCGGCACATGGAAACCTGGTCACGGTCTCACTCGCATATACGTTGGTTTGTTCCCAACGCCACGAGGACCATGCAGGGAGAGTTTCATGCGCAAGGGATTGGGGCGAGGGCCAGTACCAGGACCCGGACAGCGCCATGTCGATGATCGCGGACCTGGGCGGCCAGCAGATGGAAATCCGCTACGTCGACAAGACGATGTACATCAAGATGCCGCCCGGAATGCCCGGTACCGGCCCCAGCAAGCAGTGGATGAAGATCTCTCCCGGCGGCAAGGACCAGCTGTCGCAGATGCTGGGCAACCTGGAGCAGTTGGCCGATCAGAACGATCCGAGCACCGTGCTGACGCAGATCGAGCAGGCAGGCACCGTGACCGCGAGTGAGCCGACCGAGCTCAACGCCCAGCCAGCCACGCGCTACGCCATCGACCTGCAGCTGGCCAAGCTTGCTGAGCAGAGCGCGGGCGGAATGTCCGGCGAATCGCTCAAGCAGTTGCAGCAGGCGGGCGTCACGTCGCTGCCGATGGAGCTCTGGCTGAACGAGGGCAACCTTCCGGTGCAGATCAGGCTCGACATGACGAAGGCGCTCGCCGCGGCCGGTCAGCAGCAGGGCGGCAACCCACCGCAGGGCAAGGCCATGATGACCACGAAGTTCGCCGATTGGGGCGCCCATGTGGACGTCAAGGCCCCGCCCGCCGAGCAGGTCGCCGAGCCGCCGAAATAGCGGCCGCGGGACAGACCCGATTCGCCGGCCTTGGGAGCGCGTGGAAACCTGATGACGTTCGCGTGCGTCTCATCAACGACGATGTATCGAGCAGCCATTCAACGAGGAGATCTTCATGCGTAAGACACTCATCGCGGCAGGGGGTCTCGCGCTGGCGTTGACTCTCGGAGCCTGCGGCGGCAACGGCATCGGCGGTACGGCGAGCCCGGTCTTCGACGACGCGCAGAGCCTGGCGGCGGCGGCGAAAGAGCAGACCGCGGACGCCAAGACGTCGAAGTTCACCTTCGACATGGACGTCGCCGGGCAGAAGATCACCGGCAACGGTGCTGGTCGGTACGAGGCAGGCAACAGCGCCATGACCGTGATCATGGACCTGGGCGGCCAGCAGATGGAAATTCGCTACGTCGGCAAGACGATGTACATCAAGATGCCGCAGGCCATGCCCGGGATGGATCCGAGCAAGCCGTGGATCAAGTTCGCCGCAGGTGGCGACGACCCGTACTCGCAGATGCTCGGCGATATGGACCAACTGATCGAGCAGAACGATCCGAGCAAGATCCTCGAGCAGATCGGTGACGCGGGCACCATTACCGAGAGCAGCGAGACCCAACTCGACGGCCAGGACGCCAGGTACTACAAGATCGATCTCGACATGGCCAAGCTGGTCGATCAACTCCCCGGTGGGCTCAGCGAGGAGATGCTCACCGAACTCGAGGGTACTGGCGTCAAGTCGCTCCCGGTTGAGCTGTGGCTGAACTCCGATAACCTACCCATGCAATTCGTCATGGACATGAGCGAGCTCATGAAGGCGGTCGCGCAGGACACAGGTCAGCCTGCGCCTTCCGGCAAGTCGGTAATCACCATGAAGTACACCGACTGGGGTGCCCCGGTCGACATCGAAGCTCCGCCTGCCGACCAGGTGTCCGAGTTCGAGATGCCTGCGCAGCCGAACTGACTCATCGCAGGCCGCCGTGGGCTCGTGAGTGATTG
>JBOHER010000123.1:0-13375 GCA_050701115.1 Haloechinothrix sp. | reverse complement strand
GGCCGGGCCCGGCCTCACCCACGCCACCGCCCGGCGCGGCATAGTCGCCCACCGACGGTCCGCCCGGGCCGCCGTTGCCCGCCATCGGCTTGAGGCCGAGAGACTCCGGGCCGAAGCTGGGTGTCTTGCTGTCCACAGCGGACATCGCCGCCGTGTAGGCGTTGTAGTAGGCGACCTGCTGCGCCTTGACGTCCTTGGCCGCGTCGGACTGCGCCTTCATGTCGGCCGTCATCGCGGCGGGCCCGCCCGCCAGCAAGGCGGTCATCGCCCGGTCGGCGTTGAATTCGACCGGAGCGGGCATCTTCTTGACCTCTGCGGCCGCGGCGGCCTGCTCGACCATCCGGCTGCCCATGGTGCGAGCCGCGTCGCCGGCGATTCCGCTGGAGTTGGCGATGCCGACCAGCGAGGCCTGCGCCGCACCGGCGGCCTGCCCGATCCAGGCACCGCCGAGTTCGGCGATCGCGTTGTACAGATCGCCGGCGACCTGCTCGAGTTCATTGCCGTGGTCCATCCACGCATGCCCGGTCGCGTCGACCGAACCGGGATCGTTGTTGCTGATCGCGCCCTGATAGAGCTGGGTGCTCTCCTGGCTGTGCCAGTTGGGTGGGTTCACGATCGCCCGGTCGTCACCGAAGTCGAAGTCGTCCCGGCCGCTGCGGGCGCTGGCGACAAGGGCTTCGCTGGTCGAGTTGTCGGCGAACGAGGTGCCTGCTGACGAGTCTTGCGTGAAGTAGCTTTCGTTGCCGGTGGAGTTCACTTCTTCCCCCTGATCTGTCGCACGTGAGCGGATGCCGGACGAACTGAACGGTCAAAAATCAGCACGCGGGTCACGCCTTCCGGCGGAAGGAATCCGCGGCCGCCGTGTCCATGTCGTCGTAGTTCCTGATCGCGACGACGATCGCACTCTCGACCTGGTCGTACTGCGTGTAGAGGTTTCGCAGCGCCTGCAGGTAGGAATCACCGCCACCGCTGGCCCGGTCGGAGAACTTCATCGCCATCGCCTCACCGACCGGGTTCGCGCCGAGCCGTGGCGCTACGCCCAGCCCGCTTGCATTCATGATGAGGTTCTCCACGGAATCCTTGCCGGTGCGGATCTTGTTCAGCACGGTCTGCGCGGCGTCAGGATCGATACCGATCTCACCCGTCGCGGCAGCGTTCAAGAACGCGGTGGCATCTGTGAGGCCCTTGGCCATGTTCCCTCTCCCCTTATCCCCAAGCCGCACCAGCGAGCCGCGGCTGACCGTGTCTCATCAGGTTAACGTAGTCACTCTGCCGGTATGACGTGTTCCGGCCTGCCCAGGGTTCCGCATGTTGGTCAACTAGTGCAATGAAAGAGCGGGCGAACTTTCTCAGCCGGGTGAGCCCGGTTACATGGAGTAAACCTTGGGATCAAGAGTCCCGATAAACGGCAGATCCCGGTAACGCTCCGCATAATCCAGGCCGTAGCCGACGACGAATTCGTTCGGAATGTCGAAGCCGACGTAGGAGACCGGGACGTCGACTTTCACCGCGTCGGGTTTACGTAGCAACGAGCACACTGCCAGGGACGCTGGGTTGCGGGTGGCCAGGTTGCGCAGCAACCAGGACAGGGTCAGCCCGGAATCGACGATGTCCTCGACGATGAGCACCTCGCGCCCGGAGATGTCCCGGTCCAGGTCCTTGAGGATGCGAACCACCCCCGATGAGGAGGTGGACGAGCCGTAGGAGGATACCGCCATGAACTCCAACTGCGCCGGGATCGGCAGCGCTCGGGCGAAATCCGTCATGAACATGACGGCACCCTTGAGCACCCCGACCAGCAGCAGGTCCGAACCACTGCCTTCGGGATAGTCGGCGGCGACCTGTTTGGCCAGTTCGACGGTCTTGTCGCGGATCTCTTGCTCGGTAATGAGCACGGAGGCGATATCGCCTTCGTACACGGTGCCCGCCTCTCTCACGATCCGTCCGCGCGGGTGACCCCCGCACGGTGCACATGCAGCCTGCCATGCGACCGGCTGACCACCAAGTCGCCGGGCAACCACACCCCACCCTGACCGCGCCACCGGCCGATCAGCGCATCGGCCGACCGGAGATGCTGATCGGTCAGCTCACGTGCACCGGCATCGATCAGCCACCGGCGCAGCACTCTGCGGCGCACGGCAGGCCGGCAGGCCCGCAGCTCCTCGACCGCGAGCTGCGGGGTCCGCGCCGTATCGATGCTCGCCCGGTCGAGCACCTCATCAGCCAGCGCGTCGAGCGCATCGAGGTCCTCCCGCAGCTGGGCGGCGGTCCGGGCCAACGCTCCGGCGACCCCGCCCCGCAGGACCTGCTCCAGCAGCGGCAGCACCTCGGCACGCAGCCGCACCCGGGTGTAGCGGCGATCGGAGTTGTGCGGGTCCTGCCACGTCCGCACGCCGAGTTCGGCGCAGGCCTGTTCGGTGACCGATCGGGGGAGTCCGAGCAGGGGGCGCGCCCACGGCGGGTCGAGCGCCAGCATGCCTGCCACCGATCGCGGACCCGAGCCGCGGCCCAAGCCGAGCAGCACGGTCTCCGCCTGATCATCGAGCGTGTGTCCGAGCAGGATGAGCGCGTCATCGCCGGGCAGGGCATCGGCCAGCGCGGCGTAGCGGGCGCGGCGTGCGGCCGCCTCAGGGCCGCCTGCCCCGGTGACCTCGACGGTCAGCACCGTGGCGTCGGCGACGCCGAGCCGCCGAGCCGTCGCGGCGGCCTGCTTGGCGACTTCGGCGGATCCATCCTGCAGGCCATGATCAACGACGAGCGCTACAACGGTGAGGCCGATGGCGCCGGCAACGTGCGCGGCGGCCGCGGCAAGCGCGAGGGAGTCGGCGCCACCGGAGACCGCGACGCCGAGCGCACCCGAGCGCAGATGGGGCGCGGCCTCGGCGGTGGCGAGGAAATTCCGAACCGCGGTACGAACCTTCAGCCCGGCCGGTCCGGCCGTTGTTGCGCTCACATCGCCCTCGTTCACCTACCGGCCGGGTCGTTCAGCTGTGCACCCTGCGCAGCCATGCCGACGGCTCGGCGATCTCGGCACGGCTGGGCAACGTGTTCGGGGAGGTCCAGATCGCGTTGAATCCGTCCATCCCGACCTGCTCGATCACCTGCCGGGTGAAGGCCGCGCCGTGCTCGTACTGCTTGATCTTGGCATCCACCCCGAGCAGGCTGCGCAGCAGCCGGTCCAGCAGACCGCCGCCCTTGCGGCGCTCGGTGAACCGGCGACGAATGGTCTGCACGGTCGGCACGACGTCCGGGCCAACGGCGTCCATGACGTAGTCGGCATGCCCCTCGAGCAGGGTGGACATCGCGATGAGGCGATCGAAGGCGGTGCGCTGCTGCGGCGACTGCAGCGCCTCGATCACACCGAGCGGGCCGGGCAGGCCGCTCTTGGCTTCTCTGAGCACCTCGGGCAACCTGCTCAGCGTGTTCGCCGCGGTGTCATCGATGGCGGAAATGAACCGGCCGACCTCGTCGGAGAAGTAGTCCCGCAGCCAGCTGACCGCGGTGAACTGCAGGCGGTGGGTGCTCTCGTGCAGGCACACCCACATCCGGAAGTCAGCCCGAGCAACCCGCATGGCTTGCTCGGCCTGCACCACGTTCGGCGCGACCAGCAGCAACCTTCCGCCGCCACCCGCTCCGTCCGCCCCGCCGAACGGGTCGTACTGTCCGAGCACCTTGGTGCCCAGGAATGCGAGCACAAGGCCGGTCTGCACACCCGCGGTGCCCGCGAGTACCCCGCCCAGCGGACCACGGTAGCCACGGGAAAGGGCCCTGCTGGTCAGCGCGTCAAGGCCGGAAGCGGCCGATCGGACCCATCCACGCCGATCGACCACGGTGGCAGGCCGCAACGGCAGTTGCTCGCCGAGCCCGGTCAGCTCGCGAACGTGCCGCTCGGCAGGCGAGGCGAACTCGGCCAGTTGGGACACCGCCTGCTGGGCCACCTCCCGCGGCACCGACGGTCCGCTGCCGACCAGGAGCGACGCCGTGGTCGCGGCAAGCGACCAGTCGACGAGCGTGCCCCGCTCGTCCCGGTCGCCGTCACCAGATTCGCCGTGCTCGATCAGCATGTTCACTCCATCGACGCTACCCGAGGCGGCACGTGGTCAGCCGCATCCACAACCGCGGAGAGTGGCGGCGATCGCGTCGAGGGCGGGCCGGGCCTTGTCCTGGGCGGAACCGGCCGACATCAAGGCGAACACCAGCACACGGCCGTCGGAATCGAGCACAACCCCGGCCAGGGTGTTGACCTCCGAGAGCGTGCCGGTCTTGGCGCGCACCCAGCCCTTCCCCTCCTGCGCGGAACCACGGTCGTAGCGATCGGCCAGGGTGCCGCTGCCCCCGGCGACCGGCAGACCGCCGAGCAGTGGGCGCAACTTCCCGGCGCGGGGGTCCTGTTCGTCCGGCCCGGCCGCGACCGCGAGCAGTTCAGTCAGCAGTCGTGCCGGGATCTTGTTGTCGACTGAGAGCCCGCTGCCGTCGGACAACTCGACCCCTTCCAGGTCGAATCCGTTGCGCCGCAACACATCCAGCGTCGCGGTGGCGGCACCGGTGAACGAGGGCTCGGCTCCGGTTGCGATCGCCACCTGCCGGGCGATCGCCTCGGCCAGCACATTGTCGGAGGTCGTGAGCAGATTGTCGACGAGCCCGGTGAGCGGCGCCGACTCGACCTCGCCGAGCACCTCGGCGCCCGGCCGCGCGGTTGCTGTGCTCGGCTCGGCGACCCTGGCGCCGAGCCGATCGGCGAGTTCGGCGGCCAGCGCGGCTGCCGGGTCACCGGTACGCGGCGAATCGGTGCGGGTCGGCTCGGTGCGGCCACCGTCGAGCATGGCCGGGTCCGCCCGAGCGGCGTAGGTGGACGGCACGTCCTCGCCCGCCCACCCCGGTCCCCGCTCGCTGCCGGTGTACGCACTCAGGTCGATGCTGACCGTGTCGACCTCGCCTCCGGTGGCGTCCCGCACCTGCTCGACGAGGTCGTCGAGGTGCGCGGCGCCGGGATAGACGGAGTCCTTGCCTTCCGGCAGCGCGGTAAGGGTGGGGTCTCCACCTGCGACCACCACGACCGCACCGGGTTCATCACCCGCGACGACCTGGGTGGCGAGCCGGGTGGTGTGCTCCATCGCGAGCAGCGCGGCGGCGGCGGTGAGCAGTTTCGTGGTGGAGGCCGGGGTGAGCGGGCGGTCGGCGTCCTGCTCCCACAGCACTGCGCCACTGACCGGGTCGACCACACTGCCGGTCAGTGAGCCGAGGGCCGGGTTGTCGACGACGTCGTCGAGGGCTGCCTCTACCCCCGATGCGGTCGGCGCCGGAGCGGCGTCATCGGGTCCGGGCAGGCTGCGCTGCACCCCGATCGGGGCGGGCTCGGGACCGGTCGGCGCGTTGGGGGCCCACGGCAAGGCCAGCCGGTTGGACACGTCGGGCAGCGCGAGGGCGGCTGCGAGGGCCGCGACCACGACGACGGCGAGGACGGTGATCAGCAGGCCACGCCTACCGCGCCGCGGCTCAACCGTGGTCGGCGTGGCCTGCTCGCTCGCCTCGATGCGCACCGGCATAGCGTGCGTCGGGGCGGGCGGAACGGGCGCGGATCGGGGCGGTCGCTCCGCGGCGACAGCGCGGAACTGCTGGGTGGGCTGGTCAGCGGGCGTCACCCGCTGGTGCATCCGGGGTGCGCCCGAAGTGGGGTAGCCATCCTGATCGTCGGTCGGCCAACCGTGCGCCGCGTTCCCCTCGTTGTCCCGCCCTGCCACGCACATCTCCTCTTTCGCGCTCGTCATCGCCCATGTCATCGACGCCAACGGGCGCAATGTCACACCCGAATCGAGGCATCCGTTCCCCCACCCGGCTACCGCATGGTCCACACT
The DNA here is from genome assembly GCA_050701115.1 of Haloechinothrix sp. Taxonomy (GTDB): domain Bacteria; phylum Actinomycetota; class Actinomycetes; order Mycobacteriales; family Pseudonocardiaceae; genus JBOHER01. Next base: position 7,520 of record JBOHER010000123.1, on the reverse strand, counting down.
AGTGGCGCACAGAATTGAGAAACGCCTACGCCGCTCCGCATGCTCGGCCTTGCTTGTCTTGCCGGCACGGAGACGGTTGACGCACCAAAGAGAACGAAGAGGACGCCGTGGAGTTCGACGTCACGATCGAAATCCCCAAAGGGGAGCGCAACAAGTACGAGGTGGACCACAAGACGGGGCGGATCAAGCTCGACCGCACCCTGTTCACGGCTACCCAGTACCCGGCCGATTACGGGTTCATCGACGACACGCTGGGGCAGGACGGCGACCCGCTCGACGTCCTCGTGCTCGTGCAGGAACCGACTTTCCCTGGCTGCCTGATCCGCTGCCGCGCGATCGGTATGTTCCGGATGACCGACGAGAAGGGGCCGGACGACAAGGTGCTGGCCGTGCCGTCCGAGGACCCGCGCCTCGAACACCTGCGGGACATCCACCACCTCAACGAGTTCCACAAGCTGGAGATCCAGCACTTCTTCGAGGTGTACAAGGACCTCGAGCCCGGCAAGAGCGTCGAGGGCTCCAGCTGGGTCGGCCGCGTCGAAGCCGAGACCGAGATCAAGGCCTCATACGGGCGTGAGAAGGACCGGCTCGAGAAGCTGGCCGCCTCCGGCGAAGACCCACACGCCCACTGAGGTCGGCCAATGCGGCATTGGGGACGTTGGATGTCCCCAACTTTGGGGGCATGCAACGTCCCCAAAGTGGGGCATGTTCCTACCCGGTGTACCCCGGCATGGGGAAGTCGGCGAGCAGCTCGCCCACCTCGGCCGCGATGGCGTCCAGTGCGGCGTCATCAGCGGCGATCGCGGCCGCAACGGTGCGGTCGATCCACTCCGCGATCTTCGGCTGGTGCTCCGGCCTGAGGCCACGCGTGGTGAGCGCAGCGGTGCCCAGCCGGACACCCGACGGGTCGAACGGTTTGCGTGGGTCAAACGGGACCGTGTTGTAGTTCAGCTCGATGCCTGCCCGGTCCAACGCCTGGGCGGCGGGCTTACCCGCGATCTGCTTGTTGGTCAGGTCGATCAGCAGCAGATGGTTGTCGGTCCCGCCGGAGACCAGGTCGAAGCCCCGCTCGAGCAGCGCATCGGCCAATGCCTTGGCGTTGGCGACCACAGTGTGCGCGTAGTCGCGGAACTCCGGCTTGGCCGCTTCACCAAGCGCGACGGCGATCGCTGCGGTCGTGTGGTTGTGCGGCCCACCCTGCAGACCGGGGAAAACGGCCTTGTCGATGGCCTTCGCGTGGTCGGCATCCGTCATGATCATCGCGCCGCGCGGACCCCGCAGCGTCTTGTGCGTTGTGGTGGTGATCACCTGCGCGTGGCCAACCGGCGACGGGTGCGCGCCGCCGGCGACCAGGCCCGCGATGTGTGCGATGTCGGCGACCAGCACGGCGTCGATCTCCCGAGCGATCTCGGCGAACGCCGGGAAGTCGATGGTGCGCGGAATGGCGGTGCCGCCCGCGAAGATGAGCTTCGGCCGATGCTCGAGCGCCAGCTCGCGCACCTGGTCCAGGTCGACCCGGCCGCTCTCCTTGCGCACCCCGTAGCGCACCGGGTTGAACCACTTACCGGTCGCAGACACCGTCCAGCCGTGTGTCAGGTGGCCACCGTCGGGCAGCGCCATCCCCATGATCGTCTCGCCCGGTTGGGCGAAGGCGAGGTACACCGCGAGGTTGGCAGGCGAACCGGAGTACGGCTGCACGTTGACGTGATCGACCCCGAAGAGGGACTTCGCACGCTCGATGGCCACCGTCTCCACCTGGTCGATGACCTGCTGGCCCTCGTAGTAGCGCTTCCCGGCGTAGCCCTCGGAGTACTTGTTGGTCAGTACCGTGCCGGTGGCTTCGAGGATCGCCTGCGACACGTAGTTCTCCGAGGCGATCATGCGGATCTTGTCGTGTTGCCGCTTGGCTTCTGCCTCGACGAGCCCGGCGATCTCGGGGTCGGCGGTGGCGAGGGTCGGAATCGCTGGCTGGTGCGTCATGACACGTACTCCTGACAGGCCGGCTGTCGGACACCCAGGCGCACGGTGCCCGCCACTTGCTTGTGCTCCCCGGTGGTGCTCCACCTTGTCGCGCCAGTCGCTTGTCGGCTTCGATGCTAGTCCACCGGTTCGATCCCGTCGCGGTGCCGCTTGGCGATCTCCTGGTAGATCACCGCGTTGTACTCGATCCAGCCGCGCGCGGACTCGGTCAGCGGCACGTGCTTCTTGGCGGGCGCGCCCATCGCGATGACCTCGCCCGGCACCTCGGAGTTCGGGGTCACCACCGCTCCGGCGGCCACCATTGCCCTCGGCCCGATGACGGCCTTGTCCAGCACCGTGGAGCCGTTGCCGATCAGCGCCTGCTCACCGATCGTGCAGTCGTGTACCAGGCACATGTGCCCGACGGTGACGTTCCTGCCGATCTCGCACACGCCCTCGTTGACGTGCACGACGGAGTTGTCCTGAATGTTGGCGCCCTCACCGACGATGATCTTTCCGAAGTCGGCGCGCAGTACCGCTCCGTACCAGATGGAGGCGCCCGCTTCGACGGTCACGTCCCCGATGAGCGTCGCGGTGGGCGCGATCCAGGCGTCGGGGTGCACGGTGGGGCTGGTGCCCTCAAAGGAAAACATCGGCATGGGTGCACGTTAGCCGACGGGCGCTTCCACGGTGTCGACGCGCCGAACGGGGTTTGCCCGGGTTTGCAGCGGTTAGCGGTGATCAGCTTCCGGGTTTGGAGGTCTTGAAGACCTACAAACTGGGGGACGCTGACCGGTCAGGAGGCAGCGCTGATGCCGGGGATCGCTTTGAGCTCGCCGAGCAGCATCGCACTGGGCGCCACAGCGAACCCGTCCAGCGCGAAGATGGTCTCTTTGCTCCCGCTGATCAGCTTGAGGTGTACCGGTATCTCGCCCTTGTGCACCTCGAGCGTGCGCTTGAGCTCCGCCACCACGCCCGCGTTGATCTTGTCCGCGGAGGCCAGCAGCACGAATGGTGGCTCCTCCTGCCCGAGTTCGATGCCTGCCAGGTCAAGCGGCGCCACGCCGCCGCCGAAGACGGACATCCTGTCCTCGCGCCAGTTCACCCTGCCCTTGACCAGCACGGCGTTGTCCTCGTGCAGATCTGCGGAGAAGAGCGCGTAGGACTTGGGGAAGAACAGCACCTCGAGCGCGGCGTCCAGGTCCTCGACCGTGCAGATAGCCCACGGCTCACCGTTCTTGTTCACCCGGCGTTCCATCGAGGTGATCAGGCCGGCGACGATGATCTCGCCTTCCTTCGGCGGGTCGTCCAGGATAGCCGCGATCGGCTTCTGCGCGTGCTTGCGCAGGATGCGCTCGGCGCCGTCCAGCGGGTGCGCCGAAACGTAGAGCCCCAGCATCTCCCGCTCGTAGCCCAGCATCTGCTTACGCGGATACTCCTGATCGGTGAAGGTCAGATGCGCGAGCGGCGAATGGCCCGAAGTCGCCGCTTCGTCCGCTGACCCTCCGGCGCCGAACAGGTCGAACTGACCCATCGCCTCCTGGCGCTTGAGCGGAACCACGGCGTCGACGGCGTCCTCGTGGCACTGGATCATCGAAAGGCGGGTACAGCCGAGCGAGTCGAACGCTCCGGCCTTGATCAGCGACTCCACGACCCGCTTGTTGCAACCGACCAGCTCGGACTTGTCGATGAAGTCGGTGAAGGAGGTGTACTTGCCCTTCTCCGCACGGGTCTTGATGATCGACGCGACCACGTAGGCGCCAACGTTGCGCACCGCGCCCAGGCCGAAGCGAATGTCGTTGCCGACGGCGGCGAACCGCTGCGCCGATTCGTTGACATCCGGCGGCAGCACCTTGATGCCGAGCCTGCGGCACTCCGAAAGATAGACCGCGGACTTGTCCTTGTTATCGGCAACCGAGGTGAGCAGCGCCGCCATGTACTCCGCGGGGTAGTTGGCCTTGAGGTAGGCCGTCCAGTAGGAGACGAGGCCGTAGCCTGCTGCGTGCGACTTGTTGAACGCATAGCCTGCGAAGGGCAGCACGGTGTCCCAGAGCGCCTTGATCGCTGGGTCGGAGAACCCGCCGGGAACGATATCGCTGGCCTTCATGCCCGCCGCGAAGCCCTCGAACTCCTGCTCGAGGACCTCCTTCTTCTTCTTGCCCATCGCGCGGCGGAGGGTGTCCGCGCGGCCCATCGAGTACCCGGCGACGATCTGCGCGATGCGCATGATCTGCTCCTGATACACGATCAGGCCGTAGGTCTCGGCCAGAACCTCCTTGAGCGGCTCCTCGAGCTCAGGGTGGATCGGCTTGATCTTCTGCCGGCCGTTCTTCCGATCGGCGTAGTCGTTGTGGGCGTTCATGCCCATCGGGCCCGGCCGGTACAGCGCGAGCACCGCGACGATGTCGTCGAACCCGGTGGGCTGCATACGGCGCAGCAGATCCCGCATGGCGCCACCGTCGAGCTGGAACACGCCGAGCGTGTCGCCACGGCCGAGCAGCTGGTAGGACTCCGCGTCGTCCAGGCCAAGGGTGTCGAGATCGACGTGCTCGCCCCGGTTGGCCTTGATGTTGTCGATGGCGTCGCCGATGACGGTCAGGTTGCGCAGGCCGAGGAAGTCCATCTTCAACAGGCCGATGGCCTCACAGGACGGGTAATCCCAGCCGGTGATGATCGCGCCGTCGTCCCGCTGCCACAACGGGATGGCGTTCATCAGCGGCTCCGACGACATGATCACCGCACAGGCGTGCACGCCCGCGTTGCGGATCAGGCCCTCCAACCCGCGGGCGGTGTCGAAGATCGTCTTGACGTCCGGGTCGGTCTCCACAAGCGACCGCACCTCGGCCGCCTCCGAGTACCGCTCGTGCTGCGGGTCGACAATGCCGGACAGCGAAATGTCCTTGGCCATGATCGGCGGCGGCAGCGCCTTGGAGATCTTGTCCGCGATCGCGTACCCGGGCTGTCCGAAGTGGACACGGGCGGAGTCCTTGATCGCCGCCTTGGTCTTGATGGTGCCGAACGTGATGACCTGGGCGACCTTGTCGGAGCCGTACTTCTCGGTGGCGTAACGGACCATCTCGCCGCGCCTGCGGTCGTCGAAGTCGATGTCGATGTCGGGCATCGACGCGCGCTCGGGATTGAGGAACCGCTCGAACAGCAGGCCGTGCGGGATCGGATCGATGTTGGTGATGCCCATCGCGTAGGCCACCAGCGACCCCGCCGCCGATCCACGGCCGGGGCCGACCCGGATATCCACGCTCTTCGCATATGAGACCAGGTCGCCGACCACGAGGAAGTAGGCGGGGAATCCCTTGTCGGCGATCACACCCAACTCGAGCTCGGCTCGCTCGATGTACCCGTCGGGAATGCTGCTGGGGAAGCGCCACGCGAGGCCGGCCATAACCTCGTGGTGCAACCAGCTTGCCTCCGTGTGTCCGTCCGGCACCTGGTATCGGGGCATCCGGTCGTGGTGGGCGTAGACCTCGGCGTAGGACTGCACCCGCTCGGCGATCAGCAGCGTGGAGTCGGTGGCACCGGGCACCTCGACGTCCCAGTACTTGCGCATTTCCGCGGCGGATTTGAGGTAGTAGCCGTCGCCGTCGAACTTGAACCGGTTCGGGTCGTTGAGAGTCTTGCCGGACTGCACGCAGAGCAGCGCCGAGTGCGCGTCGGACTGGTCCTGGGTGACGTAGTGCGAGTCGTTGGTGGCCAGCGGCCGCAAGCCGAGCTTGCCGCCGATCTCCATCAGGCCTTCCCGCACGGAGCGTTCGATGGGCAGGCCGTGGTCCATCAACTCGAGGAAGAAGTTGTCCCGACCGAAGATGTCGCGGTAGTCCGCCGCGGCCCGCAACGCCTCGTCCGGCTGGCCGAGTCGCAGCCGGGTCTGCACCTCCCCGGAGGGACAGCCCGTGGTGGCGATGATGCCTTCGGCGTGTTCGGCGATCAGCTCGCGGTCACACCGGGGTTTCCGGTAGTAACCCTCGATACTGGCGATCGAGGACATCCGGAACAGGTTGCGCAGGCCGGTCGCGTTCTCCGCGAGCATGGTCATATGCGTGTAGGCACCGCCACCGGAGACGTCGCCGCCCTCGCCGAACTCGTCCGCGCCGCGCTGATTGCTCTGGCCCCAGAACACCGGCTTCTTGTGGTGTCTGCTTTGCGGGGCGATGTAGGCCTCGATACCGATGATCGGCTTGACCCCGGCCTTGGTGGCCTGCTGGTAGAACTCGTCGGCGCCGTACATATTGCCGTGGTCGGTCATGCCGACCGCGGGCATACCCAGCCGGGATACCTCGGCGAACAGCGGAGCGATCTTGGCCGCACCGTCGAGCATCGAGTACTCGGTGTGGACGTGCAGGTGGACGAATGAGTCCTCAGACACCAACGAGAACCTCCTGCGCCAACTCAGCGATCATGGCACCAGGGACAAGCAGCACGCCGCCCAGGTGACCGGAACAAGTCTTGTGGATGGCCCCACCTTAACGATGGCGACCGACCATCCCGATGAGGCTCTCCGGAATGAGGACAAATGAGGTGAGGGACGCCGCGCTCGGCAACAAGCCGTTCCGGGCTCCTGTTGTCAGTGGCCGTGCCGGATCCGATCAAGATCGACCAACTCCACGTCTGAACGCGTGTTTGCCGCGTCGGTGAGTTCTCGGTCATAACCGGATCGACCGAACACCAGCAGCTTCGCACCGGTCGCATCGACGCCGCGCGCGACCAGCAGGGCACGAATGTGCTCGAGTCGAAGGAGATCTGAGCGCGTGCGGGGCCGGTCGGAATCCTTGGCCGCACCGATCACACGAACTGTGGCCTGACGATCCTGCCGCCGCTGCCCCGCGGCGAGTGCGAAAATGTTGACCTCATGCTGCGCCCGTCCGGCGCTATTGTTGACTACGGTCTTTCCGACTTCCCCGACCGGTCCGCCAAGAGTCTCATCAGCGGCATAGCGTGCAGTCCACTCACGGGCGAGCGCTTCGAAAGCAGGTCCATACAACTGAGTACGGACGGTCGGTTGTGCGTCGTCCCATGCCGGACGGGCGCGGCGGTCCTCGAATGCGGCAAGTCGCGGCGCAACAACAAGTTCATGTAGCCGCACAACGGGGTCGACGATCCGCAGTACGGGTCGCCGCTGCAGCAGGACGTCGTCATCTTTGCGCACAAATCCCGCAGTCGTGAGCACGTCCAACGGATGGGACAGGCTGCGCTGATCGCGACCAAGCGCTGCGGCTACTGTGGCCGGAGTAGTGGCACCTGCAGCGATTGCGGCGAGAATGGAGTAGTAGAGGGCCCGGTCGGTGATCCGAGGATCTTCGCGTAGCAAGTAGCCCGGCTCGCCGAAGAGAGCGTGGCTGGGGTTACAAACGGTACTGAGCACCAGCTCGTCCAACTCTTCGGCATTCTGCGGGGAAGCGTTGGCCAGCAGGTCCCGGTACCCAGGAACGCCACCGAAGATCGCATAGATTCGGAACGCGACCATGGGGTCGGCCACCTGATAGAACCCAGCAGTCGTGCGGTAGCCGAACGGGCGCAGCAGCAAATCCAGCTCAGCGCGTCCCCGC
>JBOHER010000122.1:0-3994 GCA_050701115.1 Haloechinothrix sp. | reverse complement strand
TGCTCGAGCCCTTCATCGACACCGTGATCATCTGCACCATGACGGCGTTGACGATCGTGATCGCGGGCACCCCGTTCTGGCGCGCCGCGCAGGCGTCCGCGCTGGCCGGCGGGGACACCCCGGACGGGGTGATCGTCACCTCCGACGCCTTCGCCACGGTCATCCCGTGGTTCCCCTACGTGCTCACGCTGGCGGTCGCGCTGTTCGCCATCTCCACGATCATCACCTGGGGCTACTACGGGCAGAAGGCCTGGACCTACCTGTTCGGCAAGAGCACCACCAGTGAGCGCACCTATCAGTTGGTGTACTGCGCGTTCATCGTCGTCGGCGCGGTGCTGACCTTCGGCAGCGTGCTCGCCTTCACCGATGCGGTGCTCTTCCTGCTCGCGCTGGTCAACGTCATCGGCCTCTACCTGCTGGCACCCGTCGTCAAGCGCGAACTGGTCAGCTACCTCCGGAAGGTGCGCTCCGGCGAGCTGGACGCGGCCGTCGGCCCGGAGGCGCCGATCCCTGCTGCCGTGCAGTAGCGACCGACCCAGTTGTAAGGACACACCGTGACACCGCTGCTCGAGAAGTCGCGTCAGCAACCGGCTACCGCGCCCGATGAGTCTCCCGCCGATGTGCTGAACCAGCGATTGCTGCTCATCGGAGACAACAACCTGTTCGGCGCGGTAGCCAAGCACCTGACCCGGTGGGATATACCTGTGTCAGGTGTGGACACTCCAGACGACGATGCCCTCAGCACCGCGCTGGCCGCGGGATGGTTCCCTCGCCCGCGGACCACGTTCACCATCGGGGATCGGCCGCACGCCGTGATCGGCGATCAGCGCACCGCGCTGTGACGGAATAACTGAGAGAGCGTGCAGATCGCACGCCTTGCTGGTCAGCCGACGACGCCCCAGACAGCATCCAGGGGCGCGATGGCGATCCCCTCGTCGCTCATCCGCCCAGCTGGAACCCGGCACAGCACCACGCCCCCCATCCAACGAGTGCCACTCGACCTGCGGAGACGACGTAACCCAGCCAGGTCCTTCTGACCTGGGTTGGATGTGAGCTTGACCTCGATACCGATGATGCGACCGTCGTGTGTTTCCAGGACGAGGTCGACTTCGTGGGAGTCCTCGCGGAAATGGAACAGTCGTGGCGGGGATTCGTGCACGCCGGCTTGCACTCGGAGGTCATTGGCCACCATCGTCTCGACCAGCGCCCCTGCGTACTGTGGATCGCGTGCGAGGGATTCGAGCTGGTCGCGACCCGCCAGATGAGCCGCAAGGCCACTGTCAACCAGGTGCAACTTCGGAGACTTGGTTACCTGCCCGGTCGCGTTGCCTGGCACCAGGGCAGGCAGATCCCAGGTGACGTGGAGCCCCGCGAGCAAGTCGCGATACCTGGCGACAGTGCGCCGGTCGATCTCGAGCCGGTCCGCGGTCGGGCCGTCCTTGGGCGTTATCGCGGCTGTCGCTGCCGCGTACAACCGCAGCATCCTGCGCAGGTCCTCGACATTGCGCACCCCTGCGACCGCGGATCCGTCGGCGATCACCGACGCCTCGACCCAGTCGGACAGACCTCGCCGTCTCGCTGGTGCGGGGCCACGATCCGCGACCAGGGGAAAGCCTCCCCGAATCGCCTCGACGAGCAGCGCATCCCGCTCGAAGTGGGACGCCGGTCGCCAGCCACGCAGGAAGCCAGGCCCAACGGCGAGCAGATTCGCCGCGAAGGTCGGTTCGGCCCGATCGTTTCGTTCGTCGACGGTAAGCGTCCCCATCACGACATCGGTGAGCCGACCACCAAGTGAATCCGCGGCGCTGGTTACCGCCCTGATGGAAATTGATCCAGTCAGCAGCCACCGGCCAGCCGTATGGCCGCCGCGAGAAAGATCGACCTTCACGACGTCCAGTGTCTCGGGCACGCGCTGGTACTCGTCGATCAACACTGGAAAAGGCAAGCCGGACAGATATCCCGAAGGGTCCGCGGCGACCGCACGACGTTCGTCCGGGTCATCCAGCCGCACAACCGTGCCGCCCCGGCGTTCCGTCTCGACCGCGCACGTTGTCGTCTTGCCCGCCGCCCTAGGACCGGACACGCGAACGACCGGCACCTCGTCCAAAAGGCCTGAAACCACCTGTCCGACCGCGCGCCGGTGCATCATAACTGCCATAATACGTACATTGTAACGCACATATTATGTGCATCGACGGAACGATTGAGAGAGCGTGCAGATCGCACGCCTTCTCAAACTTTGCTCAATCTCTCCCATTGGCACCCAGGAGCGCTACAGCGCTACGGCAACTATCCAGGTTCGGGAAATCCCGGAGAATGCGTACGAAACGATTCGGCGCCGCGCGCGTCAGCAGGGCAGTCCATCCAGGTGTACATGCGTGACCGGGTCGTCGACTTCGCTGCCTAGCCCTTCGCTAGCGCTAGCGGGGAGGTCCGGTCCGGCCGCCTGGGAACTCCACGCCGGGCCCATATCGAACTCCCGGACCTGCCGTCTTGGCGTCAAGCTTTCGCAGGATCCTTCTCTGCTGAAGATCACGGAGCAGGTCGCGGGCAGGATAGACGCCGAGGTCGAACAGTCGGCGTAATGTCTGGTTAGTGATGTAACCGTACTCCCGTACGTGTTCGACCACTTTCTGATCCATACCGTCAGACTCCCTGCGGTGATATCGAACCGCACGACCAAGGCTGGCAAGCGCCGACGGGCTGAGACCATACGAAGGAAAGGGCCTTCGCGCGGTACGACGACTCGGCTCGACCAAACCCGCCTGCGCCATGCGTTCAAGGACGAGCTGGGCCTCCGCGGGAGATCGCTGTACCCCGGCTGCCAACATGTTCGCGTCCAGTCGCCGTGTGTCACGCAACCGGGAGAGGGCGAGCAGCACCTCGACATCGACGGCGGACTCCGGCGCGAGCTCGCTATTCACATAGCGAACGAACGCGTCGTCGCCGGTCCCACCCTCCACGATCACGCTGACAGCCGACCCGTCATCGGTATAGGCAGGCGGAGTTTTGCCCGTGCGGAGCAGCTCCCGATACACCCGGTCGACACCTTGGCCCGTCCGTTCCGCGACCTGCAGGGTGGTGACAACTTCAAGCAGCAACCGGTTCCGAGGTGTCGACGGGTGGGTCAGGATGTTGTCCGGGGTAACACCGAAGACAAGCCCGCCGGGGCTGGAGACCCTGAGCCGTTCCGGGGAATGCTCCACCTCCATCGCGCCGTCCAACTCGTAGTCACGGTGCACCAGGGCGTTCACCACAAGTTCGCGTACCGCGTTCGACGGATAGTCGTGGACCTGAAGCTGCACACCGCCGGAAACGTTGATGGGGTGCACCAGCCGACGCGAGTCAACCGCATCAAGCAGGCGTTCGACTCCGGCCAGGAGCGGCCGACTCTCACGAAACCGCGCCGTTGCCTCACTGCCTGGAGACGGCCGGTACTGATAGGCATAGCCATAGGTCGGTACCGTCGAGCGGATGATTTCTTCTCGCCCTACCAGCAATAACCCCGCATAGGTCAACTCTTCTTCGGCATCGCAGAGCCGCAGATCTGCGAGCACCCGGACATCATCCGCACGCGCGAGGTCTTCCTTGCCTGCCGCGCTCAGTAGGCGTCGGAGCCGCCGCAGCTCGTCTGGGTCGGTCGCACTCGTGTCGTGACCGGAGGCATCAGCGGACCAGTCGTACAGGCCACGCGCAGCCATCGCCTGGCGCTGCTGGTCCGGCGGAAAAGGCACACACTCAGCACCGAGCCGACGCGTTGCGGTTCCTTTCGCATTGGCGTAGAAGGTGGCACCACGCGGCACGGTGATCACCAGCAGACGCCTACCGTCTACGCAGATTTCCTCCACCGGAACGGACAGAGACGGTCGCGTTCGCTCGAAGATTCCCTTGATCACCACATCGCGGATCAGGCCTGCGCGTACGCCGATGACGGAGCCAGTGTCACGGGGAGAGTCGGCGACACCGACGATGACGGTGCCTCCGTCAGCGTTCG
>JBOHER010000121.1:0-29299 GCA_050701115.1 Haloechinothrix sp. | reverse complement strand
GCGTGGGTTACGTCGCCGAGACCGGCTCCAAGGCGGTGACCCGGGTGCGGGCGGCGTATCTGACCGATGAGGACATACGCCGCCTCGCCGTCACCTACCGGCCCGGCCCGGTAATGGCCGAGGGGCTTCGCGCGATCGACGGGGGTGACGCGGCATGAAGGCTGCGATCCATCCGGGCTTGGTGCAGACTGTCGAGGCGTTCGTCGGCTCCGAGGCCATGAGCGGGGATCTGCTCGACGTTCTTCGGCGCGCGGACTTCGGTACCTGGTCGGCGAAGGTTCAAGCGGCGCGGGGTTGTGCCAAGCCTGTGCGTCTGTCGGGTTCGTCGTCATTGTTGGATGGCGCGGGCAACGTGGTGCACGAGTTCTCGGGCAACGTGTTCGTGCCGTGCAAGAACCGACGCGAGACGGTGTGTGAGTCCTGCTCGGCGCACTACGCACACGACACCTTCCACCTGATCCGCGCGGGGATGACCGGTGGAAAGGGCGTGCCCGAGTCGGTCGGTGGACATACGCGGGCATTGGCCACGCTCACCGCGCCGTCCTTCGGCCGGGTGCACTCCCGTCCGCAGCGTGGCGGCAAGGTCCGGCGCTGTGGCTGCGGTGTCCTGCACTCGGCCTACGCCGAGGAACTGGGTTTGCCGCTAGATCCCGAGAGCTACGACTACACGGGTTCGGTGCTATGGCAGGCGCATGCCGGCGAACTGTGGCGGCGGTTCACGATCGCGGTTGGCCGGCGACTTGCGGCCAGTCTAGGTGTGCGTGCGACTGACCTACGCACGGTGCTTCGCCTGTCCTACGCCAAGGTGGCCGAGTTCCAGCGGCGCGGGCTGATCCACTTCCACGCCGTCGTGCGCGTCGATGGTCCCGAGGGACCGGACGGCCCACCGCCACCGTCCGAAGTGGACACCGAACTTCTTGAGCTGGTGATCCGGGAAGCCTCGGCTTCTGTCGTGGTTCACTCCGCAGACTCCACCGCCGTGGGTACCCGCGCGTTCGAATGGGGCGAGCAGGTTGACGTGGAACCGATCGCCGTGCACGAGCCAGACGAGGACCCTGGGAGCTGGCATGACAAGCGAGTAGCTGGCTATGTCGCTAAGTACGCCACGAAGGGCACGCGGCTAACCGAGGGTTCCGACTTCCGCATTCGCTCGGCCGAACACATCGAGGCCCTGAGCATTAGCGAGCACCACAAGGAGCTGATGCGCACCGCCTGGCGGCTCGGCGAGCTGGCCGAGTTCGCGGAGCTGAACCTACGCAAGTGGGCGCACATGCTCGGCTTCCGGGGCCATTTCCTCACCAAGTCCCGGCACTACTCGACCACGTTCACCGCAATTCGCCGCACGCGGGCTGAATACCGGCTCGACCAGGAACGCGAAGCGCTCGGCCTGCTCGACCTCGGTGACCTGGTGGCCGTGGCGGACTGGTCCATGACCGGACTCGGCTACCGCAACCCCGGCGAACGCGCTCTGGCGGCGATGTTCGCCGAGATCCACCTCTCAAGCACTCGGCTGCAAGGGCAGACCGATGACCCACAAGGAAGGAAATCGTAATGAACAGCAGCAACATCGTGCCCTTATTCAGCTGTGACATGGCTGAGGACGCTCCCTACATGGAGTCGGAACAGGTCATCGACCCTCACCGGGCCACGTACACGGTCATGGAGGTCGCCTACCTGCTCAACCTCTCGCGCGGCGTCACTTACCAGTACGTTCGTGAGGGCGTCATTCCCGCGCAGCGAATCGGTAGGCGATGGGTGATACCGCGCAGGTCGTTCCACCACTGGTTGGACAGCCGAGAGGCGGTCATCTGATGGGGTTCATCAAGCAGACTGACACCGGAAGGTGGAAGGCGTTCTGGCGCGAGCCCTCCGGGGTGCAGCGCTCGAGAACGTTCCGGGTTAAGCGGGAGGCTTCCGCGTTCTTGGCGCAGGTGGAAACGTCGAAGACCACCGGGGCGTACGTTTCCCCACATGCGGGCCGCATCCTCTTTGGCGACCACGCGCGGGCTTGGATGGCCTCGTGGAACAGCGAGGAAACCACGACGGCGAGAGATACCTCCATCATGCGTAACCACGTGATCCCGAAGTGGGGTGACTGGCAGCTCGCCAAGATTGACGAGCTTTCTTTCCAGACGTGGGTGGCAGAGTTATCCGGCAAACTGGCGCGTGCCACAGTTGCCGAGTGCAAGCGGCTGGCGTCGGGTGTGCTGCGTTCGGCTGTGAAGAATCGGCTGATCGCGCACAACCCGGCTGATGACGTGCGGGTACCTGGTCGACGCGTGCGGGACACCGACGAGCGGATCATCACACGCTATGAGCTGCGCGAGTTACTGCTGCCTGTGGTCCCCGCGCGATATCGGGCGCTCGTCGCTACGGCCGCGTTCACTGGCCTGCGGTGGGGGGAGGTCGTGGGACTGTGCGCCGATGCGGTGGACCTGGACGCGGGCATAGTGCGCGTGATCCGCACTGTCGTGGAGGTTGCTGGTCGCACCTCCTTCAAGCCGTTTCCGAAGTCGAGGGCCGGTCGACGCACGGTGCCGTTACCCGGTTGGCTCGTGACCATGCTGCGGCAGTACCTCGAGGAATACCCGTCGAGTGATGGTGCCCTGATCTTCACCAACGAAGCGGGTGGCGCATTGCGGCGCACGCTTTTCCGGTCGCGCGTGTGGCGTCCGTCGCTGGTCCGCGCTGGTCTGCTCGGCGAGGTCAAGATTTATGTCAATGAGCCGTTCGAGGCGATCTGGACCGACCAGGACGGCAACAAGTCGGCTCAACGGTTCGACTCGTATCGCAAGGCCGTTGAGCATGTAGTGCGTTTCCAGTTCGGCGGGTTGAAGTTCCACGACCTGCGCCACTCCTATGGCACGTGGCTGGCTGATGACGGGATCGCGCCGAACAAGGTCGCGAAGGTGATGGGGCACGAGAACATCACGACTACGATGCAGCTCTACGTCCGCCGAACCGAGGACCACGGCGCGATCCTCGACGTGCTCAACAACACCGATGACGACCCGGACGAAGGCGGCGCAGGAGTCCCGGCGCGGGTCGACTGAACGTGCAATGCTGCCTCCTCGCTGCCCAATGAGGTCAACGACGACAACCGAAGATCACCAGGAAACGAGAAAGCCCCCTCATCCGTGCAGGTGAGGGGGCTTTGGACTGGGGGTGGGCCTACCAGGACTTGAACCTGGGACCTCTTCGTTATCAGCGAAGCGCTCTAACCGCCTGAGCTATAGGCCCTTGAACCAGCGAAAAGACTACCGCACGTTCCGGCGGCCACCGACACCGGGTGGTGGCCGCTGCGAGCCACTCCGGCTACTCGCGCTCGGACAGCGTGACCTCCAGGCCACCCGCGAGATCCGCCGAGACGTTGTAGATGAACGCGGACACCGTGGCCAACGCGGAGAGCAGCACTATGTTGATCGCCCCGAAGATGGCCGCGACGCCGAACACCCGGCCGGCACTGATCAGCGGATCCACGCTCGAATCGGCGCCCTCGCCGGACACCAGCGAGGTATAGGTGCCGTTGAGCTTGTCCCACACACCCATGCCGTCCAGCACCGTGTACAGCAGTCCGACGGCGACGAGCCAGACGAAGAACAGGGCAACACCGAGCACCAGCGACAGCTTCAACACGGACCACGGGTCGAATCGCTTGACCTGCAGACTTGCCCGCCGGGGGCCGCGCCCCGGTCGGCGCAACGCGGTCGGTGCTGGTCTCCCCCGCGTGCCCGCACTGGGCGCACTCACCTTGTCCTGCCCCTTCGACGCCCTGCTGTGGTCGCTGTCCCTGGCCGCGGGGTGGGTCGCGTGATCGGCCTCGAAGTTCCCGAACATCCGGCTCGCCGCCGTACCGGTGACCACCGGCAGCTCTCCAGTGTGGGATTTCCTGACCTCATCACGCTCACCCCGCTGCCCCGGTGAGTACGACACGCTTTCCCTTGCGGGGTCTCCTTCATGCCGTTGTTCCCCGAATTTCGGCAGGTAAGCGGTGTTGCCCTCGGTGTCAACACCGTCGTCGGCACCGTCCTGGGAAACCCGCTGCCAGGGCGGCGAGCCGGGAGCCGGGGAACCACTTCCCGCGCGGTTCGCCTCGGTTCCCCGTTCGGTGTTCTCGGGTGGTGTCACGTGTGTACCTTAACTTCGCGGATGGTCAGCGGGCGCCCCGCTAGTCGGCTGCCTGCGGAGATTCCTCGTCTCCGTTGGCGATCGTGGTCGACTCGTCGGCGTTACGGGCGACCGCGAGCAGGGTGGTCCCGTCAGCGAGATTCATCAGCCGCACTCCCTTGGTCTGCCTGCCGGCCTTGCGAACCTGCTTGGCCGCGGTCCTGATCACGCCGCCGGTCGAGGTGATGGCATACAGCTCATCGTCGATGTCAACGATGAGCGCACCCACCAGCCTGCCGCGACGCTGGTCGTACTGAATGGTAAGGACGCCCTTGCCGCCACGCCCCTGCACCGGGTAGTCCTCGATCGCCGTGCGCTTGGCGTATCCGCCATCGGTGGCTATCAGCAGGAACGTGTCGGCCTGCACCACGCCGATAGCGAGCAGTTCGTCACCCACGTTGAACCGCATACCCAGCACTCCGGAGGTCGCCCGGCCCATCGGGCGCAGCGCGTCGTCGGTGGCGTGGAAGCGGATCGACTGACCGTCCGCCGACACCAGCAGCAAGTCGTCCTCGGCCGAGGCGAGCACCGCACCGACCAACTCGTCACCTTCCCGCAGGTTGATGCCGATCAGGCCGCCGCTGCGGTTGGAGTCGAAGTCGCTCAACCTGGACTTCTTGACCAGACCTGCCTTGGTGGCCAGCACCAGGTACGGGGCGACCAGGTAGTCCTTGATCTGGATGACCTGGGCGATCTCCTCGTCCGGCTGGAAGGCCAGCAGGTTGGCCACGTGCTGGCCGCGCGCGTTGCGGTTGGCCTCGGGCAGCTCATAGGTCTTGGCCCGATAGACGCGACCCTTGTTGGTGAAGAACAGGATCCAGTCGTGCGTTGAGCAGACGAAGAAGTGCTGCACGATGTCGTCCTGCTTGAGCGTCGCGCCCTGCACGCCCTTGCCGCCGCGCTTCTGGGAGCGGTACAGGTCGGTCCTGGTGCGCTTGGCGTAGCCGGTGCGGGTGATGGTCACCACCACGTCCTCGACCGCGATCAGGTCCTCGATCGACACGTCGCCGTCGAACGGGATGATCTTCGTGCGCCGGTCGTCACCGTGCTTGTCGACGATCTCGTGGAGTTCGTCCTTGATGATCTGCCGCTGGCGCTCCGGACGATCAAGGATGTCCTTCAGGTCGGCGATCTTGGCCTCGATCTCGGCCAGCTCGTCGATGATCCGCTGACGTTCCAGGGCGGCCAGCTTGCGCAGCTGCATATCCAGGATGGCGGTCGCCTGGATCTCGTCGACCTCGAGCAACTCCATCAGGCCGGTGCGCGCCTCGTCGGCCGAGGGCGAACGCCGGATCAGGGCGATGACCTCGTCGAGCATGTCCAGCGCCTTGACCAGACCACGCAAGATGTGCGCGCGCTCCTCGGCCTTGCGCAGCCGATACCGGGTGCGCCGGACGATGACGTCCACCTGGTGCCGGACGTAGTGCCGGATGATCTGATCGAGGCGTAGCGTGCGCGGCACCCCGTCGACGATCGCCAGCATGTTGACGCCGAAGTTGTGCTGCAGCTGGGTGTGCTTGTACAGGTTGTTCAGCACGACCTTGGCTACCGCGTCGCGCTTGAGCGCGATCACGATTCGCATGCCGCTGCGGCTGTTGGACTCGTCGGCGATGTCGGAAATGCCGGTCAGCTTGCCGTCCCGGACCAGGCCGGCGATGTTCTCGATCAGGTTGTCCGGGTTGACCTGGTAGGGCAACTCGGAGACCACCAGAATCGTGCGACCCTTGGTGTCCTCATCGACCTCGACCACCGAACGCATCCGCACCGAGCCGCGGCCGGTGCGGTAGGCGTCCTCGATGCCCTGGGTGCCCAGGATCAGCGCCTTGGTCGGGAAGTCCGGCCCTTTGATTCGCTGCAGCATCGCGGCCAGCGTCTCGTCCTCGGTGGCTTCCCAGTTGTCCAGCGCCCAGAAGACCCCTTCGGCGACCTCGCGCAGATTGTGCGGCGGGATGTTGGTCGCCATTCCGACCGCGATGCCCGAGCCACCGTTGACCAGCAGGTTCGGGATGCGCGCGGGCAGGACCTTGGGCTCCTGGGTCTTGCCGTCATAGTTGTCGGCGAAGTCTACGGTCTCTTCCTCGATGTCCCGTAGCATCTCCATGGCCAGCGGGGTGAGACGCGCCTCTGTGTAGCGCATCGCGGCTGCTGGATCATTGCCCGGCGAACCGAAGTTTCCCTGGCCGTCCACCAGCGGGTACCGCATCGACCACGACTGCGCCAGGCGCACCAGCGCGTCGTAGATCGCCGAGTCACCGTGCGGGTGGTAGTTACCCATCACGTCACCGACCACCCGCGAGCACTTCGTGTAGCTGCGCTCGGGCCGTAGGCCGGTGTCGAACATCGAGTACAACACCCTGCGGTGCACCGGCTTGAGACCGTCCCGCACATCGGGCAACGCCCGGGAGACGATCACGCTCATGGCGTAGTCGATGTAGGAGCGCTGCATCTCCTGCTGGATGTCGACCGGCTCGATGCGGTCGTGCTCCGGTGGCAGGGTTTCGGTCACGATGCTCTTCTCTCTTGATCGCGTACGTAGCCGCCGGGACGCGGGTTACACGTCCAGGAAGCGAACGTCCTTGGCATTGCGGGTGATGAACGAGCGGCGGGCTTCCACGTCCTCGCCCATGAGCACCGAGAACAGGTCATCGGCGGTCGCCGCATCGTCCAAGGTGACCTGGAGCAGCAGCCGGTGCGCCGGGTCCATCGTGGTATCCCACAGTTCGTCGGCGTTCATCTCACCGAGACCCTTGTAGCGCTGGATCGCGTCTTCCTTGGGCAGCTTCCGACCAGCCTCGGCCCCCGCCTTCAGCAGGCCGTCCCGCTCCCGGTCGGAGTAGGCGAACTCGGGCTCCGACCTCGGCCATTTGATCTTGTACAGCGGAGGCTGCGCGAGGAAGACGTGCCCGTGCTCGACCAGCGGCCGCATGAAGCGGAACAGCAAGGTGAGTAGCAGGGTGCGGATGTGCTGGCCGTCCACGTCGGCGTCGGCCATCAGCACGATCTTGTGGTAGCGCAGCTTGGACAGGTCGAACTCGTCGTGGATGCCGGTGCCCAGCGCGGTGATCAGGCTCTGCACCTCGTTGTTCTTCAGCACCTTGTCGATGCGTGCCTTCTCCACGTTGATGATCTTGCCTCGGATCGGCAGGATCGCCTGGTACATCGAGTCCCGGCCCTCCTTGGCCGAGCCGCCAGCCGAGTCGCCCTCCACGATGTAGAGCTCGCACTCCTCCGGCTTGGTCGACCGGCAGTCCTTCAGCTTGCCGGGCAGGCCGCCGATGTCCAGCGCGCCCTTGCGCCGCACCAGTTCGCGGGCCTTGCGGGCGGCCATCCGCGCCTGGGCCGATGAGACCGCCTTGGAGATGATGGTCCTGGCCTCGGTCGGGTTGCGCTCGAACCAGTCGGCCAGCCACTCGTTGCAGGTGGTCTGCACGAACGACTTCGCCTCACTGTTGCCCAGCTTGGTCTTGGTCTGGCCCTCGAACTGCGGCTCGGCCAGCTTGATGGACACGATCGCGGCGAGACCCTCGCGCACATCGTCACCGGTGAGGTTGGCGTCCTTCTCCTTGAGCAGCTTCTTGTCGCGCGCGTAGCTGTTGACCACCCTGGTCAGCGCGGCGCGGAAACCCTCCTCGTGGGTGCCGCCCTCATGTGTGTTGATCGTGTTGGCGAAGGTGTAGACCGAGGGGGTGTAGCCACTGTTCCACTGCATAGCGACCTCGACCTGCAGGCCCTCGCCGTTGGCCTCGAACCCGATGACGCTCTTGTGGATCGGGTCCTTCGTGCCGTTGATGTGCTTGACGAAGTCCTCGAGGCCGCCCGGGTAGCGGAAGGTCTGATCCTTGATGGTGGCCTGGTGGCCTTCGGCATCCTCGGCTGTTTCGTCCGAGGTCCGCTCGTCGCGCAGCACTATGGTCAGTCCCTTGTTCAGGAACGCCATTTCCTGCATGCGGCGGGCGATCGTCTCCAAGTTGTAGTGCGTGGTCTCGAAGATGGCGTCGTCGGCCCAGAAGGTGAGGGTGGTGCCGGTCAGGTTGGACGCACCCTGCTTCTCCAGGATGCCTGGCACCGACCGGTCGTAGCGCTGCGTCCAGATGGTGCCTCCGCGATGGATCTCCACGTCCAATTGCTTGGACAGCGCGTTCACCACCGACACACCGACACCGTGCAGACCACCGGACACCGCGTAGGACTTGTCGTCGAACTTCCCGCCCGCGTGCAGCACGGTGAGCACCAACTCGACCGCGGGCCGTTTCTCCACCGGGTGCATCTCGACCGGGATACCTCGACCGTCATCGGAGACCCGGACACCGCCGTCGGCGAGCAGTGTGACCTCGACCCGGCTGGCGTGACCAGCCATCGCCTCGTCGACGGCGTTGTCCACAACCTCCCAGATCAGGTGGTGCAGACCGCGTTCACCGGTGGAACCGATGTACATACCGGGGCGCTTACGGACCGCCTCGAGCCCCTCGAGCACGGTGATGGATGACGCGCTGTACTCACTCTTCCTTGCTGCCACCGTCTCTGGTGTCTCCTCGTCTGCGTCAGCGAACGCTTGCGTGGGTCGAACCGCCCGATCTCGTCCCAACTCCGGACCCAGGGCCCCACCTCGCTCCGGCAAGTCTACTTGGCCACCTGTGCTGGTATACGGCAAGGACACCGCTAGATGCGTCACTGAGCGACGAAATGCTTACTGGACCCCTCCGAACGCTTGCGCGGGTGCGAAATCCACGCTATCGACGGACCAGCGTCAGCCGTACGTGTCACGCGGACCCTTGCCCGACACGTGACGTGGGCCGTAGCGCCAACTGGGCTTGGTCGGGCCCAGGATCTTCAAGCGCTTGACCACCCCACTGCCTACCCCCGCCGCGATCTTGGCAAGCAACTGCCCTTGCAGGAGCCGCAACTGCGTTGCCCATGCCGTTGAGCTGGCCCGAACTGTCAGTTCGCCGTCCTTGAGCGCTTCGGGGTGCGCGTGCTCGGCGACTTCCTCGCCGACCAGATGCGTCCAATGCCCGAAAACCTGGCCGCTGGCCAGCTGGGTATGCCAGCCACGTTCGGTGGCCAGGCGGGCGACCACCCGGCTCAACGGCTGCGGATCCCGGTCATCCGCGCCGGGTCCGGACCAACGACGACGAAAGGAACGCCGCGCCCCACCGGCTGCCGACACGGCCCCGCGACGGGTGCCCGCGCCGGGTGACTTGCCGCGCGATCTGGCCTTCTCCCGGGCCGCTTCCAGCGCGGCGCGAGCGAGGTCGCGCCCGGAAATCGCCTGCTCAGACGGGGCGCTGTTATCCACAGTATCCACAGGTTTATCCCCAGGCGAGTGAAGTTCTGATGTGACCGGAGTCACCCCACGTTGATTTTTCCCCTGGTTTTCACTCACGTGACACCTTCCCGTCATCCACTCGGTATCGGACACCGAGTAGCTCTGCAGGCACGTCCTCGTCAACCGCCGCGGTGATCAGCACCTGCTCGGCACGCGAAGCGACGTCGGCGAGCCGCGCGCGCCGATACCGATCGAGCTCGGCGAACACATCGTCGAGCAGCAGAACCGGCTCGGCGACCTCGGCCCGGAGCAGCTCATAGGAAGCCAGTCGGAGCGCGAGCGCATAGGACCATGATTCGCCATGACTGGCGTAGCCCTTGGCAGGCGCGTCGCCAAGCACCAACTCGAGTTCGTCCCGGTGCGGCCCGACCAGGCTGATGCCCCGATCGAGGTCGGCCGGGCGTGACTCGGCCAGCGCGTCGATCAAGATAGCGGTCAACGTGCCGACGTCCGCCCGTTCGCCCTGCGCCACGCCGTACTCCGCGGGCAGCGCACTGCCAAGGCTGGACCGATACGCGATAAGCGCAGGCCGGGACCGCTCACGGGCACGTGAAGTATCCGGATCCGAACCTTCCGCGACGCCCGCGTAGGCGGCAGCCGTATGCGGTGCGAGGTCGGCGACCAGATCCAACCGTGCGGCAAGCAACTGGGCCCCGACCTCGGCCAGTTGGGCATCCCACACCGCGAGCGTGCTCAGGGCGTGCGGATCCTCTTGCGCGGCGCCCCTGCGTTTTCCGGTTGTCTTGAGCAGCGCATTGCGTTGCCGCAACACCCGGTCGTAATCGGAGCGCACTCCCGCATTGCGGGGCGCGCGCTGCACCAGCAACTCGTCGAGGAACCTCCTGCGCTCGGCGGGGTCGCCCTTGACGAGGGCAAGATCTTCCGGCGCGAACAGCACCGTGTGCACGATGCCCAGTACCTCGCGGGGTGGGGTGACCGCCCCGCGGTTCACCCGGGCCCGGTTGGTCTTGCCTGGCGTGATCTCCAGTTCGACGGTCAGCTCACGATCGCCGTTGACCACAGCCGCCCGCACCAGTGCACGCGCACATCCGTGCCGCACCAAGGGCGCGTCGGTGGAAACCCGATGCGAGCCCAGCGTCGCGAGATACGAGACCGCCTCGAGCAAATTGGTCTTGCCCTGACCGTTCTGCCCCACCAGCACGTTCGGCCCCGGTGCGAGTTCGAGGCCGGCCTGCTCCCAGGAGCGGAAATCGGTGACCTGCAGATGCCGGAGGTACATATCGTGCACTCACCCGTGGTCGGATGGCGTGCCTGCAAGTACTACCAAGGTGCTCCGACGGCGTTCAGAACTACTACCAAGCGACGCGTACCGATCCAGCCACAGCTGCCGGCCCGCCATTAGCCTGGTAGTACAGAACTGCCCAGATTTCCCGGTTTGGTAGTACTTGCAGGCGGCCCAAGCGAGTGCACGGTTCACTCTGCGGCCTTGGTCACAGCGTGCCCACCGAACTGGTTGCGTAGTGCGGCAACCGCCTTCATCGCAGGCGAATCCTCCTGGCGTGACGCGAACCGGGCGAACAGCGCGGCGGAGATCACCGGAGCGGGCACAGCGTGGTTGATCGCTTCCTCCACGGTCCAGCGTCCTTCACCGGAATCGTTGACATAGCCCCGGATCTCACTGAGCGACGGATCCTCCTCCAGCGCAGCGACCAGCAGATTGAGCAGCCACGATCGGACAACTGTGCCGCGCGACCATGCCTTCAGCACTCCCGGCACGTCGGTCACCGCATCCGAAGCAGTCAGCAGTTCGAAACCCTCGGCGTAGGCCTGCATCAATCCGTACTCAATGCCGTTGTGCACCATCTTGGCGAAGTGACCTGCGCCGACGTCGCCCGCGTGCGCGAAGCCTTCCTCGCGTGGCCCATCGGGTCGCAGCGCGTCGAAGATCGGCATCGTCCGTTCGACGTCGTCGGTTGACCCACCGACCATCAGTCCGTAGCCGTTCTCCCTGCCCCAGACGCCACCGGACACACCCGCGTCGATGTAACCGATTCCGTTGGCAGACAACAGATCCGCGTTGGCCTTGTCGTCGGTGTGGCGGGAGTTTCCGCCCTCTACCACCACATCGCCCTCGCTGAGCAAGTCGGCCAGCTCTGCTACCGTACTGATGGTCGGCTCGCCGGCCGGAACCATGACCCACACCGTCCTTGGGGTGTCCAATGTGGACACCATGTCGGCAAGTGAATCGGTGTCACTGACCTTGGGGTCGCGGTCGTACCCGATCACCTTGTGACCCGCCGCGCGCAACCGCTCGCGCATGCCCGCTCCCATCTTGCCGAGCCCGACAAGTCCCATCTGCATGGGTGTCATCCCCTTCGCTTGCTCCCGACCGCACCCACCGCCATCTCCGATCGTGCCTCAGCCCGGAAGGCGGACCGGCATCAGCAGGTACAGGTACCCGGGAACCGCCGTGCCATCCTCATCGGCGGGCTTGATCAGTGCTGGACGGTTCGGGGTGGTGAACGTCAGTTCGGCGCGGTCGCAACTGAGCACGGACAGCCCATCGCTCAGGTAGCCGGGGTTGAAGGCGATCGTCACCGGTTCGCCCTCGTAGTCCACGGGGAGTTCTTCCTCGGCGCTGCCCTCGTCGTCGCCGCCCGCGGACAGGCGTAGCGATCCTTCGGAGAACTCGAGTCGGACCTGGGTGCCGCGTTCGGCAACCAACGACACTCGCTTGATCGCCTCCGCCAGCGCGGGAACTTCGAGCACGGCGCGGGATGTGTGCTGGGCAGGCAGCAGTTGGCGATAGGGCGGGAACTCCGCGTCGAGCAGTCGCGTGGTGGCGTAGCGGCCGGATCCGGAAAGGCCGAGCAGACCTTCACCGCGGGCCAGCGCGAGACGCACCGTCGCTCCGCTCGAGCCGAGTGACTTCGCCGCTTCGGCGAGGGTGCGGGCGGGGACCAGTACCGCGGCGTCCGACACCCCTTCGGCAGGCTCCCAGGTGATCTCGCGCATGGCCAGCCGGAACCGGTCGGTGGCCACCATCGTGAGCGTGTCGCCCGCGATCTCCAGACGCATGCCGGTGAGCATGGGCAGGGTGTCGTCCTTGCCCGATGCCAGCGCGACCTGTGCGACAGCCTGGCCGAAGGCGTCGCCTGCTAGTTCGCCCGCGAGCGCGGGCTGGGCGGGAAGTTGCGGGTAGTCCTCGACCGGCATGGTCGGCAGACTGAACTTGGCGTTGCCACAAGTGATCAGCGCACGGGCACCGTCAACTGCGATGTCCACCGGCTGCGCGGGCAATGCCTTGGTGATGTCTGCCAGCAACCGTCCGGACACCAGTGCGCGGCCGCCGTCCGCGATGGTGGCCGGGATGCCCACCGTCGCGGACACTTCGTAGTCGAAACCCGAGATGGTCAAGCCGTCCGTGTCGCCCGCGTCCGATCCCGCTTCGAGGAGGACACCTCCAAGCACGGGAACCGGCGGCCGGGACGGCAGGCTTCGTGCCACCCAGGCGACGGCGTCGGCAAGTCCGTCACGCTCGACGCGGATCTTCATGCGCCATCCTTTCGACAGCCGAGTCGCCCTCGGCCTAGGTCCAGCGAACCGACGCGTCACACCGGCGCAGGGCGAGTAGCCCAGTCGGCGGCGGACGTCGATCTGTGAGCACCCACGTTAGAACGTTCGGTGCCTCCCCGTCATCCGGGTCATGCGCCCACGTCGATCTAGCTCGGCCAGTTGTCCCCAGTTTCGCGGCTCGCTTGTGGTTAGAGGGTTTTCTCTCTAAGAGAAGAGAAAAACAGTCGTAGTAATAGGGGCTGTGGGTTGTGTGGACAACTCTCGTTATCGCTGGACAACTGCCTCCGTTAGCTGTGGACACCTCCGTTGACGAATCGGTGGACAGCGGGCACCGGCGGTGGAGAACTTCGCGCCGTCCGCGATCGTCCACCGATAGTCCACAGTTATCCACACAACTGTCCCCAGGTGTGGGTTGCTCTGTACCCAGGATGGCGGCGAGCCAAATGGAGACGGCCATCCCTCAAATTGGTGATGGACATCGGCGTGTCGCGCAGAAGGACGACGGCGTGTCGTGTTCGAGCGCTGCCACCCGGACAGGGCAATAGGCCGATCGGACGGTTTGCCGGGGTCGCGCGACCGCTTGGCGCCCCCGTTCGCTGCCGGGTGTTTTTGATCAACCTGCTACTCCTCGGCTGGTGTCGTACGCTCAGAGGTAACCGGTCCAACTGGTGTACAACACCCGTTATAGTGGTTACATGCAGGCAGGCTCAAGATTGCTGACCGGATCGGATGGCAGACCGTTCGAATTCGACCCGGGCAGCTTCGCTCTCGAACTGCTGCTGACCGGCGGCCCGGGGTCGATGAACGAATTGCTCCGCACGCCCGCGGATCTCGTTGACTGGATGGTGGATTCACGATTAGCCAATATCGCACCACTCGCTGCTGATCAGATTCAGGTACGACTCTCGGAACTGCGTCTGCTCAAGGAATTCCGCGACACAATGTGGACGGTTGCCCGTACGGTCGCGCACTTCGGCTGGCCCGAGCCGAACCAAGTGGAATTGATCAATCGATGTGTGGAAACCGCGATGCGGTTGGAACTCGATCCGTTCGCAGACGTACGCCGCTGGGCAGCGCCGATCACCGGCGCCGACGTCCTCGGCACCGCTGCGCGCGACGCCGTCGACATCATCGGCGGACGTGCTCCTCGGCTGCGGGAATGCCAAGCAGAGGACTGCTACCTGCTGTTCTTCGACACCTCACGACCGGGTAGCCGGCGCTGGTGTTCGATGCGCCGGTGCGGGAATCGGCACAAGGTGCAGACATTCCGGGCGCGATCTGAGCACTGATCGCCCAAACGTCACGTGACGTTATAGACCCAGGGTGATCACTCTTGCGGATTCTGCATGAGGGCGGGGGGTTTGGGTGTCTTCAAGACCTACATACCCGGTGATCGATCGCAACTAACGACAGCAAACCAAGCCGGGGGTCGAGGTTTGCGGCGGTTGAAGACCGTGGCAACTGGTGTTTGTAGGTCTTGAAGACACCCAAACCCGGTGCCTACTGTCTCGTGCCTACTGTCTCGCCCGCTGTTTGATGCGGGAGGTCAGCTCCTGCACCTGGTCGTAGATCCTGCGCCGCTCGGCCATTTCCTTACGGATCTTCTTGTCCGCGTGCATGACGGTGGTGTGGTCGCGGCCGCCGAAGGTCTGGCCGATCCGGGGAAGCGACATGTCGGTCAGCTCGCGACACAGGTACATCGAGATCTGGCGAGCGGTGGCCAGTGCCTTGGTCTTGCCCGGCCCACACAGGTCATCGATGCCGACCCCGAAGAACTCCGCGGTCACCCCCATGATCACCGAGGCGCTGATCTCCGGCATCTGCGAGTCGGGGATCAGGTCCCGCAGCACGATCTCAGCTAGCCCGACATCGACCGGCTGCTGGTTGAGTGAAGCGAACGCGGTCACCCGGATCAGGGCACCCTCGAGCTCCCGGATGTTCGCCTCGATGCGGGCCGCGATGAACTCGAGCACATCGCCGGGCACCGCGAGCCGATCCTGCGCGGCTTTCTTCCGCAGGATCGCGATGCGCGTCTCAAGCTCGGGCGGCTGGATATCGGTGATCAGGCCCCACTCGAACCGAGTGCGCAGGCGATCTTCCAGTGTCTCCAGGCGCTTCGGTGGCCGGTCGGAGGACACCACGATCTGCTTGTTGGCGTTGTGCAACGTGTTGAAGGTATGGAAGAACTCCTCCTGAGTTCCTTCCTTGCCTTCCAGGAACTGGATGTCGTCGACCAGCAGAATGTCGATGTCCCGGTACCTGCGCTGGAACGCGACTTTGCGGTCATCCCGCAGCGAGTTGATGAAGTCGTTGGTGAACTCTTCGGTCGAGACGTACCGCACCCGCATGCCCGGGAACAGCCGTTGCGCGTAATGGCCAACGGCGTGCAGCAGGTGAGTCTTACCGAGCCCGGATTCGCCCCAGATGAACAACGGGTTGTACGCCCGAGAGGGCGCTTCGGCGACCGCGACCGCGGCGGCGTGAGCGAAGCGATTGGAGGCCCCGATGACGAAGGTGTCGAAGGTGTACTTCTCGTTCAGCCGTGTCTTGGACGTCTGCGGCTGGGCGGGCGCGGTGTAGGGCTGGCCGGCGACCGGCCTGCCGGAAAACGTCGGCCAGATCTCGTGCACGGCGGCCAGTGCGTCGCCCTCTTCGTCGACTTCTTCTTCATCGCCGTCGTCCTCGTCCCCGGCAGGCTGGACGGTTTCGCGATACTCGCGCGGTCCGGAGTTCGGCTGGGCGTCGACCAGCAGGGTGCCATTGTCGCTGCGCGCGGGCGAGCCACTGTGCGGCATCGGGGTGGACGGGGTGTGACCGCCGTCGCCTGCTTCCACCGTGTCCACCTTGACCGCGAGCGACACAGTGCGGCCAAGACGCCGGGACAGCGCATCGGTGATCGGGTCGCGAAGCGCGCGTTCGATGGCTTCCTTGGCGAAGTCGCTGGGCGCGGCAAGTAGTGCGGTGCCATCGAGGAGGCCGATAGGGCGGGTTACCCGCATCCACGCGCGCTGCTGGGGCGACAGTGTGCCCGCGGATAACTCACGGACTACCTGCTCCCACACGACATCCAGATTGACCTGGTGGTCGGACACCTGTACCGCTCCCCTCCCCTCGTCGTCTCTCGGCGACGCTGGACTCACGCTGCCGGCGGCTCATACCGCGATCGCAATGAGTGGTCACCTGCGCGACAGGTATCCACATAGTTATCCACAACTGTGCACTAATGTACGGCGACTCGTAGCCCCTCGCGCTGGCGGCTCAACCTAAGCCGATCGCGTCGCACGACACCGCGTGCGTTGGCTGCCGCACGGCCCGATCTGAACACCTGAGAAGAGGCACGCTAACAAGGCCTGAGCGTTGCCACAAGACTTCCACCTGGGCAAGGATTTCACGTTATACGGCGTGTCGCCACTTGAACATCGAGGGTGTTCAAGTGGCGTGAGCGACGTCTGCGATCGAGGGCCGGTTGCAGGTGCTGGTGGCCGAGCGCGTACCCTCGTAAGGTCTCCCGTCGGCGGCGGGCGCGTTTCGTGTGCCCGGGTTCTCCCGCACAACTGTAGTGGAGCCGCAAGTCGGTTGGAGACACCACCAGACGTGATGTGTGCTCGTGTCTTGGCCCCAAGACATGTAGCGAGTGAGATCGGGAGAAACTAGCCGTGGCCAAGGGTAAGCGCACCTTCCAGCCGAACAACCGTCGACGCGCCCGGACGCACGGGTTCCGCCTGCGGATGCGCACTCGTGCGGGCCGCGCCATCCTCGCCGCTCGCCGCCGCAAGGGCCGCGAGAAGCTGTCCGCCTGATCTGCTCGGCGGCGAGGACGCGCCGTGCTGCCGAGGTCCGCGCGGTTGCGGCGGAGTGAGGATTTCCGGTTGGTCATACGACGGGGTGCCAAGGCAGGTCGGCAGCGGCTGGTCGTGCACGCCGTCGCTGACCCCTATCTGGCGGGTGTTGATCCTGCCGACCATGCCGGCGTTCGAGCCGGGTTCGTAGTCAGCAAAGCCGTCGGCAACTCGGTGGTGCGGCACCGGGTAACCCGGCGGCTTCGGCATCTTCTGGCCGAGCGGTTCGGAACCCTTCCGGCTGGCAGTACGTTGGTGGTACGGGCTCTGCCTCCGGCAGCGAACGCCACCAGTGCGGAACTCGCTGCCGATCTCGACAGCGCCTTACGTCGGCTCCGGCTGCTCGGACGTGGACGGCCCAGCGATGACAACGGATCAGCGATGTGAACGGCAACCAGAACTCCACGCGCGACCAAGCGTACGACCCGGACGCGGGCGAGCCGCGTCCGAATGCGGCTGACCGGCGTCCCGGACCAGTCGCCTGGATTCTGCTGTTGCCGATTCGGCTCTACCGCACGGTGCTTTCCCCTCTTCTTCCGCCGAGTTGCCGCTTCTACCCGAGCTGTAGTGCGTACGCGGTCGAGGCCCTGATCCGCCACGGCGCGGTCCGGGGACTCCTGCTCACCCTGTGGCGATTGGGTAAATGCGGACCCTGGCACCCTGGTGGCTTGGATCCCGTGCCCGAGCGGTTCACCCTGCGTGCCCCGAGACCTGACAGATCAACCGAGGAGTAGCTCAGTGCTCGACTTCATCTACTACCCCGTGTCGTTCATCTTGTGGTGCTGGCACAAGGTGTTCGGTTTCGTCTTCGGCGAGACTCAGGCGATCTCGTGGGTGCTGGGGATCATCTTCCTGACCTTCACGATCAGGGCGATCCTGTTCAAGCCGTTCGTGAGCCAGGTGCGCTCGATGCGGAAGATGCAGGACTTCGCGCCGGAGATCAAGAAGATCCAGAAGCGCTACGCCAACGACCGCCAGCGGCAGGCCGCGGAGATGCAGAAGCTCCAGCGCGAGCACGGGGTCAACCCGCTGGGCGGCTGCCTGCCGATCTTGCTGCAGGTGCCGGTCTTCATCGGTCTGAACCATGTGCTGCGGATGTTCGCGCTCAAGGAGCAGGACGGCATCGGCAACTACTTCTTCGATGCGGAGGGCGTCAAGCAGTACATCGGCGCTGAGCTCTTCGGATCCAACCTGGGTCAGGCGATCTACAACACCGAACTGGCCGGTGGGGGCGACATCGTTGACGCTGGTTTCCATCCTTCGGCGATGGTGGCCGCGATCCCGCTGATGGTGCTCGCCAGCATCCTGACGCACTTCACCGCACGGCACTCGGTGGCTCGCCAGAATCCGGCCGCGGCCACCCAGCAAACCGAGATGATGAACAAGGTCACCCTATGGGTCTTCCCGATTGGTCTGCTCGTCTTCGGTGCATTCCTGCCGATCGGTCTGCTGCTGTACTTCCTGTCGAACAACCTCTGGACCCTCATGCAGCAGCGGGTCGTCTACACCTGGATCGACCGCGAGGAAGAGGAGAAGAAGGCCGCGGTGGTGGAGAAGCGCAGCACCCTCGCGCCCAAGCCGGGGCAGAAGCCGGGGCAGAAGCCGGGGCAGAAGAAGCGCCCTGCGTCCGCTGCTCGGCCGAAGCAGGGCGAGGCCAAGAGTGCAGGCAAGCAGGGTGCGCGGAGTGGATCGAGCGGCACCGGAGGTCAGTCCTCGGATGGCAAGAGCAAGCAGGGCTCTGGTTCGGGAAGCAAGAACCCGGGCATTGATGGCGGCCAGCAGGACTCGCCCGGTAACGGATCCGGCGAGCCTGGTCTGATCAGTAACTCCACCAAGAAGAAATCCGGCCGGAAGCGATAGCAGCGGCACCGCGCATCGCACGAACTGGAACCACCGCAGATGGCCGGAGTTCCGGCGCTGCGTCACAAGCATGAACATTGACCCGACCCTGGGGTCGGGCGCCGAGAGGAGACGAACATGCCGGAAACGGCGCAGCATGCGGTCGACGCCGAAGCTGATGAGCAGGACAACCATGTCGACACCGACGGTGACCGTGACCCGGACGACGCGCTGGTGCAAGAAGGTGACATCGCGGGCGACTACCTCGAGCGGTTACTGGATCTGCTGGACTTCGACGGAGACATCGACCTGGACGTCGAGGCCGGCCGGGCGATCGTGAGCATCGACGGGGGCGAGGACCTGGAGAAGCTGGTCGGCCCGCGCGGAACAGTGCTGGAGGCCCTGCAGGAGCTCACTCGGCTGGCCGTTCAGCAAGAGACCGGCGTGCGGAGCAGGCTGATGCTCGATATCGCCGGCTGGCGTGCGGACCGCCGCGAGGAACTGCGGGAGCTCGGCAGGTCGACGGCCAAGCAGGTGGTGGAGACGGGTGAGCGGGTGCGCCTGCAGCCGATGAGCCCGTTCGAGCGCAAGGTCGTGCATGATGCGGTTGCCACCGTCGGCGGTGTGACGAGTGAGAGTGAAGGCGAGGACCCTCGTCGACGAGTAGTGGTGCTCCCGGTGTCTTCTTCATAAGTCGGGCTATTCACCACGGCGCGCTCACCTCAATCACGCCCCTCACCTGAATAACCCTCCCGGAGTCCTGATCCGACTGATCCCGGAAATCCGAGCGGCCCATCGATCGTTGGGCCGCTTTTCATCGGAGGGTGTTTCACGTGAAACGGGCCCACCGAGGTCGGTGGATTCGCGTGGTTGTAGTTTCACGTGAAACGGTCACCGACGGTGGGAGAACGAGTGAGTGCTGTCGAGCCGGACCTGCCTGAGGTTCCCGATGCGGCGTGGACCGTCTTCGGTGATGGCGTCGACGGTGCGATCACCTTCGTCGAATTGCTGTGCACACATGGGGTCGAGCGAGGCCTGATCGGACCACGTGAGGTCGATCGGCTGTGGGACCGGCATGTGCTGAACTCCGCGGTACTGGCTGAACTGATTCCCTCGGGTGCCCGCGTCGTTGACGTAGGTTCCGGTGGCGGGTTTCCCGGTATCCCTCTCGCGCTCGCTCGCCCGGATGTATGTGTGTATCTCGTCGAGCCGATGGCCCGCCGTGTGGACTGGCTCAACGAGGTCGTGGCGAAGCTCGAACTGGGGCAGGTGACCGTTCTTCGCGGGCGGGCCGAAGAGCGCGCGGTGCGGGACGCGATCGGCGGAGCGGACGTCGTGACTGCCCGGGCCGTCGCTCCGATGGCCAAGCTAGCCGGCTGGTGTATGCCGCTGGTCCGACCGGGCGGATCACTGCTGGCGCTCAAGGGCACCAGCGCCCGCGCCGAGGTGGACCGGGACCGCGCCGCGATTCGCCGACTTGGTGGCGACGAGATCAGCGTGCGGCGGCTCGGGGTGGGTGTGCTCGCCGAACCGACCACGGTGGTCACCGTGACGAAGTCGCTGGAGGCTCGGTCGGGCTCATACAAGCAGCGGAAGCCGCGGCGCTGAGGACGCGCTGCACGGAAAAGAGATGACACTCGCAGGGTATGTGGTGCTCATCGATACCCCGGCCATGGGAGGATTACGCCCACGCCGACAACGAGGTCTCAAGACCGGGGATGCGGAGCACTCCGCTCCGCATGGCGTAATCGCCGGTGGTTGTGCGCCACCGCATGTCCGGATGAGGCTCAGTTCGGGAGCAACCATGTTCCACGTGAAACGGTGAGGGTTGTTATGCAGGGGTTCGCGCGCCGCGATCAGGTCGGCGGTGAGCGCGCCTGCACCACTTTCCGAGCAAGACTTACTACTCGCGTACACCCAACACGACGGCGTCATCGACGCCGGGGAGGTGCAACACCGAAGTGAATCCGTCATCGCTGTCGGACGAGTCCGACAACAGGCCGGCCTGGACGCCGATCGCGGAGGAGGCCGAACGTGCCGCGCGGGTACTCCATCCCAAGGCGAACTCGTTCCCCCGCCCACCGCGCCGACGGGTCTTCACGGTGGCGAACCAGAAGGGCGGGGTCGGCAAGACCACCAGCACCGTCAACGTGGCCGCGGCATTGGCGCTGCACGGGCTCAAAGTTCTCGTGATCGACCTGGACCCGCAGGGCAACGCGAGCACAGCACTGAGCATCGACCACCGGTCCGGCACGCCGTCGATCTACGAGGTGCTGATCGGTGAGGTCTCGGTTCCCGAGGCGACGGCGGTGAGCGAACAGTCCCCCAACCTGCACTGCATCCCGGCCACCATCGACCTTGCCGGTGCCGAGATCGAACTCGTCTCGATGGCCTCCCGGGAGTCGCGCCTGAAGGAAGCGCTCACCAGTCAGTCGCTGGACGAGCTCGGTATCGACTACGTGTTCATCGACTGCCCGCCATCGCTGGGCCTGCTCACGGTCAACGCCCTGGTGGCGGCGCATGAGGTACTCATCCCGATCCAGTGCGAGTACTACGCGCTGGAAGGGCTCGGTCAACTGCTGAGCAATATCGAACTCGTGCAGTCGCACCTCAACCCGGGTCTGTCGGTGTCCACCATCCTGCTGACCATGTATGACGGCCGGACCAAGCTGGCCGACCAGGTCGCCGCGGAAGTTCGGCGACACTTCGGCGATGTCGTTCTGCGCACGGTGATTCCCCGTAGTGTGAAGGTGTCCGAGGCGCCGGGTTACGGGCAAACCGTGCTGGCTTACGACCCGGGGTCGCGGGGTTCGATGAGCTATCTCGACGCGGCTCGCGAGGTCGCGCAGCGTGGTGCGGAGCTGGAGGCAGAGACAGCATGAACGAAAGACGAGGTGGCCTCGGGAGGGGTCTCGCCGCACTGATTCCGACCGGTCCCGCCGTCGGCGAAGGCAACGGCCGCTCGTCGGGCGCCAAGCTGGTCAAGGACGCCGACTGGTTCGCCGCGAACGGGGCGGTCAAACCGCCGAGCGGCGAGGTCGCAGGCGCGGTGTATCGCGAAGTTCCGGTCGCGTCCATCAAGCCAAACCCGAAGCAGCCTCGCCAGGTCTTCGATCAGGAAGCACTCGCCGAACTCGAGTTCTCCATTCGCGAGTTCGGGCTCATGCAGCCCATCGTCGTGCGGCAGTTGCCGGACGACGAGTACGAGCTCGTCATGGGCGAGCGCAGGCTGCGTGCCGCGCAGCAGGCGGATCTGGCCAACATCCCGGCCATCGTCCGCCACACCGCCGACGAGGCGATGCTGCGCGATGCGCTGCTGGAGAACATTCACCGGGTGCAGCTGAACCCACTCGAGGAGGCCGCCGCGTACCAACAGCTCCTCGAGGAGTTCGAGGTGACGCATGAGGAGCTGGCCGGCCGGATCGGTCGGAGTCGTCCGGTCATCACCAACACGATCCGACTGCTGAAGCTGCCCCTCCCCGTGCAGCGCCGGGTTGCCGCGGGGGTGCTCTCCGCCGGGCACGCTCGTGCTTTGCTCTCGCTCGAGGACGCCGATCGGCAGGAGGAGCTCGCCGGTCGCATCGTCGCCGAGGGGCTCTCGGTCCGCGCCACCGAGGAAGCGGTGACGCTCGCCAAGAACGACGCACCGGCGAAACCCAAGGCAGCCCCGCGCAAGCCGATGCAGGCTCCCGGCCTTCAGGAGCTCGCGGACCGGCTCTCGGACACGTTCGACACCAAGGTCAAGGTCGACCTAGGGCGGCGTAAGGGTCGGATCGTGATCGAATTCGGCTCGATCGACGACCTCGAACGGATCGTCGCGATCATGGCACCAAACCGGTCAAAGTAGACACCGAGAATCGCCACCCCGTCGTACCGGGTCGATTCGTCACGGTGATGATTACCGAGCGAACTAGCTAGGTCGCTGAAAGTGATCTAGCTCTGGCGCTTGACCGCTTGCTCGACAAGGTCGGCGTAGATGGCACCGAGGGACGTCCCGGCGGCCTCGACCGCCATCGGCACGGTGGAGGTCTCGGTCAACCCAGGCGAGAGATTCACCTCGAGGAACTGCACCACCCCGTCGGCGTCGATCACGGCGTCCGTGCGGGAGATGTCCCGAAGCCCCAGCAACCGGTGGGCGGCGACCGCGACTTCGCTGACCGCGCGGGCGGACTCATCGGACAGGCGGGCTGGCGCGAAGAAGTCGGTGAGCCCGGCGGTATAGCGAGCGGTGTAGTCGTAGATGCCGCTCTCCGGCACGATCTCCACCGCCGGTAGTGCTTCCGGACCTCCGTTACGTTCTACGACGGTCACGGCGACCTCGACGCCAGTGATGTACCGTTCCGCGAGAACGGTGTCGCCGTAGGCGAAGCACCCGACCATCGCGGTGGGCAACTCACCGGCATCCTGCACGAGCTGGGTGCCCAGCGCCGATCCACCTTGGTCTGGCTTGAGGATCAGCGGCAGACCCAACCGCTCCACCATCGCATCCAGCACGGCCTGCGCGCCGAGCTCCCGGAAGGTGCTGTGCGGCAGCACGACCCAGTCCGGGGTGGCGTAGCCCGCATCGGCCAGCGCGGCTTTGGCGGTGGGCTTGTCCCACGCCTTGCGGCAGGCGTGCGCGCTGGTGCCGACGAAGGGGATGTCGAGCATCTCCAGCACGGTCTGCACCGAGCCGTTCTCGCCCTCGCCGCCGTGCAACGCCACGACCAATGCGTCCGGCTTCCGCTCGCGCAGCCGGGTGAGCAACTCGGCGTCGGTGTCCCACTCATCGACGTGCAGCCCCTCGGCTCGCAATGCCGCGGAGAGCCTGCGCCCTGAGCGCAGTGAGACATCACGTTCGTGCGAGAGTCCACCCGCGAGTACGGCCACAGTGCGATCTACCTTTGGGCGATCTACCTTTGGGCGCTCTACCACTGGGCGCTCTACCACTGGGCGCTCTACCACTGGGGCAACTCCTCAATGTCTACTATGGACAGTGTTGTGTCCATAGTGGATGTGAATCAGGCCGTGTCCGGCGATGGTGTCTCCGGACCTGAGATTGCGCGTGCGTGCACGTTACCGAATGTGCGCACCAGGTCCATCTCCGACTCGAGCACCGCGGCCAGCCTGCGCACGCCTTCCTTGATGCGTTCCGGCGTCGGATAACAGTAGGACAGCCGCATCTGCCTGCTGCCGAACCCATCGGCGTAGAACCCGGTTCCGGAGGCATAGGCGACCCGTGCGGTGACCGCGCGCGGCAACATCGCTTTGGTGTCAACACCTTCCGGCACGGTGACCCACACATAGAACCCGCCATCTGGATGGGTCCAGGTGCAGCCTGCCGGCATGTGCTGTTCGAGTGCGGACAAGATCGCGTCACGCCGGTCGCGGTAGTTCTCGCGGAACGTCTTGACCTGGCCCATCCAGTCGTGCGTCGAGAGGTAGCGCGAGACCATCAGTTGGTTCAACGTGGGCGGGCACAGTGTGGCCGACTCGGCTGCGAGCACCAACTTCTCGCGCACCGCGTGCGGAGCCAGCACCCAGCCGACCCGTAGCCCGGAGGCGAAGGTCTTGGAGAAGGAGCCGAGGTACACCACGTTGTCCGGATCGGTGGACCGCAGCGCCGGATAGACCTGGCCGTCGAAGCCGAGCAGGCCGTACGGATTGTCCTCGATGACGAGCACGCCATGCGAGCGGCAGATCTCCAGGATCTCGGCACGCCGGGACACCGCGAGCGTGACGCCTGCGGGGTTGTGGAAGTTCGGGATGGTGTACAGGAACTTGACCCGCTTGCCCTGCTTCTCGGCTGCCACCAAGGCGTCCTTCAGTGCGGCGGGCACCAGGCCGTTGTCGTCCATGGCCACGTGCACGACGTTGGCCTGATACGCGGCGAACGAACCCAGTGCGCCGACATACGACGGGCCCTCGGCGATGACCGCGTCACCCGGGTCG
This sequence comes from Haloechinothrix sp., assembly GCA_050701115.1. Classification (GTDB taxonomy): domain Bacteria; phylum Actinomycetota; class Actinomycetes; order Mycobacteriales; family Pseudonocardiaceae; genus JBOHER01. Next base: position 4,660 of record JBOHER010000121.1, on the reverse strand, counting down.
CAGAACAGCCGGGTGACCATGTCCAGGCCCATCTGTGAGCCGACGGTCACCACGACATCGTCCGGGTGTGCCTTGATGCCCTCCAGCGCCATGATCTCGCAGATCTGCTCGCGCAGCTTCGGCACGCCGTGTGCCGAGCCGTACTGCAGCGCGACCAGCCCGTCCTCGACGATCAGCTCGGACATCTGCGTGGCCAGCGACTCGAGCGGAAGCGCGGCGAGATTGGGCATACCGCCCGCCAGCGATACCACCTCCGGCCTGCTGGCCACCGCGAACAACGCGCGAATCTCCGAAGCGGTCATCCCTGCGGTACGCGCGGCGTACCGGTCCAGGTGCGGGTCGAGATTGTGGCGGCTCGGATCAGCCCCGTGGCGGGGCTGCAGTGGTCCGGATGGCGTCATAGGGCACTTCGCAATGGGGGTGGTGGCGGCGCTTACCGCGGATCACGGTAAGTCCATCGAGTGTAACCAGCCGCATTTCACAGGCGATCGGCCTTTCGATGTGCGTCACATCCGCATATCCTCGAATCGGGCCAGCAGGCTCTCCTGCGGCTTTCCCGTGCGTAGGCCAGACCAGTCCAGGGAGGTTAGGTGTCGCGACGTATTGTCGGCGTCACGCTGGACAATCTGGAACACCTACCGAAGGACTGTCGTAGGTGCGTCTACTGGGAGGTTGCTCCGCACCTGAAGGTGCAGGCCGAGGAGTTCGGCGAGACCGAGCTGGAGAAGGAGGCCTGGGTTTCCGGCATCCTGCTCGAGTGGGGTTCCTGCGGCCGGATCGTCTACAGCGACAGCCTGCCGGTGGGTTTCGTGCTCTACGCACCGCCCAGCGCGATTCCGCGCGCGAACGCGTTCCCGACCTCGCCTGCCAGTCCGGACTCGGTGCTGTTGACGGCGTTCCATGTGTTGCCGGAGTTCCGTGGCGGTGGGCTGGGCCGGATGCTGGTGCAGGCGGTCGCCAAGGACCTCACCCGCCGAGGTGTGAAGGCGATCGAGGCCTTCGGGGACGCGCGGCCTGCCGAGGCCGAGTCCGTCGACGAGCTGGCGGGTTACCCCGCTGAGCACAACTGCGTGGTGCCCGCGGAGTTCCTGAGCAGCGTCGGCTTCAAGACGGTGCGTCCGCACCCACGGTGGCCCCGACTGCGGCTGGAGCTGCGCTCGGCGATTTCGTGGAAGGAAGACGTCGAGTCCGCATTGGAACGGCTACTCGGCCAGGTCACCGTCACCACCACCGCACCAGCCGAGCCCAGCTTGAGCCGCGCCTAGGTAGGAGTCCGGCCGCACTCTGGGGCGGCGCTAATGCTTGGTCAGCTCGTGGGCAAGCACGTCAGCAAAGGTGAACGTGCCCGTCGGCTGGTCGTTCTCGCCGAGCAGGTACAACCGTTTGACCGCGATCAGGATGCCTTCAGCCACAACGTCCCGGAAAGCCGGATCAGCCACCCTGCGCCGGTCGTCGGCGTTGGTCAGGTAGCCGATCTCCACCCGCACCGCGGGGCACCGGGTCAGTCGCAGGATCTCCCATGTCTTGGGGTGGGACCGGCAGTCCAGCATGCCGGTCCGGGCGACCAGCTCCCGCTGGATGAAGCCGGCCAGCAGCTCGCCGACGGTGGATGTTGTGCCGTTACCCGTTCCGAAATGGAAGGTCGCAACGCCCTCGGCTTCCGGCGAGGGGTTCTTGTCGCAGTGCAGCGAGAGGAACAGGTCGGCGCCGGCCTCGTTGGCGAAGGCCGCGCGGTCGGCCTCGACCGGACTGTGCTGGGGGCCTCGGGTGACCAGCGCCTCCATGCCGGTGGCCTTCATCCTCCCCTCGAGCCTGCGCGCAAGGTCCCACGCGACGTCGGACTCGCGGACACCCGCGACCTCGACACCGTGGTCGGCACCGCCGTGCCCCGGGTCGATGACAATGCGCTTGCCGCGCAGCCGAGGACCAGCCTCACGCACGCGTTCCTGCTCGCGCAGGAACACCGGCCTGCCGCCGCTGGCGCGCGGCGAGAGCTGGCTGAGCGCGCGAATCGTGGCCGCACCGCAGATCCCGTCGGTGACCAGGCCGTAGTCACGCTGGAAGCTACGCAGAGCATGCTCGGTATGCGAACCGAAAACACCGTCCGGACGACCGCTGTCGTAGCCGAGCTCAGTGAGCCGCTCCTGCAACGCGAAGACATCGTCGCCATGCACCTGGGAGGACATCAGGTACGCCAGCGGCCTGCTGCCCAGGTGATAGCTCGCACCCCGAAGAGCACGGTAGGTGGCCGGACCGACGACCCCGTCGGTAATCAGGCCTCGTCGCTGCTGGAAGGTACGGACTGCGTGTTCGACCGCCACGTCGAAGCCGACCGACATGGCGTCCGCGGGTCCGTTCGACGAGGGGAGCAGATCCAATGCGGCGAGTATGGACCTGACCTCGGTGACATCCGGGCCGACATCACCGTTGCGGAGTACCCGCATGCACTCCTCGCTCTTCCTCGCACCAGGATCACCCAACGCATCAGGTGAACCCCCGGGGGTTCCCGGGGTCTTCTATTGTGCCTTGTGAACTCCGGGTAAGAGCGAAGGGCCGTGCGCTGTGTCCCGAAACGCAACCGCCCGGCGCGGCTACCGACACCACTCCGGGCGGTTTTGCCTGATTTCAGGCGAGCACGTCGGCCAGGTCGGACAGCAGGGCAGCCTTCGGCTTGGCGCCGACGATCTGTTTCACCGGCTTTCCGCCCTGAAACAGGATCAGCGTCGGGATCGACATGACCTGGTAGTCCCGGGCAGTGCCCGGGTTCTCGTCGATGTCGAGTTTGGCGACGGTGAGCTTGTCGCCGTGCTCGGCGGCGATCTCCTCCAGCACTGGAGCGACCATCTTGCACGGGCCGCACCAGGTCGCCCAGAAATCGACCAGGACGGGCTTATCGCTGGTCAGCACGTCGTCGGCGAAGCTGGAGTCGGTCACTTTGACGGTCGATGCGGCCATCTTCTCTCCCTTGTAGGTGCCAGGCCTCATCGGTATGCGAAGCCCGGTCGTCTGGTTGTGGAACGTCAGTTGGTCCGCTGAGCCGATGCCTCTTGCGCCGGCGGGCGCGATGCGGTTGCGGCATACCCGCCGCCGACCATCTCGGCCGCTTCGTGCGCGGACGCCGGGCCCTCGTGCTCGGCCAGCCAGCGCTCCGCGTCGATCGCGGCGGTGCAGCCGGAGCCGGCCGCGGTGACCGCCTGACGGTAGGTGTGGTCGACCAGGTCGCCGCAGGCGAACACGCCGTCGATGTTGGTGTAGGAGCTACGGCCTTCGGCGATCACGTACCCGTTGTCGTCCAGATCGACCTGCCCGCGCACCAGATCGCTGCGCGGATCGTGGCCGATGGCGACGAAGAACCCGGTCACATCCAGCGTCGATTCGTCACCGGAGACGGTGTCCTTGAGCTTGAGCCCCTGGACCGTTCCGTTTCCGAGCACCTCGGTGACCTGCGAGTTCAGCTTCCACTTGATCTTCTCGTTGGCACGGGCCCGCTCGAGCATGATCTTGGAGGCACGGAAATCCTCGCGCCGGTGCACCACGGTGACACTGCGCGCGAACTTGGTCAGGAAGGTGGCTTCCTCCATGGCCGAGTCTCCGCCGCCGACCACCGCGATGTCGTGGTCGCGGAAGAAGAAGCCGTCGCAGGTCGCGCAGGACGACACCCCGCGGCCGAGGAGATCCTGCTCACCGGGCACGTACAGGTAACGGGGCGCCGCTCCCATCGCGAGGATCACCGTGCGGGCGGCGTAGCGAGTTCCGTTGGCGGTGACGTACTTGATCTCACCGGTGAGGTCGACTTCCTCGACGTCCTCGGCGCGCAGTTCGGCGCCGAACCGCGCGGCCTGGGTACGCATCTCGTCCATCAGCTCTGGACCCTGGATGCCGTCCCGGAAGCCGGGGTAGTTCTCCACCTCGGTCGTGGTCATCAGGGCACCACCGAACTGGGAGCCCTCGAACATCAGCGGCTCGAGCTGGGCGCGTCCGGCGTAGACGGCAGCCGTGTACCCTGCGGGACCTGAGCCCACGATGATCAAGTTACGTACGTTGTCGGCAGTCACCCGTGACCTCCGGTCGGCGTCCCCCGTCCTCGGGGACTGGCTGTGTGTATCTGTCCTCGTCAACACGCCTACGGGCTATTCGATTCCCGCACAGCGAGGGCCGCCCGAAACGAAAAGCCCGAGTCGTTGAGTACAGGGTAAGTGCCGGTTGTTCCCGAGGTGGTCAGGGTGTCACCTGGTGGTACCGCCTACGGTCTCGTCCTTGAGCACGCCGGGGTTACCCGGCCCGCAGTCAGTGACGAAGGCCACCAGCCGGTACTGGGCGAACTCGCCGGTGGTGAGCACGACAAGGACCGCGGGCTCGCCGTCTATGGTGACCGGGCGCACCCCGACCGGCTGGACATCGGGATCGAGACCGGCGGCCTCGCGGCACTCGTCCAATCGCGCCCTGTTCTCAAGCGGGCCGTAATCCCGGACGCCCAGCGCCTCGCCGAGTCCTGCGCCGAGGTTGTCCCCGCGTAAGGCCAGCGGTGCTTGGCCGGGGCCCGGCGTCGGTTCGGCCATCGGGGTGCCGCCGGTGGTGTCGTTGGGCACGGCGATGACGACGGCCGCGACCACCGCGGCGGCCGCGGTGAGCAGTCCGGCCCCCCAGCCGAGTTGCCGGT
>JBOHER010000120.1:0-13508 GCA_050701115.1 Haloechinothrix sp. | reverse complement strand
GTTGGAGCTGCCCGATGACGAGTACCACGCGGTGATGGCGGTACAAGCTGTCGACCGGGAGCGTGCCGTGCAGGCGGTGCGCGCGCTGCGCAGGCTGCACAGGCAGGCGTGGGAGAAGAAGTCCTAGAGCGCGAGGTCGATGACGACCGGTGCGTGGTCGGACGCGCCCTTGCCCTTGCGCTCCTCCCGGTCGACGTAGGCATCGGTCACCGCGGCGGTGAACGCCGGGTTTCCGAAGGCGAGGTCGATCCGCATCCCATTGTTCTTCGGGAAGGCCAGCGCGCGGTAGTCCCAGTAGGTGAAGGGCCGGTCGTACTTCAACGCCCGGGGGAAGACTTCGGCCAGCCCGGTGTCGCACAGCACCGCGAGTGACTTCCGCTCGGGCTCGGTGACGTGTGTGCTCTCGCTGAACAGCGTGATATCCCAGACATCGGCGTCGGTCGGCGCGATGTTGAAGTCGCCGACTACCGCCCACGGACGAGGCCCGATGGCCAACTCGGCGGCCGCCGTGCCGCGCAGCGCGTCCAGCCAGCGCAGCTTGTAGGCGTAGTGCGCGTGGTCGACCTCGCGGCCGTTGGGCACATACACCGACCAGACCCGTACCCCACCACAGGTCGCCCCGATGGCCCGCGGCTCGGCTGCCTCGAACATCGCGCCGTCGGCCAGGTATCCCGGCTCGTCCAGCAGCCCCCTGGTGACCTCGGCCAGGCCGACCCGGGACAGGATCGCCACGCCGTTCCATCGGCCGGTGCCATAGGCCGCGACCTGGTAACCAAGTTCCGCCACCGCATCGGTGGGAAATGCGTCCGCTGAGCACTTGAGTTCCTGCACGCACAACACATCGGGCGATGCCGAGCCGAGCCAGGACAGCAGCCTCGGCAGACGGGCACCGACAGAGTTGATGTTCCAGGTGGCAATCCGCATGGACGAAGCCTCCCACACCGCGCCGACACTCACGTCCAGCGGATGCGCACCGCCGTCGGCCACTCGTCGATCAGGCGCTGGTCGCCGGAATCCTCCAGCGCGGTGAGCGGGAGCCGGTTCCACAACGCGAGGTAGACGTCGTGCGCCGGACCGCGCAGCACGGTGTCGGCCGTCGCGTTCGCACGATCGGTGACCACCGGCTGATCGCTGACGGTCAGCAGCCAGTGCGCGTCGGTGTCCGTCGTGTGCACGGCAAGTGTGCGCGGCTCCTCGCTACGCAGTCTGCCCTTGGGCCGGACGACGAAACCGGTGAGCAACTCGTCGATGCCGTCGGTGGCCACGGCGGGATCGACCGGGGTGATCGCGCCCGCCGCGCTTTCCGCGTCCACCCGGTGGATGGTGGTCTCGTGGGCCTGCCGACGGGCCCAGAAGGCCAGCGGTGACGGTGCGGGGAGGAAGGACCAGCACGCAACGTCGGCCGGCGCGGTTTCGATGGCGGCGACCAGGCCGTCGAGACCGGTCCGGAACCACGTCACGAGTTCGGCATCCACCGGAAGGTAGTCATCGATTTCGTGCGCCGCGCCGATCGCGATCGGTTCGGTGTGCCCGTCCCGCACGTAGGTCGCCGCCCATCGGTGCACGCCGCCGATGTGCAGGATCAGATCGCGCACCGTCCAGTCCGGGCAGGTCGGCACCGGCGCGTCCAACCCGGCGCGATCGGTGGCCGCAGCGAACCGCTCACCCGCATCGACCAACGCCGGTACCAGTTGAGGGATCTGCATAGTCGCCAGCCTGCCAGACCTCGCCCGCTCGCGCCGTGAATCCCGCCGAGGGGTGGCCTCGGGTACTGCGACTAGGCTCAGGGCGTGGCCTACCCGCTCGCCTCCGGAGGCGCTGTGCGCCGCAGCGCCCTCCGCCCGTCACCAGGGAGCATCCCGGACGCGCCTGGCGTGTACAAGTTCCGGGACAGCCACCGGCGGGTCATCTATGTCGGCAAGGCGAAGAACCTGCGCAGCAGGCTCAGTTCGTACTTCGCCGACCTGGCCGGGCTGCATCCGCGCACGCGGCAAATGGTCAGCACCGCGGCGGCCGTGGAGTGGACGGTGGTGTCCACCGAGGTGGAAGCTCTGCAGTTGGAGTACAACTGGATCAAGGAGTTCGACCCTCGGTTCAACGTCCGCTATCGGGATGACAAGTCCTACCCGGTGCTCGCCGTGACGATGGACGAGGAGTTCCCGCGCCCACATGTCTACCGGGGTCCGCGCAAGAAAGGCGTGCGCTACTTCGGCCCGTACGCACATGCCTGGGCCATCCGCGAGACGCTGGACCTGCTACTGCGGGTCTTTCCCGCGCGCACCTGCTCCAACGGTGTTTTCCGGAGACACACCCAGATCGGCAGGCCATGCCTGCTCGGATACATCGACAAGTGCTCCGCGCCGTGCGTCGGCAACGTGTCCGCCGAGCGGCATCGGGAGATCGTCGAGCAGCTGTGCGACTTCGTGGCCGGCCGCACCGAGGGCATGGTGCGCACGCTGGAACGGGAGATGGCCGAGGCCGCCGAGGACCTCCAGTTCGAGCGTGCGGCCCGCCTGCGCGACGATGTCGCCGCGCTGCGCAGGGCGATGGAGAAGCAGGCCGTTGTGCTCGGCGACGGCACCGACGCGGACGTGGTCGCGTTCGCTCATGACGACCTGGAAGCCGCGGTGCAGGTTTTCCACGTCCGTGGTGGCCGGGTGCGTGGTCAGCGTGGGTGGGTTGTCGACGTCGACGAAGGACCGGCAACCGGTGCGGGCGAGCAGGGTGCGGACGTCGTGCTCGCCCAGTTGGTCGAGCAGTTCCTCGCCCAGTTCTACGGGCAGCAAGCCGATCTGGCGGGGCAGACGGAGGGCAGCGGGCCGCCGGTGCCGAAGGAGGTGCTGGTGCCCGTACTGCCGCCGGATCAGGCCGCGGTCACCGCGTGGCTGTCGGGTTTGCGTGGATCGCGGGTGCGGGTGCGCGTCCCACAGCGTGGCGACAAGCGCGCGCTGGCCGAAACGGTGCGGCGCAACGCGACCGAGGCGCTTGCTCAGCACAAGCTGCGGCGGGCGGGCGATCTCACCGCGCGCTCGGCCGCGCTGACCGAACTGCAGGACATGCTCGGCCTGGATACCGCGCCGCTGCGGGTCGAATGCGTTGACATCAGCCACATCCAGGGCACCGACGTGGTGGCTTCGCTGGTGGTGTTCGAGGACGGCATTCCGCGCAAATCGGAGTACCGGCGCTTCGCCATCAAGGAAGCCGCCCAGGAAGGCGACGTGGCGTCCATCGCGGAGGTCGTCCGACGGCGTTTTGCCCGCTATCTCGCCGATGCTCCGGTGGCCGAGTTTCCAGCTGCCGATGGGGGGAAGCCGCGGAAGTTCGCCTATCCGCCCAACTTGTTGGTCGTCGACGGCGCGGGCCCGCAGGCGACCGCAGCCGCTGATGTGCTCGGGGATCTCGGCATTACCGATGTCGCGGTAGTCGGCCTTGCCAAGCGGCTGGAAGAGGTCTGGCTGCCCGGCGATCCGGAACCGGTGATCCTGCCGAGGTCGTCGGAAGCCTTGTACCTGCTGCAGCGCGTCCGGGACGAGGCGCATCGGACTGCTATCCGGTATCACCGGGACAAGCGGGCCAAGCGGGTGCGCACCTCGGAACTGGATAACGTGCCGGGGTTGGGGCAGGCGAGGAAGACCGCGCTCATCAAGCATTTCGGTTCGGTGAAGAAACTGAAGCAGGCGCGGGTGGAGGACATCTCGGCGGTACCGGGCTTCGGCCGCCGGACCGCCGATGCGATATTCGCGGCCCTGCACAACAACAGCGAACCGCGCAGCGACACTAGTAGGAGCGACCAACAGGGATGAGCCGATCATGAGCGAGAACAGCGTCGCCAGTGACGAGACCGGCGCGATGGAGCCCGCCCCAGCTTCCGGGATGGAAGTCGCGGTGGTGACCGGGCTGTCCGGCGCAGGCCGCAGCACCGCGGCCAAATGCCTCGAGGACCTCGGCTGGTTTGTCGTCGACAATCTGCCGCCCGAACTGATCGCGACGATGGTGGAGCTCGGCGCCCAGGCTCGCGGGGCGATCACCAAGGTGGCCGTGGTGATGGACGTGCGCTCGCGCGCGTTCACCGACGACCTGGCCGCTGTGATCAAGGATCTGGACGCCCGCGGATACAAGCCCCGCGTGGTGTTCCTCGAGGCCACCGATGAGGTGTTGATCAGGCGGTTCGAAACCGTCCGCCGCAGCCACCCTATGCAGGGAGACGGCAGGCTGGTGGATGGGATCACCGCTGAACGGCATTTGCTTGAACCTTTGCGTGATGAGGCTGACCTCGTGGTGGAGACGTCGTCGTTGTCGGTGCACGAACTACGCGCCAAGATCGAGGACGCGTTCGGCTCCGAGTCAAGCCTGCGCACCCGGGTCACCGTGTTGTCCTTCGGCTACAAGTACGGATTGCCGATGGATGCGGACCTGGTGATGGATGTGCGATTCCTGCCGAACCCGTTCTGGATCCCCGAACTGCGTGACTTCACCGGCCTGGACGGCGAGGTGCGCAACTACGTGCTCAGCCAGGAGGGCGCTGAGGACTTCCTGGAGCGCTACCAGGATCTGTTGCGGCTCATCGGCGCGGGATTCCGCAGGGAGGGTAAGCGATATCTCACGCTCGCGGTCGGATGCACCGGTGGAAAGCACCGCAGCGTAGCGATTTCCGAGGAACTCGCCCGCCGTCTGTCCACAGAGGACGGTACGGCGGTGAAGGTGGTGCACCGCGACTTGGGTCGTGAATGACGTGGTCGGGGCAGTCGAGGACAGTCGGCCGTTGCGCATGGTGGCGCTCGGCGGCGGGCACGGCCTGCACGCCACGCTGACTGCGTTGCGCACGATCACCCCTGATGTCACGGCGGTAGTGACGGTCGCAGATGACGGCGGGTCGTCCGGCCGTCTGCGCAGCGAGCTCGGGGTGCTACCGCCCGGCGATCTGCGGCAAGCTCTTTCGGCGCTGGCGACGGCGTCCGACAGTGACGCGATCTGGCCGCGGGTGTTTCAGCGCCGGTTCGGCGGTTCCGGCGCGCTGGCCGGTCATGCGGTGGGCAATCTGCTGCTGGCCGGGTTGTTCGAGGAGATCGGCGACCCGGTTCTGGCGCTCGATGAGGCCTGCGCTCTGCTCGGGTTGTCCGGCCGGGTGCTACCGATGTCGGTGGAACCGCTGTGTATCGAGGCGCAAGTCTCCGGCCTGGACGGTGACGATGAGCTGCGCACCATTCGGGGGCAGGTCGCGGTGGCCAGCACTCCCGGCCGGGTGCGGCGGATCAGCCTGCACAGCGCGCGGGGGAGGGACTCGACCCCGAAGGCGTGCGCCGAGGCGGTGGACGCCGTGCTGGCTGCCGACGTGGTACTACTCGGGCCGGGATCGTGGTTCACCAGTGTGCTCGTGCACCTGTTGCTGCCCGAGTTGCACGATGCGCTGGTCCGCACTCAGGCACGCAAGGTGGTCGTGCTCAACCTCGTGCCACAGCCGGGCGAGACGGCCGGTTTCTCGCCCGAGCAGCATTTGGACGTACTCTGCCAGCACGCGCCCGACCTTCGGGTGGATGCCGTGATCGCCGATCGGGATTCGGTACCCACTCCGGCACGCCTGCACCGCGCCGCGGCCCGGCTGGGGGCACAAGCGCATCTGGCGGTGATCGCCGATCCCGGCGCGGCGGGCCGGCATGCTCCGGATGCGCTGGCCAGGAGTGTGCGAGAGGCTCTCGGGATGGCCGGAGGTGAGGTGGAATCGCATAGGTGACCTGGCGGTGTTGAATGGCACGAGCATTGATGTGAACAGCGAAGGGAGGGGTCATGGCGATGACCGCCGCGGTGAAGGACGAACTGAGCCGCCTGGTGATCACCAAGGTCGGGCCGCGCCGGTCGGAGGTGGCGTCGATGCTTCGCTTCGCCGGTGGCCTGCACATCGTGGGGGGCAGGGTCGTCGTCGAGGCCGAACTGGACACCGGTTCGGTGGCGCGCCGCTTGCGCAAGGAGATTCACGAACTCTACGGTCACCACTCCGATGTCCATGTGATCACTTCGAGTGGGCTGCGCAAGGGCACCCGATATGTGGTGCGGGTAGTCAAGGACGGCGAGGGGCTTGCCCGGCAGACCGGCCTGATCGACCAGCGGGGCCGCCCGGTGCGGGGTCTGCCCGCCGCGGTGGTGTCCGGCGGGATCGCCGATGCCGAGGCGGCCTGGCGGGGGGCGTTTCTCGCGCACGGGTCGCTCACCGAGCCCGGGCGGTCGTCGTCGCTTGAGATCACCTGCCCCGGCCCCGAGGCTGCCCTGGCGCTGGTCGGTGCCGCACGCAGGCTGGGTATCCAGGCCAAGTCCCGCGAGGTCCGCGGAGCAGATCGGGTGGTAATGCGCGACGGTGATGCGATTGGCGCTCTGCTGACCCGGCTGGGCGCGCACTCCAGCGTGCTGCAGTGGGAAGAGCACCGGATACGGCGCGAGGTGCGGGCGACCGCGAACCGGTTGGCCAACTTCGATGACGCGAACTTGCGCCGTTCGGCCCGGGCGGCCGTCGCGGCGGCCGCGCGGGTCCAGCGGGCGATGGACATTCTCGGCGACACCGCACCGGACCACCTGCTCGCCGCAGGCAAACTGCGGCTCGCCAACCGCCAGGCTTCCTTGGAGGAGCTTGGCCAGCTGTCGGACCCACCGATGACCAAGGACGCGGTGGCGGGCCGGATCCGCAGGTTGCTGGCGATGGCCGACAAGCGCGCCAAGGATCAGGGCCTCCCGAACACAGAATCAGCGGTAACTGCGGAAATGCTGGAGGACGACGCCTGATCGCTGCGCCCTGGCGTGCCTGCACGTACTGCCAAGGCGCTGATTTTCGGCTGTTTTGTACTACCAAGCTCGGCAACGTGGCAACCTGAGGCCTGCTGCGAGCGGATTCACCTCGCACCGCTAACCTTGGCCGTCGTGCGTGTTGATGTGATCGGTGTCGATGAGAGCCTGGCGCGCAGGCTGAAGGCGCTGGCGTGCACCGCACCGCTGCACGACCTCGACGCACGCAAGTCCAAAGTGGACTGGGCGGACGCCTCGGTGTACCAGATGGCCGAGATCGCGCTGCACACGATCGATCAGGTCACCATCGCGATGGACTTCGACACCGGCGCCGACCACGAGCAGATCGTGCGCAGACTGCTCCCGTTCATCGCGGCACAAGCACCTGCCCGATCCGCCACCGAGCACGAGCGGGTCGCGCGCTGGGTGCTGGACAACCTGATCAACGTCGGCACCGTCGAGCGTGGGTTCCGCCGGGTGTATGGCACAGTCGGCGCGGACGGCGGATATCAGCGGCGCGCGTTCGATTTCAAGCTCCTGATCGAGCTCGCGGCCCCTGACGGCGAGGTTTACCTGCTGGCCAGCGACGAAGCGATCAACGTCCTGGTCGGCGCGCTGGACACCGACGTCGAATCGGCGCAGATCGCCGCCGAGGTGAAGCTGGAGAACCTGATCAAGCGGGGACAGCTGGCCGACGCCAAGCTCGCCGCCGAGCAGGCCAGGTACCGCACCGTCCAATACGGCGAAACCTTGCGCAACACACTCGACGCCACCCGGCGCGACGTGCGCTCGGTCGACTGGGAGCAGGCGATCCCCGACCTGCTGGACTCGGCGCTCGCGCATATCGAGGCTCGCTTCCGCGCCGAGAACGCCATCCTGCGCAACATCACTGCTGCTCGCGACGAGGCCGAAGACCCCGACCGGAAACGCCGTGCCGCCGAACTGGTCGACATCGTGTCCGACTGCGTCACCCGGCACACCCAGCTGCAAGCCAGGCTGCAGTCCGCGGGCGCGTTCTTCCGGGCGGAGCAGGATCGGCAGGAGTTCACCGGGCCACCGCGACGCGGCGGCGTGGACGTCTTCGGCCAACTGCTCGTCCCCACCCTCGCGCTCCCGGTCGCCGATGCCTGCGGCCCCGTCGAGGCCTTCTTCAACGCCGCGAGCGGGGCGAATGTGCCGACGGTGGCGACATTGCCCTCGCTGGTCTCGCTGCTACTCCGGCCGGCTCCCGAGCGCGGCACAGTGATCGGCGAACTCCCCGAGCCCGAACTCGCCCCCGTGGAGGACTTCAGCAGGTTCGGCGACGAGCACTGGCGACACGCTGACACCTTGCTCGACCTACCGGAGGTACCGCGTCGGCTGTCCGGCCTGCTGGCAGCAGCCCGCGAGATCGATCCCGACCTGCAGTGGCTCGTCGCGCTGCGCGCGGTGCACGCCTACAGCCCGGAACTCGGCGCCGCGCTGCGCCAGGGGGAGCGGCGCGCGCTGGTCGCGGTGGACGACGGAACACCGCTGGTGGACCCAGAGTTCGGCGGAAGTGACCTGCTCGTCGGCAGCGCGCTGCTCGGTGGGCGAACCGGCGACGAACCCAACACCGAAGCGGAGGTCGCGTAGTGGGGATCAGCCCGGCCGACGTCGAATCGGCGGCGCGCCTGATCACCTATGGACTGCGTCCCAAACAGGTCCCCGCTCGCGACGCAAGCTATGCGGAGCTGGTTCGGCGATACACCGAGGACAGTGCGTTCAAGCAGGCGACGAACTCGGTCGCGGCCGGCCTCGGGCTGATGGTGCTCGATGTCAGCGCGCAGGCCGGGGCGGTACTGGCGGCGACCGACGAGTCGGTGTTCGAGATCAAGATGGACAGCTACGCCCGGCAGAGCAAGATCCGTGAACGCAGGGAGACCGAGAAGGTCATGCACGGCGTGATCCACCTCGCCGTAGCGGCGCTGGGTTTCCCGCGCCCGGACGATCTCGCCAATGACACCTATGTCGGCCGGGTCAGCGTCGATCAGGTCGAAGGAGTGGTGCGGGAAGCCTGCCGGATTCTCGACGAACGTGCCGCGAAGTCCGAGGAGAACGGTGATCCGCTGTCCGACGCACCAGAGCTCGAGCAGGCGTGGCGGACTTATGCGCGCAGGCCCGCGGCGGCGGCGACCAAGGATGGCAGGCTGGCTGCCGACACCACCCGCGGGATGATCAGCCGCGCGCTGCGCTTCCTCGCCGATCAGGGCTTTCTGGTGCAGATCAACACCGATCACGGCGGCAGCTATCGGACCACGCCGCGCTATCAGGTGCAGGTGCGTGAGCTGGCCGCGGACGCTGCCTTCGGCGAGCTGCTAGAGCTGGATGTGGTCGCCGTCGCCGATGCGGGCGGGACGCTGCGCACGGATCAGGAAACGCTGTAGGGGAGAGGGCGATGTACGAGCTGTCGCGGGTTCGCCTGCACTCGGTAGGGCCTGCCGGAGCGCGCTACCAGGATGTGCTGCTCGACCTCAGTGACGTCGGCGAGGTGGTGACTGCACCGGCTCAGGAAGCGCTGTTCAGTGCGGGGGTGCAGCTTTCCGCCGGTGATGCCGACGCCGGGCGGGTGCCGCGCAGGCCTTCCCCGGCAAGCGTGCTGTTCCTGGAGAACGGCGGCGGTAAGTCGGTGCTGATCAAGCTGATCTTCTCGGTGATGCTGCCCGGCCGCAGGCAGGTCGTCGGCACGACGAACACCCGCGTGCTGGAGAAGTTCGTTGGCGCCAAGGACGTCGCCCACGTGGTGCTCGAATGGCAGCACACCAAGACCGGTCAACGGTTGATCACCGGCAAGGTTTCCGAGTGGCGCGGGCACGTGGTCTCTTCGGACCCGGCGAACCTGATCGACTCCTGGTACTGTTTCCGCCCCAGCGTCAGCCTGCGGCTGGACACAGTGCCGTTGACCGCGGAGGGCAGGCTGCTGACCATGTCCGGGTTCAAAGATGCCCTGGACAGTCAGCATCGCGCCGAGCCCGAGCTCGACCTGTTCTGGACCCGTCGGCACAACGAGTGGACCGAACGGCTCGGCCAACTCGGCCTGGACACGGAACTATTCCGCTACCAGCGCGCGATGAACGCGGGCGAAGGAGAGGCGGCCGACGCGTTCGCCTTTCAGACCGACGACGCGTTCGTCGAGTTCCTGTTGCGCGCGGTGGTCACCGAGCAGGGGCCCGCCGATCTTGCGGAAGTGGTCCGTACCTACTCGGACAACCTCGGCCAGCGCGGCGAGCTGATGTTGGAGCGCGAGTTCATCGCGGGCGCGCTGGACCTGCTGGTCCCGATGGCTGATGAGGAATCGCTGGCCGCGGCCTCCCGAACCCTTGCAGGCACCGCGCGCCGGGAGGCGCGGGAGTTCGTGGCCTCGGTAACCGCTCGCAACCATGCGGAGTCCGAGCGGCTGCGGGGCCTGGCCGGCGAGGTCGAGGAGCTGAGCACGGCCGAACGGCTGGCCGACGGTGACCATCGCCGCAAGACAGCGGTGGTCACCGAACTGCGCCGGATTGTCGCCGGCATGCGACTGGACTCCGCGCAGGCGGATTCCGATCGGTTGGCGGAGAGTGTTGCCGAGGCGCGCCGCACCGCCCGCGCCTGGCGCGCCACCGGCACCGTGCTCGGACACCTGTCGGCGGCGCGCAAAGCCAGTGCGACCAGGGATCTGGTGGGCAGCCGGGAGCAGAAGGCGCGTCCGGCGCTTGATGCCAAGAACGCCGGCGCCACCGCGCTGGCCAGGGGGCTGCTCGCTTTGGCCGAGGACGCGGGTGCTGATGCCGCCGAGGCGGAAAGGAGTGCGCGGTCGGCGCGGGAGTCCGCGGAATCCGCGCAGCGGTTGCGGGATGCCGCGATGACGACGGGGGCCGAGCACGGTGCACGCGCCAGCCAGCTCAGGACCCGGATCGCCGAAGTGCACGACGCCGTGCGGCGGGCCGTGCGCGCATGTCATCTGACCGACGGAGCGGATGTCCCTGGCGCCGAGCGGGCGGCACGCGAGGCCGCCACCAAGGCAACCGCGGACTTGGCGAGGCAGGAAGCTGAGCTGGAATCCGTGGAGGGTGACTACGCAGACGCCCAAACTGTCGCGCACGCCGGTCAGCAGCAGCTGGCGACGTTGCGATCCGGGATGCAGGCAGCCGAGGCAGAGCTCGGGCAGGCGCGCCGCAGGACCGATGCACTGGCCGAGCATCCGCGGCTGGCAGAGCTGCTCGGCGCGGAGAATGTCCAACTGGAAACAGACCTGCCCGCATTGCTGACCAGGCTGACGCAGGCGCGTGCGGACACCGAACGCGCGCAGACCGAGCTGTGGATCGGCGACGCGGCAGACGATCGTGCCGTGGCGGCGCTGGGCAGCGGCGGGTTGTTGCCCCCTCCTGATGAGGTGCAGGCGGCACTCGACGTCCTCGAGCGGGCGGGCATCACCGCGTGGTCGGGGCTGCGCTACCTGTCCACGACGGATCCCGCGCGGCGCAGCGGCATGCTGGAACGGTTCCCGCATCTGGTGAGTGGGGTTCTGGTCAACGATCCCAAGCGGCTGCCGCAGGCACGTGAGGTCCTCGCGGAAGCCACGCTGCTGCCAAATTCGGTGCTTGCGGTGGGCTGCACGAAGTCGGTGGCGCAACGTCAGGGCGAGAAGGCAGCCGGGGTCGAGTTCGTGGTGCCGCCGAACCCGGCGCTCTTTGACGAGCAAGCCGCCGACCTCGAGCGCTCCGCGATCGCCGCCCGACAGGCCGAACGACACGAGTCGCTTGGGCGGCTCGCCGAGCGGGCATCGATCGACGCCGCGCTGGAATGGAAACTGCGCACCTGGCGCGAGGACTACCCGGCGGGGGCTCTCGGCATCCTGGCCGAACGCGCGGAGACCGCCCGTGCCGGCTACCAGCGGGCAGATGCCGAGGCGAGCAGCGCGCAGCAGGCCGTGAATCGGCTGGTGCAGCGACGAACCGCCCTCCGCGCGCAGATTCCCGAGCTGCGGAACGCGGCCCGGGTCGCCGCGGAGCGAGCGCGGATCCTCGGCGAGCTGGCCACCTCGGTAGCTCGGATTCCACAGTGGACAGATGAAGCAGCCGCGGCCGAAGAGATCGTCACCAGGGCCAACGAGGAGGCGGCCGGCGCTGAGGCAACAGCCGCCCGCTGGCGCGAGGTAGCGGCAGAGGAACAGCGTCGCGCCGACGGCCACCACCGCACGGTGTCCAGCGCACGAGCCGAACTCGCCGAAGTTCCGGGCGGCGGTTCGGTCACCGCCCAGCAGCCGATCCCGGCCGAGCCGGTCGAGGTGCTGCGCAAGACGTTCGCGGCCGCGGCCGAGGCCTACACCAAGGTGGAGGTCGGCAACGACCTGCGAGCAGAACTCGATCACGCGGAACACGCCGAGGCCACCGCACGGGCGGCCCTCGAAGCTTTGGACCCGGATGTGCGGATGCTCGCCGGAAGATTCCTCGACACGCCGGACGGGTCCGATGCCGCGTCCCGCGAGGCCGCCGAGAGGCGGGCTGAACGCGCGCTGTCCGCAGTGGAGGCGGAGCGGGCCGAGGCGATTGGGGGACTGGCCACCCGCAGAGCGGAGTTCGAGTCGCTGTCTGCTGCCGCGTCCATACTCGACAACTTCGAACGCCCCAGCTCCATCGGGTACGGAATGGATCTCATCAGCCGCGCACGCGATGAGGCAGCTGCCGCGGCACGGGAAGCGGAGGAGCTGCTCGCCAGGCGTGCCGACGCTGAAGCCCGTCTGACCTGCGCCCAGTTGTCGTCGGCCGGATTCGGCATGCTCACCGAGTCGCTGGGCCACCTGCTCGGCACGGGCGCTGCGGCCGATGACGCCGCGCCCTTCGCAGGCGACATCGAATCGGCGCAGGCACGGCACGCCAAGCTGAACGCGGAGCTGGCCAGGGCCGAGCAAGCCGTGGGCGAGGCCGAGAAGCGGGTGCGGGTCACCACCGATGCCCTGGTGTCCTACGCAGCGGAGCGATTCGAGAAGCTCACCAGCACGGTGCGGCGACAGATCATCTCGGTGCGACGGGACCGGTTGCCGGAGCACGCCGAGCAGTGGACCGCTGCGCTGCGGCCGCGGTTGCGCAGCCTGACCGGTGATCTCGAGCAGATCGACCGGCACCGCTCGGGCATCGTGGCCCGGCTGCAGGGCATGGTCGAGGGGGCGTTGCGGGTGCTGCGGTCGGCGCAACGCTTGTCCCGGCTGCCCGACGGTCTCGGCGACTGGTCGGGCAGCGAGTTCTTGCGTATCCGGTTCGCCGACCCGGACGAGACACGGCTGGCCGAACAGCTGGGCGTCGTGGTCGACGAGGCGGCCGCGGGCAAGACCGGAGACGGCATGTCGCTGTTGTTGCGTGGGGTGCGGGCGGTGGTACCGAAGGGGTTCCGCATCGACATGCTCAAGCCGGATTCGGTGCTGCGTACCGAGCGGCAGCGGGTGTCGGAGATCCGCGATGTGTTCTCCGGCGGTCAGCAGCTCACCGCGGCGATCATCCTGTACTGCACGATGGCCGCGCTGCGGGCCAACGACAAGGGCCGGTTGCGGGACCGGCACTCCGGGGTGCTGTTCCTGGACAACCCCATCGGACGCGCGTCGGCAGGCTACCTGCTCGAACTGCAGCGCGCGGTGGCCTCGGCGCTCGGCGTGCAGTTGATCTACACAACCGGGTTGTTCGACGCGGGCGCGCTCAGCGAGTTCCCGCTGATCGTCAGGCTGCGCAACGACGCCGATCTGCGGG
>JBOHER010000119.1:0-2627 GCA_050701115.1 Haloechinothrix sp. | reverse complement strand
GTTGGAGCTGCCCGATGACGAGTACCACGCGGTGATGGCGGTACAAGCTGTCGACCGGGAGCGTGCCGTGCAGGCGGTGCGCGCGCTGCGCAGGCTGCACAGGCAGGCGTGGGAGAAGAAGTCCTAGTCCGAAGTTGCGTGGCTTGGGACGGGCACCAGGGGTCGGGTGTTGTTGTTCTTCGCAAGTAAGTCGATCATCTCCCGCAGATTCGCGGGTTGCCAGCGGTCCCTCCGGCGGTCATTGGCTCAGCCTTGGCTCGCGTCGATCACGACTGGCGCAGCCGTGCCGTCGAGCTCGTCGGCGCGCGCGGTCAAGTCCGCGGCCAAGCAGCGGAGGACGTCGCCCAGCTCGCGGAGCTGGCCGGCGGGCAGATACCCGTCGTGAAGGTTGTCCATAAGCTGGATCGTCGCCCGGCCCATTCCGGTGTTGACTCGGGCGAGGAACGCCAGCAGTTCACGGTCGCGGTCGATCATGACACCTGCCGTGCGTCGCGAGCCGTGCACTCCGGGCAGCCGGCCAGCGAGCCGCTGCGGCTGGACTCCCAGGACACCGGCGTTGCGTGCGACAGGCATGTGAACCGGACTGTGTTCTTGTCGTGCGCCTCAGGCGGCTTCGAGCTCATCTCCGCCCGCCTCCAGGCCGTTGGTAGACCGGTCTTCACGACGTCCTCCGATGGTGTGTTGCTCCGAGCATCGGCCACAGTGGCGCACAAATCAAGCAATTTAGCGCACAGATGGAGGAATATGACCGGATCGGACTAGCCCACCTGTGCTGACAGTTGCGGACGCTGCTCGTAACATCACCCGCAAGCACGGCGATTGTGCGAGTCATTGCGCGGAAGATGCTTGGTGTCCAGCCTCGAAACGGAAGGAACCCCCATGTCTGAGATCGCGTTCGTCGGCACTACCTCCAACGACACCGGCTGCCCGACCCTGTTCGTCACCGAGCGCGGCACGCTAGTTGTGCAGGGCACCACCGTCACCGACCGGGAGGCGCTCGAGCAGATACGCCAGCACGGCAACGGCATCCCCGCACATGAGTCCTGTGTGGAGATTCCCGCCGCGCTGCTGCCCTTCGTCGACATCGAGGAGCTCAAGCGGGTCGCCTTCGCGAACACCGGGCGGCCCGAGTTCGTCGTCGACCAGGCCGCCGCCGACAAGATCCCGTCGGGACGCCCATGAAGGAATGGATTGAACCGGGCCCAGACTTCCGCCGACTCGTCACCGGCTTCGCGCGCACGGCGTGGCGATGGGAATGTCAAGGCACCTATCGGGAGCCCAGCGAGCAGGAACCGTTCCGGCTCTGGCGCGAGGGCAGGTCGGACGCTTCGTTCCTCGATGGCTGGCTTGGCACGGTCCGCGGATTCTGTGCCGAGGGCCGGACTTTCGAACGCGTGCGGATGGTAACCCAGCCGCCGACTGAATACCTGCGCTGGCAGTTCAGTCTGACTGGCCTCAACGTCGAAGCAGGCGAGGACATCAGATGGCTCAGCGAGGCCGATGCGAAGACGTTTGGCGCGCCGACGTTCGATTACTACCTGCTCGACGACGACCTGGTGGTGGTCATGCAGTTCGGCGACGGCGGTGTGGCCGGCGCTGAGGTGACCGATGACCCCTCGGCCGTCGAGGAAGCACAACGGTGGCGGACGGTGGCATGGGCCCATGCCACGCCGCACACGAAGTACATGAGTAGGAGCACGTGACTGTAGAGGAACGCTGGGCCGCCTTCGGCGAGCGCCTGAGCCAACTCCGCGAGGCCTCCGGACTATCCGGCAAGCGCCTCGCGGAGTCGGTTGGGTGGGCGGCGTCGAAGGTATCCCGGATCCAGAACGCCGAGCAGACGATCACCGACACAGACGTGCGCACCTGGTGCGATGCAACTGGGGTGAGCGACGAGGAACGGGACGAGCTGCTCGCCGAGCTCCGTGCGATCCGGCTCGATCAGGCGCGGTGGAAGAGCCGGCTGCGCCGCGGCCATCAGCCCGTCCAAACCGCGCTCGCCCAGTCCGAGCAGGGGGCGAGCACACTTCGCGGGTTCCAGACCGGCATGGTTCCAGGCCTGCTTCAGACACCCGACTACGCCCGGGCCGTGTTCACGGTGCTCGCCGCCCTAAAGGGCGCACCGAACGACGCCGACGAGGCAGTATCGGCCCGCATGCAGCGCCAGACCGTCCTCTACGACTCGACGAAACGGATCGAGCTGCTCGTCACCGAGGCCGCGCTGCGCTCGCCGATCGCGCCGCGAAAGGTGATGGCCGCGCAGTATGACCGGCTCATGGCGTTGATCGGCGCCCGCACCATCCGGTTCGGCATCGTCCCCCTGGACGTCGGGCTGCCCGCGCCGGCCATGCACGGCTTCTCAATCCTCGACGACCTGGTGACCGTCGAAGTGCTCAACACCGAGGTCACCACCCGCGATCCTGACGACGTCAAGATGTACGCCGACTACCTCGACGCGATGTGGTCAGTGGCCGCGGAGGGCGACGAAGCGCGCGCGATCCTGAGCCGGCTGCTCGCTTAGCGTGGGGGATGGAGCGCCCCCAGCACTCCCTGAATGCTGGGAGCGCTCCGTCACCCGACCTGCTCGAGTGACCGCCCTGCCCGCAGCGCGGTCACCCAGCCGATGT
>JBOHER010000118.1:0-9607 GCA_050701115.1 Haloechinothrix sp. | reverse complement strand
GAAAGTTGTTGCATGGGCAACCCTCAGCACTCACGAGCGTGCCGAGCTGCCTCGTGAGTGCTGAGGGTTGCCGGAGAAACAACTTTCACGCACGAGAGTGCAGGCAGCCATCTGTCACGTCATCGACAGCAACATGGTGGCCATGGCGGCGCTCATGATGGCGCGGGTGGCTTCCCGTGCACGAGGCCGGAAAAGGATGGGGGTGGTGGCGGTGTTGTCGCGAGCCATCCGCACCATGCAGAGCGCTATGTCGACACAGAGATAGATCGTTGCGAGCAGCACCAGCGGAGTCAGAGCGAGCGATCCACTGTGGCCGGACAGGGTCAGCCACGGATCGGCGCCGTGCCCCGTATGACCCGCCGCACCGATGAGCATGCCCAGCATGACGATCACCGAGATGGCGTGATGCCCGCACCGCGACGGCGCGCAGGACACCCCCTGCCCATGACGGCGCCGTAGCGCCCAGGACGCGACCGTCCACAGTACCGCCAGCCCAAACAGCGCCTGCCAGCCGGCCAACGGGATCGGCCCGCCCAGCGGGCTCACCATCGCGAGCATGCCGAGGTACATCAGCGCTTCAACCTGCTCGTCGGCGCGGTTGACCTGGCAGCGCAGATCGGACGCCGGATGCGCGAGAACCAACCGGTACACACACGGCACCGCGAGCAGCACGAAAGCGGCGCTGAGCGCCCACAGCACCGGAATCGGCGCGTTCATCAACCCATGACGACGCGACGCTGTTCATCAGCGGCTTCGTCGCGGAAGCGCTCCGGGCACCCGCAACTGCACTGTCCGCAGAAGGCGGCGAACAGTCGGCGTTGGCGTGGCGTGTCCATGATTGCCTCTGTCCGGTCGTGGAAGCATCCCGAAACTCCACCCTGGCAGACATCCACCGGCTAGTACCAGACTGCAACCAGGCGATGACATTCAGTAGTTAGGGTGAGGGTCAGTCACCAGCGGTCAGGACCAGCCCGCTTGTCGGGACCCCGGTGCCCGCGGTCACCAGCACGCTGTCCACCTCGACGACCTGGTTAACCGCCGTTCCGCGCACCTGGCGGACGCCCTCGGCGATGCCGTTCATCCCGTGGATGTAGGCCTCCCCCAGTTGGCCGCCATGCGGGTTCAACGGCAACGCACCGTTCAGTTCAAGGGTGTCGCCCGCGATGAAGTCCTTCGCCTCGCCGCGGCCGCAGAATCCCAGCTCCTCCAACTGCATCAGCACATACGGCGTGAAATGGTCGTAGAGCACCGCGACGTCCACATCCGTCGGCGTGATACCGGACTGCCCCCACAGCTGGCGGCCCACCACGCCCATCTCGGGCAACGCGGCGAGTTCGTCCCGGTAGTAACTGGTCATCACGTACTGATCCGGTCCGCTGCCCTGTGCAGCGGCGGCGATCACCGCGGGCGGGTGCGGCAGGTCGCGGGCCCGCTGCACGCTGGTGATCACCAGGGCGACGCCGCCATCGGTCTCCTGACAGCAGTCGAGCAGGTGCAGCGGCTCGGCTACCCAGCGCGAAGCCTGATGATCGGCGAGGGTGATCGGCTGCTCGAAGAACCATGCGTTCGGATTCGTCGCGGCATGCTTGCGATCGGCCACGGCGATCCGGCCGAAGTCCTCGCTGCTCGCGCCGTAGTCGTGCATGTATCGGCGGGCGAGCATCGCCACCGTGGCCGCCGGGGTCGCGATCCCCATCGGGTAGTGGAAACTGTTGTCCACGCCCGAACTGTTCACCTGCTGCGCCGCGGCGGCCGACACTTGGCCGAATCGATCCCCGGAGCGCTCGTTGAACGCCCGGTAGGCCACCACGACGCCGGCGACGCCGGTGGCCACCGCCATCGCGGCCTGCTGCACAGTGGCCGCGGCCGCTCCCCCGCCGTAGTGGATGCGGCTGAAGAAGGTCAGCTCATCGATGCCGAGTTCGCGCGCGATGGCGATCTCGGCGCTGGTGTCCATCGTGAACGACACCAGACCGTCCACATCGGATGGCTGGAGACCGGCATCGCCCAGCGCAGCCCGGACCGCCTCCGCCGCGAGCCTGAGTTCGCTGCGACCGGAGTCCTTCGAGAACTCGGTCGCTCCTATGCCTACGATCGCGGCCTTCCCGGACAGCGTCATCGATCCTCCTGTACCGGCAACGCGATCTGCACGGTTCCGCTCACGTGATCACCGAGGCTGTCCCGACCGGTCACCTCGACGACGAACCGCTGTTCACCGTCCACGTCGATCCGTTCGGTCACCCGCCCGCTGAAGGTGATGGTGTCGTAGGCGTAGCACGGAACGCCCAGCTTGATCTGGACCGAGCGCACCAGTGCCTCGGGTCCTGCCCAGTCGGTGACGAACCGTTGCACCAGACCGGTATCGGTGAGGATGTTGACGAAGATGTCCTTCGACCCGCGCGCCACCGCGGAATCCCGGTCATGGTGCACGTCCTGGAAGTCGCGAGTGGCGATCGCGGTGCTGACCACGAAGGTCGGTGTGGCCTCGATGACCAGTTGGGGCAGTTCGGTGCCGACGGCTACCTCGGATGCTCGCAATGTCCTCATGAAGCCACCTCCCACGCGGGGAGCGTGAGTTCATCGTCGATGCGCAGGAACACCACCCGCACCGAAAGTCCTATATGGACGTCATCAGGATCGACGTCGATGAGCTCGCCGAGCACCCGGACTCCTTCTTCCAGTTCGACGAGCGCCACCACGAAGGGCAGCTTCTTGCCGGGCACCTTGGGGTGGTGATGCACGACGAAGCTGTACACCGTGCCTGACCCGCCGGCCACGATGTAGTCCGGAGTCGTCGTCAGATCCCCGCTCGGATCCACCGGCCCCGGCGGATGGCGCAGCGTATCCTGCCACCGCTGGATACGTAGTTCACCGACCCTGGTACCCGCCCAGAAGAACTCGGTGTCCCGCGAGATGACCGGCCGGAGCACCCCGGCCGCGTATTCGCGGGCGTCAATGATACGAGCACCCTCCGATGTGGACCTGGCAGGTGCTCCATCCGATGAACCGGGAGGCTTGAACTTCAGCACCCGGAAGACCATCTCCGCGACGATCTCCGCACCGACCGACCAGGTGGTGCGGGTGGTGACGAACCACCCTTCGCCGAGCGCGGTGTGCTTCGGGCCGACCACGCTCTCCAACCGGGTCGACGCGGCTACCTGCTCGCCGGGACGCAGATAGCGATGGTAGGTCTGCTCGGAATTGGTCGCCACCACCGAGGTGAAGCCCGCTTCGTCCAGCAACGACATCATGGCGCGCAGCGGGTCGTCATCGGCCCGCGTGCCGTGCAGCCCGTGCATGGTCCAGACCTGCGCCATCGCCGGAGGCGCGACCAGTCCGCCGTGCACGGAAGCCGCGGCGAACTCCGGGTCGGTATACACCGGGTTGGTGTCGCCGAGCGCTTCCACCCAGTTGTTGATCAGGGCCTGATTGACCGGGTCACGACCCAGTCGGGGAGCGGAGTTACCTTGTGCGGCAATGCGTTCGGCCGCGTGCACGATCTCGCTCATCGGGGCGCCCTCGGCAATCCGAGCCCAGTGATCGCGATCAGTTCGCGCTGGATCTCGTTGACCCCACCACCGAAGGTCAGTACCAGATTGCGCTTGGCTTGCACGTCAAGCCAGGTCATCAGCTCAGCGGTCTCCAAGTCGGCGAGATCACCGTGCCTGCCGACAATCTCCTCCAGCAGGGCACCGAGTCGTTGGGTCCGCTCGGAACCGAACACCTTGGTGGCCGACGCATCCGCCACATCAACCGGCACTCCCGACTCGGCGGAAGCGACCTGCCAGTTGAGCAGTTCGTTGATCCGCAGCGTCGCCCGAGTCTCGGTAAGGGCGGCTCGCACGTCGGGCAGGTCAAGCAGTTTCTTGGCAGCCGCCCAGGTATGCACCCGGTCGTAGAGCACACCGATCCGCCCGGCGGGACCGAGCATCACCCGCTCGTGGTTGAGCTGCGTTGTGATCAGTTGCCAGCCCTGGTTTTCCTCACCCACCAACATGTTCGCCGGTACCCGCACATCGGCGTAGTACGTCGCGTTGACGTGGTGAGCGCCATCGCAGGTGATGATCGGCGTCCAGGTGTAGCCGGGATCCCGGGTGTCCACAATGAGAATCGAGATGCCCTTGTGCTTGGGGCCGCCAGAAGACAACACAGCCGGATCGGTGCGGACGGCCAGCCAGATGTAGTCGGCGTCGTGCCCGCCGGTTGTGAAGATCTTCTGCCCGTTGACCACGTAATGATCACCGACCCGGACGGCCGTGGTGCGCAGCGAGGCCAGGTCGGTACCCGCTTCCGGTTCGCTGTACCCGATCGCGAAATGCACCTCGCCGGACAGGATCCTCGGCAGGAACAGGTCCTTCTGCTCGTCGGTGCCGAAGGCCTGCAGGGTCGGACCCACCGTCTGCAGGGTGACCGAGGGCAGTTGCACATCCGCGCGCGCCGCCTCGTTGACGAAGATCTGCTGCTCGACCGCGCCGAGTCCGTGGCCGCCGTACTCCTTGGGCCAGCCGACGCCCAGCCAGCCGTCGCGGCCCATTCTGCGCACGACATCCCGGAAAACGGGCCCATGCCGATCGGTAAGCATCGCGGTGCGTTCTTCGACGGTCATCAGGCCGGAGAAGTACTCCCGCAGTCGCGACTGCAGTTCGTATTGCTGCTCGGTGAGTTCGATGTGCATCGTGGCTAGCTCCCCACCGAGACGCTCAACGCCTCGAGCCGGCTGCCTGCGCCGCCGAGAAAGCGGGCCAGGTCCTTGACCGTCGAGTAGTACCGGTGCAGCGGGTAGGTCACATCCACCCCGAGCCCACCGTGCAAGTGATGGCAGGTGCGCAGCGCCGGTGGCGCTTCGGCGGTGAGCCAGTAGGCGGCGAGGTCGAGATCCTCGGCCGCATCAAGGCCTACGCCGAGCCGCCAGCAGGCGGTGGTCGCGGCCAGGTGCACCGTGCGGGAGGCGATGTAGACGTCGGCGATCTGCTGGGCAACGGCCTGGAACGTGGCCAACGGCTTGCCGAACTGATGCCGGGTACGCACGTGGGCGGTGGTCAGTTCGAGCGCCCCGGCCACGGCCCCGTCGCCGAGAGCGGCGGCGCCCGCTCGCCCGAAATCGCGCACGGACCGCACCACGGCCCCCGAGGTGTCACCCCCCAGCACCGATTCGTCAGGGACGATGGCGCGGTCCAAGGTGACCGTGTATTCGGGAGACCCGGTCGCGGTCGGTGTGCGGAGCAGGGTGACACCATCGGCCCGCGGGCCGACAAGGAACACCGCGCTCCCACCGGAAACTGTTGCAGGCACGAGGATCCGGCTTGCCTGTGCGGCACAGGGCACGCCTGTCTTGACGCCGTCGAGAGCCCATCCGTCAGCGGTGCGGGTCGCGGTCGTGCGCAGCCGGTCGGCGAACGGACTGGCAGGCTCGCTGGGCGCACCGGTCAGCAGGGCGGTCCCGGTCGCGACGTCGGGAAGCAGGGCGGCCTGCTGAACCTCGGTGCCGTGCGCGCTCACCGGCAACACACCGAGCGCCAGGGTAGCCAGAGCGGGCACGCGAGCGCCTCGGGCGCCGACTTCGCGCAGTACGACCGCCACTTCGCTGACGCCGAGCCCGTCGCCACCCAGGTCGACCGGTACCGCCAGCGACAGCAGGCCGACCTTCGCCATGGCCGCCCATACCGGCTCGGCATGGCCCGGCTCCGGGTCGAGTTCGTCCTGCGCGCCGTCGCACTCCTTGCGCAGCACCTCGGCAGCGAGTTCGGCGACCGCTCGCTGGTTCTCATCGAGGCTGAAATCCACGCCCTCGTCCCTTCTGGCGGACACCCGGGTGGCATGCCCCACAGACAGATATTGAAACCTGTTCTAGTCTTAACCAGAAGGGGCTCCGAATGCAACCCTCGAACTGAAGGCAGGTGCTGAGATCGTGCGCGGTCCGCTTATGCTGCTGACCAGAACCGGGTGGTACCTCACGCAACGAACCATCACGGTGCCGCCGACTGCCGATGTGCCGACTCCTCAGCGCATTGAGCTGCCCGGACGGGGGGAAACCGCGATGGTCGACGTCGGCAGGCGCGACGCGGACCCGCTCTTCCTGCTGCATGGCCTCGCCTGCACGGGCTTGCTCAACTGGTATCCCGCGCTGCCGAGGCTGGCCCAGCGCTATCGCGTGATCACCCTGGACCAGCGCTGGCACGGCGCCGGCATCAGGTCGAACACGTTCTCGTTGGACGAGTGCGCCGAGGACGTGCCTGCCCTCGCCGACCTGCTCGGCATCGAGCGGTTCGGGGTCGCCGGCTACTCCATGGGTGCCCTGGTGGCGCAACTGCTGGCCCGCAGGGCGCCGGAACGGCTGCGTGGAATGGTGCTGTGCGCCACGGCGAGCACGTTCCGGCACAATCGGCGGCACCACGCCGTCTTGGACGCCTACGCCGGCACCGCAGCCATGTGGCAGGCGCGGGCCCGCCTTGCCACGCCGCGCGGTGCCGCAGCCGCGGATCTCACCGACCACCGGTGGCTCTATGCCCAGTTCCGCAGCACGAAACCGGCCGAGATCATGGCCGCGATCGATGTGATCGGCCGGTTCGATTCGACCGGCTGGCTGGGCGAGATCCGGGTGCCGACCTCGGTGGTGGTCACCGCGCAGGATCGGGCGATCCCGCCTGCGCATCAACGGTCCGTGGTCCGCGCGATCCGTGGCGCCAACGCGTTCGAGATCAACGCAGGGCACGCCGCCTGTGTGTTCCGGCCGGGCAAGTTCGTGCCCGCGCTCGCGGCCGCCTGCGCCTCCGTGCACGCCCGCTCCCGGTAAAACCTAGGCCTTGGCCCGCTCGGCTTCCGGCCTGTGCGCGTCCTCCTCCTTTTCGGCGGCCTCGAGCAACTCCCGCATGGCACCCGGGACGGCGTCGGCAAGCGGCCACAGGTCCGGCACCAGGTCGCTCGCCCCGATCAGGCCGACATCGACCTTGCCTGCCTGCGAAACCACCGTGACGTTGAGCCCGGAGCCGTGGAACACCGGCCCGAGCGGGTACATCGCGGTGATCCGCGCGCCGAGCAGGTACAGCGGCATCGGCGGACCGGGCACGTTGGAGATCACCAAGTTGTGCACCACAGGGTGCCGCTCGGCCAGCCGCAGGGCGGAGTAGGCACGCACCGCGAGGCCGAACGTGGTCGGCGCGGCGAACTGCGCCCAGTCCTGCAGCAGATCGGCCGGAATCCTCTTGTGGTGCTCCTTGGCCTTCCGGTTGCTCTCACCGAGTGACCGCACCCGCTCCGCCGGGTCGTCGAGGTGCGTCGGCAGCGTGGAGAAGATCGCCGACACCTTGTTCGAACCGGCGTCACTGCGTTCACTGCGCCCGCGCACCGAGACCGGGACCGACGCGAGCAGCGGCTTGTCTGGCAGTTCGTTGCGATCGTCGAGGAACGTGCGCAGCGCACCCGAGCACAGGGCCAGTACGACGTCATTCACCGTGACCCCGAAGGCCTTCTTCACTCGCTTGATGTCATCGAGGTCCAACTGGGTGTAGGCGACGCTGCGGTGCCCGGTGATCGTGCCGTTGAACGAGGTTCGCGGGGCGGTGAACGGCAGCGCCATGCCTTCACCCTTGATCGACTTCGAGATGAAACCGGGCACCACCCCGATTATCCCGGGCAGCAGGCGGGCCACCTCGATCGGCTTGCGGACGAACTTGAACAGACCGTCGCCGATCAACTCGACCGCGCTCGGCGGCTCGGGGTTGCCGCGCTGCTCCGGCGGCAGGTCCGGCAGCGGAGCGTCCGGCTCCAGGCCGGACAAGTAGGTCATCAGGTTCGCGCCGCTCACTCCGTCGATGCCCGCGTGGTGCATCTTCGCCACGATGACGATCTCACCGCTGGCCGCGCCCTCGACAACGTGCATCTCCCACAACGGACGGCGGCGCGACATCGGCTGCCCGGCGATGTGCGCGCACAGTTCGGCGACCTCCTCCCGGCCACCGGGCGCTGGGACACCGATCCGGTGCACATGGTGGTCGATGTCGAACTCATCGTCCTCGACCCACACCGGGTGGTCCATGTTGAACCGCGAGTTGTGCAGCTTGCGCCGGAAGGCAGGCAGCACAGCGGTACGTTCTTCCAGCTTCGCCTTCACACGATCGAAGGAGTAACCGCCGGGAATTGTCGAACCGTCCAGCGTGATCAGCGCACACACGTGCAGCAACTGCGAAGACGTTTCGAGGTACAGAAAGCTCGCGTCGAGCCCAGTGAGTCGCTGCATGTCCGTATCCTAGCGCAAAAGTAGAACATGTTCTACTCGGACGGTCGCATTCCGGCCGTGCGGCTACTCTCATCCCATGCTGCTGTCTTTCCGCTCGCGCCGTGCTCTGCAGCTGGCGCTCACCGTCAACGCCCTGCGCCCACTGCGCGGCCGAACCACCTCCGTGCCCGCCTTCTTCGCCGGCTGGACCACCGCCGAACTCGCGCCGCACCTGCTCGCGCTCACCGCAGCGGACACCGCGGCACACCTCGCCCGGCGCGGGCGGAATGACCGGCTCGGCCTCGGCATGGCGGCGGCGTCAGCGGCGGGTCTGGCTGCCCTGATCGGTTCGGCGGGGCGGGCCCGCGACGAGGTGGAGGACGCACTGACCGAAACTCTGGGCGCCGACTACCACTCCGGCCTGGTGCGGCCTACCGAACCCGGCGACCTCGCTACCCCGTGGCGGCAGCTGGCGATTCCGTTCCGGATGCGCCATCCGGAAGTGCGGCGGAAACGCAATATGGCCTACGCGCCCGGCGGCAAACGGTTCCTGATGGACATCTACACCCCGCGCGCCCCCACGAGGGACTGCCCGGTGCTGCTGCAGATACACGGCGGCGCCTGGATGGTCGGCACCAAGGGCGAGCAGGGCATCCCATTGATGCTGCACATGGCGCAGCGCGGATGGGTGTGCGTGGCGATCAACTATCCGCTGTCGCCGAAGGCCAAGTGGCCTGCCCACATCGTCGCCGCCAAGCAGGCCCTCGCCTGGATCAGGAAGAACATCGCCGACTACGGCGGCGACCCCTCGTTCGTCGCGGCCACCGGTGGATCAGCGGGCGGGCACCTGGCCGCGCTGCTGGCGCTGACGCCGAACGATGCGGAATGGCAGCCGGGCTTCGCGGATGTCGACACCGGTGTGCAGGCCTGCGTGCCCTTCTACGGGGCATACGACTTCGCCGCGCAGACCGACTCCACGGCCGCCAGGGTCCTGCAGCGCTCGGTATTGCAGCGCTACGTGGTATGCCAGGACCCGCGCGAGTGCCGGGACGTCTACGTCGCGGCGTCACCGCTGTCCAGGATCACCGAGGACGCACCGCCGTTCTTCGTCATCCACGGCAAACACGACTCGTTGATCCCCGTCTCGGACGCCCGCGAGTTCGTGCGCAGGTTGCGCGCGACCTCTCGACAGCCGGTCGCCTACGCTGAGATTTCCGGTGCGCAGCACGCGTTCGACATCTTCCCGTCCATCCGCAGCGCGCACGTGGTGCGCGGCGTGCAACGGTTCCTCGAGTGGAGCTACGTACAGACGCGCGCGGCGGCAGGCGGGCGGGCGGCAGGCGGGCGGGTGGCAGGCGGGCGGGTGGCAGGCGAGCCGAAGGTGGCCTTCGG
>JBOHER010000117.1:0-11716 GCA_050701115.1 Haloechinothrix sp. | reverse complement strand
GTCCGCCCCGGTCTCCTCGAGCACCTCGACCGCGGTGCGCACGTAATCGACCGGGAGAACCGAGTGGCCGTCCACCCGGACGATGATGTCGTGCCCGGATTCCTTGAGCGCGAGGTTGAGGCCGGCTGGTGTCGCTCCGGTCGGATTCGGCACAGTGCGGACCCGCTCGTCGGCGTCGACCAGCTCAGCGGCGATGGCATCGGTGGCGTCCGTTGAGGGTCCCAGCGCCACCACGAGCTCCAACGGGCCGGTGTAGTCCTGGTCGAGCACCGCCTGCACCGCAGCTAGGAGATGGCGCTCTTCATTGAGCACAGTCATGATCACCGAGACTCCTGGCAGCTCTGCGGATGGCCTCGGCTCTGCGGTCGGAGTGGCGCTGGTGTCCATGGTGTGACCGACTTTACCTGTCCTGTACGGCGCGGTTGCTTGCGGCTGGTCGCGTGGCGCGCCACGTTCCGGGCATTCCCTCGGTCAGGGCACGGTCCCTACCAGTTACCATCGCCGGGTCCGGTCGCGACGCAGGCATTCGAGGAGTCATCGTGACGCAGCGCATCACCATTCTCGGCACCGGGTACCTGGGTGCCACGCACGCGGCGTGTATGGCCGAACTCGGCTTCGAAGTCCTCGGAATGGATGTCGACGAAGCGAAAGTCGCCGCGCTGACCGAGGGACGGGTGCCGTTCTACGAACCAGAACTCGAGCCGCTGTTGCGCAAGCACGTCGAGTCCGGCCAGCTCCGGTTCACCACCTCCCACCGGGAGGCCGCCGAATTCGGCGACATCCACTTCCTGTGCGTGGGCACCCCGCAGCGGAAAGGCGAGTTCGCCGCGGACATGACCTACGTCGACGGCGTCGTCGACGGGCTGGCGCCGCATCTCACGCGACCGTGCCTGCTGGTCGGTAAGTCGACGGTGCCGGTCGGCACCGCCGAGCGACTGGCTGAGCGGATCGCCTCGCTGGCCCCCTCAGCTGAGGTCGAGCTGGCCTGGAACCCCGAGTTCCTGCGCGAGGGCTTCGCGGTCGAGGACACGCTCAAGCCGGACCGCCTGGTCGTCGGGGTGAGCTCGGAGCGAGCCGAGGCGATCCTGCGAGAGGTCTACGCCCAGCCGATCGCCGCGGGCACCCCTTTCCTGGTCACCGACTTCCCCACCGCCGAGCTGGTCAAGGTCGCCGCGAACGCCTTCCTCGCCACCAAGATCTCCTTCATCAACGCGATGGCGGAGGTCTGTGAGCACGCCGGGGCCGACGTCAGCAAGCTCGCCGACGCGCTCGGCCACGACGCCCGCATCGGGCGCAAGTTCCTCAACGCCGGCATCGGGTTCGGCGGTGGCTGCCTGCCCAAGGACATCCGCGCGTTCATGGCTCGCGCCGGTGAACTCGGCGCCGACCAGGCCCTGACCTTCCTGCGCGAGGTCGACGCGATCAACATGCGCAGCCGTAACCGCACGGTCGACGTCGCAAGGGAATGCTGCGACGGCTCGTTCATCGGCAAGCGAGTCGCCGTACTCGGGGCGGCCTTCAAGCCCAACTCCGACGACATCCGGGACTCACCCGCACTGAACATCGCAGGTCAGATCCAGCTGCAGGGTGGCCAGGTCACGGTCTATGACCCGAAGGCGATCGAGAACGCCCGTCGGCTGTTCCCCACGCTGGACTATGCCGACTCCGCGGTGGCCGCCTGCCAGGGCGCACACGTGGTGTTGCACCTCACCGAATGGCAGGAGTTCCGCGACATGGACCCTGCCGTGCTGACCGAGGTGGTGAACCAGCGCCGCCTGATTGACGGCCGCAATGCCCTCGACGTGGAGAAGTGGCGCGCCGCGGGCTGGACCTATCGAGGTCTCGGCCGCATGTAGCCGCGGCGCAACGCAACCGTCGGTGCGAAAATCCGGCCAAGTAGCATGACCCGCGTGCCCGATCCCAGCCTCGCGCCCGACGCCAACTCGAAGCTCGAGATTCAGCTTCTGCACGACCGGGTGCTGGTTCGCGTCTCGACCGAAGACGGCGAGCGTCGCAGCAGCGGAGGCATCGTCATCCCGGCGACCGCGCAGGTCGCTCGGCGCCTGGCCTGGGGCGATGTCCTCGGAGTCGGTAACAACGTTCGCAACGTCAAGGTCAACGACCGGGTGCTGTTCAACCCCGACGACCAGTTCGAGGTGGAGATTCAGGGGCAGGCCTACCTCGTGATGCGCGAACGCGACGTGCACGCCATTGCCAGTGAACGTACCGAGCACGGCACTGGGCTGTACCTGTAGGGAGGGGCACGGTGAAGGACGAACAGCACTTCTGGCCGACCTGGGATTCGGACAAGAATCCCACCGGCGAAGAGCCCGCCGTCGATGTCGGCGCGCCGAGCCAGGACGGTGCTGACGATGCTCGCTTCGACCAGCCGACCCAGGCCACGCTGCCGGTAGAGCCCGACACAATTCGCGCGCAGCCGCAGGGCATCGGCACGTTCGCCGCCGATCAAACGCCGACCGTCGAGGTCAAGTTCATGGGGGCCACCGAGACCACCGCGTATGCCACCGATTTCCCGGATGGAACGACCACCCAGCTGCCCGTGGAAGACGGCTACGCCGCGCAGCCGGAGAGCACCAGCAGGAAGCTGCGCACCGGCCTTGGCAAGGCCATGATGATCACCGGCGGGGTGATGGGCATTCTGGTGCTCATCTACGCCGCTGACCTGCTGCTGAGTGCGGGAGATGTGCCGCGCGGGGTCACCGTTGCCGGTGTCGAGGTCGGCGGAATGAGCGAGACCGAGGCCGAGGAGACGTTGCGCCGGGAGCTGGAGCCGCGCCTGGCCGAGCCGGTCACGATCAAGGCGGGTGACGTCGAGGCCGAGCTGGATCCCACCGAGTCCGGTCTGGGCGTGGACTGGCAGGGCACGCTCGACCGCGCCGGGCAGCAGACGCTCAGCCCGATCACCCGGCTCACCTCGCTGTTCACCACGCGCGAGGTGGGCATCCTCGGACAGTACGACGACGACAAACTCGGCAAGGCGCTGGACAAGCTCGCCGAGGATGAGCTCAACCACAAGAAGACCGAAGGCACCATCAAGTTCGAGCCGGTTCCTGATACCGACGGTGAGGTCAAGGCCGTCCCGGTGAAGCCGCGCATCGGGCAGCAGCTCGCCGACCCCGATGGCGCCGTGGACCGGGTCGGCCGGTCGTGGCTGGCTGCGGGCGGGGTAGAGCT
The DNA here is from genome assembly GCA_050701115.1 of Haloechinothrix sp. Taxonomy (GTDB): domain Bacteria; phylum Actinomycetota; class Actinomycetes; order Mycobacteriales; family Pseudonocardiaceae; genus JBOHER01. The sequence continues at coordinate 8,521 of JBOHER010000117.1, read as the reverse complement.
ACCCGTCGATGTGGAGCCGGTGAAGGCGACCCTCGAGGGCGTGCAGGCGACGCTGGACGAGACGGTCGCGCCCGCGATCGCGGCACCGGTCACCGTGGAAGGTGACGGCGCCGACGCGACGCTGCGGCCGAACGACATCGGCGACGCCTTCACGTTCGCCGCGAAGGACGACGGCTCGCTGGAAGTCAAGGTCGACCAGGAGAAGGTCAAGGATGCGCTGCAGCCGCAACTGGCGTCCACCGAGGTAGCGGGCAAGGACGCCGAGATCGTCTTCAGCGGCGGCAGGCCGACCGTTGAGCCGTCCAAGGAGGGTCGCCAGATCGACTGGAAGAAGTCGTTGGCGCCTTATACGGCGGTCATCGCGAAGCCGGACGACCGCATCCTGAAAGCCGTCTACGAGGACAAGAAGCCCAAGGTGACCACCGAGGAGGCCGAGGCGTTCGGCATCAAGGAGGTCATCGGCGAGTTCAGCACGGGCGGCTTCGCCCAGGACTCCGGCGTGAACATCCGTACCGTGGCGAACCAGGTGAACGGCGCGATCGTGAAGCCTGGCGACACGTTCAGCCTCAACGGATTCACCGGTCCGCGCACCAAGGCGCAGGGCTATGTCGAGGCAGGCATCATCCAGGACGGCGTGCCCGATCGGGCGGTCGGCGGCGGCATCTCGCAGTTCGCCACCACGCTGTACAACGCCGCGTACTTCGCCGGGCTCAAGGACGCGGGCCACAAGGAGCACAGCTACTACATCAGTCGCTACCCGGTGGCCCGGGAGGCGACGGTGTTCCAGAGTGCGGGCGGCGGCATCGACATCGCGTTCACCAATGACGCGTCGACCGGTGTCGCGATCCAGACCTCATGGTCGCCATCCGGGGTGACCGTGAAGATCTGGGGCACCAAGCGGTACCGGGTCGAGTCGATCACCGGAGACCGGACGAACATCAAGAAGGCGTCGAAGAAGACGGTGGACAGCAAGGATTGTGATCCCTCGCCCGGTATCGACGGGTTCACCGCCACCGACATCCGCGTGCTCTACGACATCAACAGCGGCGCCGAGGTGCGCAGGGAAACCCGCACCGTTCGCTACAACCCCAAGCCCGAGATCGTCTGCCGTCAGGACTAAGGCGTGCCACGTGTCCGCGCTCCGTGCACACGTGTCCGCGCTCTGTGCACACGTGTCCGCGCTCCGTGCACCCGTGTCCGCGCTCTGTGCACACGTGTCCGACATTCGTGCACCCGTGTCCGACATTCGTGCACACGTGTCCGACATTCGTGCACACCCGATTCAGGGCGAAGTGCACCCGGCTGGGCGTCGCTGAGCCACCTGCCGCCGTATCGATCGGATCCTGATCTTGGTGCCGGCTAGCAGCGTGGGATGTCGTCACAGTGGGTGGTCGTCACGCGCCACCCTTCATGGTTTGGATGGCCAGTGCGGCCAGCTCCCGCGCGGCACCGCACGGATCGTCGTGATTCGGGCTCTCATCAAAAGATGCGCTAACTCCGACGTGGAAAGTCAGGTCATCGCGGACGCCAACTTCCAGATTGCAATACCCTTTGCTGCGCCTGTCGCCCAGATCGGCTGCCACCGCAGGGTAGCCCCTAACCGAATCCATCTCCTCGAAGAAACCGAGCTCACCGCTCTGGTACTTCGAGTACAGATTGCTTAGTCCTTCTCGGTTAGCGGTCATAAACGCACCGCTAAATGAGCCGTTGTCAATCGGCTCGAGAGACCAGCGACAACTCGGTCCAGTTGCGCCTTCGAGGTCCGGCTCGATCTTCCGAGTCCTTGCCCCGACGCTATTCAACTGACCCTCGGTAATGACCCCGCACGGCTCGGCCTCAAACCCCGACGTATCGATCGGGTCCTCAACCTTCGGCGCGCCGCTGTGCGGTAGGGCGCTGTCCGGCTGTTGAGGCGGTTGCGCTCCTGTCGGGCTGGGCGAACCCTGCGTAGGCTCGTCCGAGCAGCCAGCCAGTAGAGCTGCCGAAGCTAGCACAGCCAGCAGGGCAGTCGCCGTCCGAGTGTGTGGGGTCCTCATGCGCATTCAGGTGTCCTGCCGGTTGAATCGAGCAGCCGTCTCATCGTCCTGCTCCACGTAGTTGTCACGAATCCGCTCGAGCAGCTGCACATAGTCGTGCAAGCCTTCGATCGTGGCATCGAGGTAGTTCTGGTACGAGAGTCCGGCGGCGTTGGCCCGGTTGGCGAACCCAGCACTCGCATACTCCTGGCCAGGCGGCGTCACGCTATGAAGCTGGTACGCCTCCTCTGCAGCGGGCTCGAGTTTGTCGACGATCAGCGCCTTCACCCGGTTGATCACCTGGTCGACCCCGTCACGATCGAACGCGATGTCCTCCACCCCCGCGGCACGAGCCTGCTGCTCGTAATGCTGCAGGCCCATCAGGCCACGCATGCCGGTATTCGAGCCCGACCCCGGGTCGTCCCCGTGCAGCGTGCTCGCCAAGTCGCCACCGGGCGTGGCCGGTGTGTCTCCTGCTGCGTCACCCATAACGTCGTCGCTCCCCTATCTCCCGTCAGACACCACCTGAGACGAATCCTGCGCCCGCCGGGTTCCAGCGAGCCTGAGGCCGCCCGTGCCATCTTGACAGGTCCAACCCTAACCATGGGGCCAAAGGCGAAACTCCACCCCGCATCCGGCGGCCCCTGATGGTGCATATGTCGACATATGCACCATCAGGCTTTACGGGAACACCTAGGAGCGGTAGGGCATCAGTGGACCGGATGGTGTCCACCCCGACTGCCTGCTGTTCCATAGCCCGCGCGTGGTGATCAGCGATTGCGATGCCCGGGTTCTCTGCAGCGGCCCAAGGCAAACGAGGCATAACTGATAGGTCGCCTGGTAGGTGGTCGCGGTGCTCGGCGCGGTGATGTTGTGCGTCCGCGCGCCGCCGTCGGACCAGCGGACGAACGTGTACCGCAGGTTCAGCGGCGGGATCCGCTGCGGACTCGGCGCGCTGATCGTGTTGTTCGATCCGACGATGACCGTCCGGCTGAACGGTGCCCGCTGCGAGGTGCCGCCGACGGTGAGCATGGCTTGGCTGGGGCTGGAGGTAAAGCTCAGCTCGACCGTCTTCGGGTCCAGCCGGACGGTGGTACTCGAGGTGTTGCCGTCGGAGTCCGTCGCGGTCAGTCTTAGGTCCAAATAGGACGGATACTCGTGGTCCGGTGCCACGAAGGATCCGGAGTCGGTTCCGGAGAACGTCTGCACGACGTGCGAGTGGCACGCGTCGGGCGTCGCGCAATGCTGCAGGGTGAGCCGCCACGTCATGGCCGAAGCGGGCAGCGTGCCGTCCTGGGCGTCGGCCGCACGGCCGGAGAACGGCACCGTTTGGCCGACCTGCCAGCGCAGGTCCGATGTTGGCGTGTCGATCACCGGGACCGGGTTGGGGTGCGGCGGGTCGTCCACCGCCACCTCGATCGTGGTGGTGTCGCTCGCACCCGCCTGGTCGGTGACCCGGAGGCCGACCCTGACCAGTTCCTGCTGGATGTAGGTGTAGGTCGGCCTGGCGTCCGTGGAGTCGTCGAATTGACCGTCCCCGTCCAGGTCCCATGTGTAGATCAAGGTGTCCCCGACGTCGGGATCGCTGGAGTTCGTGCCGTCGAACTGCACGGTCAACGGGGCCGCTCCCGAAGATGGATCAGCGGTGGCTACCGCGGTCGGCGGCTGGTTGCTGCCGTCCGAATAGCTGATCCGGCGTAGCTGGCCGGAGCCGAGCGCGACATAGAACAGGTCGCCGCCCGGTCCGATCAGCAACTGCACCGGGACCTGCGCCTCCGTCTGGAAGGCTACGAGCTGGGCGGGATCGGGCTGGCCGTTCGTGCCGAGTCGCATGGCCCAGATGCACCCGCGGGAGGAGTCGGCGAAGAACAGCGCGCCACGGTAGTCCGCTGGGTAGTTGCTGGAGCCGTCCTCGAAGGTGATGCCGCTGATCGCTGAACCGTTGCGCGGGCAGCCGTCCCCTGCGACCACCGCGGTGTCGTGCCGGTAGGCGTAATACGGGCCGGTGTGTCCGCCCTCGGTGTAGAGCGACTCGCACACCGTCAGGTCGGCGCCGTCGTAGCCCGCTTGCCGTGCGCTTCCCTCGTAACACGGCCAGCCGAAGTTCTCGGCCACACCGTCGATCGCGTCCGGAACCCGGTTGATCTCCTCCCAAGTTCCCCAGCCAACGTCACCGACCCACAGTTCGTTGGTGCCCGGCCGGAAGTCGAACCGGAACTGGTTGCGCATCCCGTAGGCGATGACCCGGCGCTTGTTCTCGTCGGTGCTGTCGGCGAACGGGTTGCCGGGCAGCGCGGCGCCGGTGTCCGGGTCGACCCGGACAATCGCCCCGTCCAGGGTCACCGGCTCGGTGCTGGGCCGGCGGGGAGACTGCGACCGCAGCGCGCCACCCTTGGCCGACGGCGGGCTCAGGTTGGTGCCCGCTGGGCTAGGTGGGTCGCCGCACGGGTTGCCTTCCTGGCCGTAGTCGGTGAAGTTGAAGCTCGCGCCGTCACCACCGCCGACGTAGAGTGCGCCGTCCGGCCCCAAGGTCACCGTGCCGATGGAGTGGCTCGGGTACTGCTGGCACCAGTCGGTGATGAGCGGCTGCTCGTTGGTCGCCACCCCGTCCGCGCCGATGGTCAGCTTGGACAGCCTGCCGGTGATGACGCAGCCCTGGTCGGTCGCGCCGGGCGGGTTCGGGCACTGATCACCCCACTGCGGGTGGGTGCCACCGGGCAGCGCGTCGTAGCTGTAGAGCACGTAGAGGTAGGGCCGGGTCGGGAAGGCCGGATCGACGGCCAGCCCGAGCAGCCCGCGGTCCCAGAAGTCGTGCACCTGCGGGCGCAGGTCGGCGGTGATCGTCGCTGTGGTGTCGGCCAGCGAATCGTAGGTCTTGACGATCCCGCTCTTCTCGCCGATGAACACCCGCCCGTTGGGGGCGAACGCGGCGACAGTCGGCGCGGTCAGGCCACCGATAGCCACGGTGTCGGAGAATCCGGGCGGGGTGGCCGCACTGGCCACGCTGGTTGCCGCCAGGCCGCTGAGCACGACGACGGACGCGATGGACAGCGTGAGCAGGCGGTGGTGTGCTCGCAGCGGAAGCCGACGAATGCCCATGGGACCCCCATTCAGTCGGGCGGGCTATCGGCCGAGTAGCACCACCTCACTCGATCGGGTGATTCTTGAGTTATTCGCCTGGCAGGGCCGCTGCGTTGCACTGGATGGGATGATGAAGTCGAAACGCAGCAAAACGCCCCGGTCATGCGGCCGGGGCGTTCGCGCGGTGCCGGACTATTCGGTGCTCGCCGGACTCTTGCCCTTGATCTGTCGCCACAGGCCCGACACCAGGATCACGCCGACCACGGCCGCGCCCACCTGGAGCAGCAGCTCGAGCCAGTCGATCCCCGGTGTATCGGCCACGTCGAGGAGACTGGCGATCCAGGTGCCCACGAACGCGGCGGCGATACCGGTGAGAATGGTCAGCCACCACGGAATGCCTTGCTTCCCTGGGGCGATCGCCCGCCCGGCTATGCCGAGAATCGCGCCGATGATGATGGCGCTGATGATCCCTCCGACCTCCATGTTCGACTCCTTCGCCGGTGAGATGGATTTCCCACTTGATGCGAGGAGGGTGCCACCGACCAGGTGAACGCGCTCGTCGAGAACGACCTTCGGGTGAGTCGCTTTGTGATCGAGCAGTCGGGCAGTTGACGTCTTCGGTCGTGATGGCCAGCGTGGACCCGTGCTGATCAGACGTGAGACCGCTGCCGACATCGCGGCCATTCGTGCAGTGCACGCAGCGGCATTCGCCGAGCAGGCCCCCCCAGGTCAGATGCCGGTCGAGGTCGGCTTGGTGGATGCGCTGCGAGCCAGCGACGCCTGGCTGCCTGCGCTGTCACTGGTCGCGACTACAACGGACGGACATGTCGTCGGGCACGTCGTGTGCTCTCGGGGCCGTGTGGCCAAGACTCCCGCATTGGGACTCGGGCCGTTGGGTGTGCATCCGAGCGTGCAGAAGCAGGGAGTCGGCAACGCCCTGATGCACGCGATACTGGGCGCCGCCGACGCGCTGGGCGAGCCGATCGTAGTGTTGCTCGGCCACCGGGAGTATTACCCGCGGTTCGGCTTCCGACTGGCTGACGAGTACGGCATCACGCCACCGGTCGCGGAGTGGGCACCGCACTTCCAGGCTCGCGCTCTCACCACCTATGACCCGTCGATCCGTGGTGAGTTCAGCTACGCGCGACCATTCAGCGACCTTTAGCACCATTTTGCCGGCTGAGGCACGCGCTGGTCTGTCGTCCGGCAGGCGAGTGTTGGCTGATGTTCGGACCGACGGGACAGTTCTCTACGGTCCGCGCTCCTACCTCAGTCAGTAAGTCGCTCGCGTGCGGGAGAACGATGACCATGTCTGACAGCAAGGGTTGTTCGGTTGCGGTGCGAGCCGGGCGGATGGCAAGGCTCGGCAGTTCAGGCTGGCTGTCGACACCATCGAAACGAAACGGCAACGGCGGCGGCCCCGGATGGACCGCCGCCGTTGCGTTACGCCGCGGGAATCGGCATGGGAGTAGAGATCAGAAAACGGACTCGTCGATGTCCATGATCGCATTGTCGGCGGACTCAACGATCTTGCGACGCGCGGTGAGCTCGGGCAGCACGGTCTTGGCGAAGAACGATGCAGCCGCGATCTTGCCCTCGTAGAAGGCCGCATCTTTGAAAGTCCCAGCCTTCTCGCCGGCACCGGCGTCCAGGGCCGCGATGGCGACCTCGGCCTGACGCTGCAGCTGCCAGCCGACGAGCAGGTCGGTGGCGGACAGAAGCAGGCGTACCGAGTGCTGGCCGATCTTGTACAGGTTGTTCGCGTCCTGCTGCGAGGCGGTCAGGTAGCCGATCAGCGAGCCGAGCATGCCCTGCACGTCCTCGAGGCCCTGCTTGAGCAGTGCGCGCTCTTCCTTCAGGCGGCCAGCGGACTCGGAGGCTGTGTCATCGGTGAACTGGGTGATCTCACCGGCGATGTGCGCGAGGGCCTTGCCCTTGTCGCGGACGATCTTGCGGAAGAAGAAGTCCAGCGACTGGATGGCCGTGGTGCCCTCGTACAGAGTGTCGATCTTGGCGTCCCGGATGTACTGCTCGAGCGGGTAGTCCTGCAGGAAGCCCGAGCCACCCAGCGTCTGCAGCGCCTCGGTGCCCAGCAGCACCCAGCTGCGCTCGGAGCCACCGCCCTTGACGATCGGCAGTAGCAGGTCGTTAACGCGCTCCTCGAGGTCGGTGTCCGCACCGGTCGCCTTGCCCAGGGCGATCTTGTCCTGGTAGGAGGCGGTGTAGAGGTACAGGGCACGCAGACCCTCGGCGTAGGCCTTGAGCGTCATCAGCGCGCGGCGCACGTCCGGGTGGTGCGTGATGGAGACCCGCGGTGCGGATTTGTCCAGCATCTGGGTCAGGTCCGCGCCCTGCACGCGCTCCTTGGCGAACTCCAACGCGTTCAGGTACGCGGTGGACAGCGTGGAGATGGCCTTGGTGCCGACCATCATCCGGGCGTGCTCGATGACGTCGAACATCTGCGTGATGCCGTCGATCTTGTCGCCGACCAGCCAGCCGACGGCGGGGGTGCCGTGCTGGCCGAAGGTCAGCTCGCAGGTGGTGGAGGCCTTGATGCCCATCTTGTGCTCGACGCCGGTCACGAAGGCGCCGTTACGCTCGCCGGTCAGCTCACCGGTCTGGCTGTCGAAGTGGTGGGCGGGCACGAAGAACAGGCCGAGGCCCTTGGTGCCGGGCTTGGTCTCGATGCCGGGTCCCTCGGGTCGGGCGAGCACCAGGTGGAAGATGTTCTCGGTCATGTCGTCCTGGGCTGCACCGGTGATGAACCGCTTGACACCCTCGATGTGCCAGGAACCGTCTTCCTGCTTGATCGCCTTGGTGCGACCGGCGCCGACGTCCGAACCGGCATCCGGCTCGGTCAGCACCATGGTCGAGCCCCAGTTTCGCTCGATGGCCAGCTCGGCCCAGCGCTTCTGCTCGTCGTTGCCGTTGTCGTGCAGAATCTTGGCGAAGGTCTTGCCTGCCATGTAGAAGAACACCGCGGGGTTGGCGCCGGTGTACAGCTCGGCGGCGGACCAGGCCACGGTGGGCGGAATGCCGAACCCGCCGAGCTCGGTCGGCAGGCCAATCCGGTCCCAGCCGGCCTCGACGGTGGCCGACAGCGCCTTCTTCAGCGAGTCGGGCATTGTGACGTCGAACTTGTCCGGGTGGAAGACCGGGGGGTTGCGGTCGGCATCGACGAAGGAATCGGCGACTACACCGGACACCAGCTTGTTGACCTCGGACAGCACGGTACGCGTGGTGTCCTGGTCAGCCTCGGCGAACGGTCCGGTGCCGAGGTGCTCCTGGATCTTGAGTACCTCGAAGAGGTTGAACTCAAGGTCGCGGATGTTGCTCTTGTAGTGGCCCATGTCTGGTCGCTCCGTGTCGGTGTTGGCTCGCTTCTCGCCGAGACGTCGTTGGCTCTGGCTCCTTACTCGCCAGTA
>JBOHER010000116.1:0-2261 GCA_050701115.1 Haloechinothrix sp. | reverse complement strand
CCTCGACCCTGATCGAGCTGGGCTACTGGCCTGCGGTCGCGCTGGCTTCGATACTGGCGCTCGCGAGCCTCTACCACCTCAGCGTGCCGGTGCGCAGCCCCTGGCGCCGTGATCTGCCCGGGGCTGCTCTCGCCATGGTGCTGGGGCTGGCCGGCAGCTTCGGGCTACGGGCCTACCTGGAGTCCACCGCCAAGTACGGGGTGCTGAGCGCACCGATCGGTGTGCTGCTGTTCTTCTTCGTCACCGCGCTCGCCGTCTTGCTCGGTGCGGAGCTCAACGCCGAGATCGACAAAATGTGGCCGACCACGTCCACCAGCGAAGGTCGGCACCGCTCCCGTCACGATGAACCGGCGACGCCGGACTGAGCCCATTGGAAGTCCACAGCGCCGACGGCATCAGGCGGTGTCACGTCGCCATGGCGGGTCCAGCGGAAGCCCCCACACCGGGAACCACCGGTTCAGATCCGGTTCGACGGGAAGTTCACCGTCCATCGCGCTGCGCAGTCGCAGCTCCACTTCGTTGTCCCGGCGCTGGTGTGGTCGAGGCGCGAATGGGTAGAAGCTGCCGCGCTTGTACAGGTAAACGAGATGGCACGGTGACGCGGCGTTCTCGGAGACGAACCCGAATACCGAGCACAGCAGCTGGGAACCGAAACCCGCATCCGCCAGGCTGGCATTCACCAAGTGCACGGTCGTGACGAGGTCTTCCAGATCCGGATCGTCCAGCACGATCCAGCGGTAGCCATACTCGTCGTCAATGGTCCGCAGGTCCGTGCCCGATGACTTGCCGCTGTAGCGGGCGAGTTCCAGCATCTCCTCGCTGGTCGTGGCGAAGGTCTGCGCCGACGCGGGTTTGAACGCCACCGCGGCCTGCCCGGACGGTCGCAGCCCGACGGAAGCCTGCATGGTGATGGCCGCGCCGGTCACGGCGAACAGAGCGTTGAGGTCTGGCTGCTTCGGCTTGGTGCGCCCGAGGAGGGCATCGAGGAACTTCATGTCGCAGGCCCGCTCTCCGCTTCGATGCGCGCGAGCTGGTCCAGCCTGCGCTGCAAGGGTGGATGGGTGGAGAACAGCGAGGACAGGCTGAACCCGTTGGCCAGTGCCGGAGTGAAGAAGAACGCGTTGAGCGGCTCGGCACTGCGCAGGTCGCGGGTGGGGATCTTGCTCATTTCACCGCTGACCTTGACCAGCGCCGCCGCCAGCGTGGACGGCCTGCCGGTGATCACCGCCGCCGCCCGGTCGGCCGAGAGTTCCCGGTAGCGCGAGAGCGCCCGGGTCAGCAGGAAGCTGATGCCGTAGACGACGCCGGAGACCAGCATGATCACCAGCACGACCGGCGGGCCCTGCTGGTTGTTGCGCCGGCCAATTCCACCGAACAGCCCGGCGTAGAAGGCGAAGCGCACCACCAGGGCGGCGGCCAGCCCCAGAAAACTGGCGATCGTCATCACCGCCACGTCCCGGTGCGCCACGTGGGACAACTCGTGCGCCAGCACGGCCTCCAGTTCCGGCTCGTCCAGCCGCCGTAGCATCCCCGTGGTCACACACACGACCGAGTGGTCCTGGCTACGGCCCGTGGCGAACGCGTTGGGCATATCGGCGTCGGCGACCGCGACCCGCGGCTTGGGCATGTCAGCCATCGCGCACAACCGGTCGACGACGGCGTGCAGTTCTGGCTCCTGCTCCGCGCTGACCACTTTGCCGCCCACCGCTGCCAAGGCGATGCGGTCCGAGGTGAAGTACTGGACGACGAGCAGCCCACCGGCAAGGAACAGAGCAATGATCGCCGAAGTGCCGATCGCGATGATGACCGCCACGAACACCACATAGAGCAAGCCGAGCAGGAACATCGTCACGACCATCCGCGACGCCAGGCCACGGTCGGCGGGGAACCGAGTGCGAGCCATCACATCAACCCGGCACGAGGCCGTCATCGCCCAGTAATGCCCGCACCTCGGCCAATGTGGAGTCGGGCCCCGGCAGGATCAGATCCGAACTGTCGAGCGCGTCGACGGCGTGCGGTGTCGCGGCAGCTCGGATCCCCGCCAGCAGCGCCTCGAGAGCTCGAGTGAACGCGTCGTCGTCACCCGACTCCACGGCGGCGACCAGCACCTCGTCGAGTTCGTTGAGCGAATCCAGCGCAGTGTCCGGCACGTCGAACTGTCCCTCGCCCAAAATGCGGACAATCATCGGTTTTCCTCCCGCTTGGGCGCCTCGAGCGACGCGGGTTGCTTACCTGACTCCAGTTCGGCCTTGAGACGGGAC
>JBOHER010000115.1:0-4123 GCA_050701115.1 Haloechinothrix sp. | reverse complement strand
GAGTGGCTTGCAGCCGTCCCACTGCCCCGGCAGTGTGGAACACGCGCCGCGAGGAGATCACCTCAGAGCTAGACCACCGGGGGAGGGCGAGAGAAGGAGCACTGCCGCTACGAAGCCCGGTTTGTGGTCGGCTGTGCCACAAGCACCGAGAGGAACACAAGCACGGTGGACACACTCACAGCGGCTCATGCCGTCGACTGGGGAAGCGTGCCGGACTGGTTTGCGGGGATCGGCACGATCCTTGCCGTGGTGTTCGCTGCACTGGCTGTCGTGGCCGCGTCGGGCCAACTAAGGGCGCTTCGGAACGAAGCAGCGGAGCGGGAGCAAGAACAGATCCAGTTTCAGGCCGCGCGAGTTGCGGCATGGCTAGACATGAACGTGGGTGGCCAGTTCGTCGCCATGTTCAGTAATCGAAGCGGCTTACCTGTTTATGAGGTGACTATCGGCTTCGTGAGTCCCAACAATGACAACCTCATCCGCTTCGCCGTCATGGCACCGACCGATCAGGCAGTAGTTGTCCCTGTGATAACGAACTTTGTTCGCGACTCAGCTTTACAGAACCCGAACATCATGCACGCTTGGACAATTAGGAGTGACACAAAGCAGCCAGTCAAGTCGCTTGTTGAAAAAGACGATGGGTCGAAGGCCTGGGAAGTGACAGGAATGACCGGTCCACTCGGTCTGACGATCACGTTCACCGACATGGAGAATCGTCGTTGGCACCGACACCTAAACGGCTCGCTTACGAGCGTTGAGCTTGACCACAACGTGGTACGAAGCGCGCTGTTCATGGGTCCAGCGACCTGCGAGTGAAGCGCCCTAATTTGAACATCGGTGAGGCCAGGGCATCGAGGCAGCAGGCAGGCAGCGAACGCCCCAGCACACGCCGACATTCGCGAACACTGCACAACACTCCGGCGCAGGTCAACGCCACTGACCGACCCCCAGCAGGCGGCCCACACAGTGCTGATAACGAAGAGGTCCCAGGTTCAAGTCCTGGTAGGCCCACCCCCAGTCCACCGAGTTTGTCGTTGCGAGTGTTGGCGTTTTCTGTCACCGAGTTGGCGGCAATCTTTCATTTTGGCCTCTCGTGGCCTTTCCGGTGATCTAGCCCTGTAGCGAGCTGCTACCCGGTGGCGTCCGAGGAGACCTACGGGCTGCTGATCATCGAGAACGGGTGGGACATTGCGGACTGGTCGCGCTGGGCGCGCCAGGGTCGCGGCCGAAGTGTTGTCCTGACGAGGTGGCGAGAGATCAGTCGCGCGCGCAGAATCAGGGCAACACCGATACGCAGTGAGGTGGTGCCGATGAAACATCCGCAGGTTTCGAAGATCATCGAGGCACCGCAGCGGCGGGTCTGGGCAGCCCTGACCGACCTGCATGCGATGGAGGCCGTGCTCAGCAACGTCACCAAGCGCGAGGTGCTCACAGAAGGCCCGTTCCGGGTGGGTACCACCTGGCGTGAGTCGCGCAAGATGTTCGGCAAGGAGGCCACGGAAACCATGCAGGTCACCGAGGTCCACGAGCCGGTGGCCTTCAGTGTTTGCGCGGACAACAACGGTCTGCGCTACCGCAGCACATGCGAACTGGTGGCACGATCGTCCGACAGCACCGAGGTGACCATGCGGTTCAGCGTGGACCCGCTGGCCTCGGCATCCCGTTGGCAACGTCTGCTCGTGGTCATCTGGGGGCCGTTCGGCGCGAAGGCCGCCGCGAGGCAGATGCGCACCGACCTGGACGACATCGCGCGGCACGTCCAGGCGGGTTGACCCGGTGATGTTTCACGTGGAGCGATGGTCTGCCCGCAGGCCGGGACTCAGTCTGAGCGGGTTGCCGAGAGTGCAGTAGCATCGTCGTCGGACCAACGAGGGATTCCAGGAGGGGATCGGCGATGAAGAAGCTCGTGGTACTCGCGGCTGTTGCCGGCGGCGTGCTGTTCGTGCTGAAGCGCAACAAGGCAGCCAAGGCAGAGGCCGACCTCTGGCGCGAGGCGACCGCCCCGGGCGACACCTCGCTGGGTTCGGTGAGCGCAAACGGCTCGGCTCCGTCTCAGTCGTCGAAGAGCGCCACCAACAACTGAAACTTCCGCGGGCCCCGAGCCCGCCCGGGGCTGTAGCTCAATTGGTAGAGCGCCGCTTTTGCAAGGCGGAGGTCAGGGGTTCGATTCCCCTCAGCTCCACAGTGTTTGACCTGGGGAAACTCTGGATCACGTCGCGACACGACGGACGGCGTAGCACGGTTCATGGCACAAATGAGCCTAGAATCGCCGCATGACGGCCACGTCGATGCGACGCCTGAAGCCGAGAAAGAAGAACCGCGGGAATATCGAGCAGCTACCGAGCAGCTACCCAGTGAGGCGGGGCAAGACCGGTGAGCTGGCGTGCCGGATTCTGGACGCGCCCGGCGCGGTGATCGCGACGAGTACGCGTACGGACCTCCTCGAGCTCACCAGCTCCTGTCGATCAAGGCGCGGTCCGGTGCGGGTGTTCAACCCGAGCGGGGTCGGGGGACTGGCGTCCACGATCACGTTCAACCCGCTGTCCTGGATGCGAGCACCCGTCTGTCGCAACCACGCGGGCCGCGGATCTGCTGGCGGGAGTGTCGGCACCAGGTCGTGAAGGCGGGGACCGTTCTGGTCGGGGCAGGCCAAGGGTGCGCTCGCGTCCCTGATGCGCGCCGCCGCTCCCGGGCGCGCTGACATGCGGGACGTGCTGGCCTGGGTTGCCGACCGGACAGCGCCGCGCAACCGGTGTCGAAGGTCCTGCGCCGTTCGGCGGAGCCGGCCTGCCTGGAGTACGCGCCTGAGCACGACGAACGGTTCAGCGTCTGGGGAGGCTTGTCCGAACGCGAACGCCGCCACCTCAAGGCCGCGGGCTGGACCGCCGACACCATCGCCGTGGTCATCGACCGCACACCCCGCACGGTCCAGCGCATCCGCGCCCACGCACGAGAGGAGGCGGCCGCACGATGAAAGCGACCAACACCGAGTACAGGGTACACGGCCGGCTGCTGACGCCGGGCACCGAGATCAGCGTTGCCGGCGAGCGCGGCCGATTCCTCTTCGACCACATCAGCCGCCAGCGACGGCGCCGTGTCACTCCTGTGTGTCGGCGGACCGGCCGGTGCCGACGAATGGCGCGCGTTCCGCCCGAACGGGTGCGCACCGTCCACCGCATCAACAAAACCCGAACGAACCGGAAGGAGGTGAACCACGATGCATAAGCGCGCCACAGCCGCTCCAGCCGGCGCCCCGTGCCCGGGAGGCTGCTACAAGCACTACGACAAGACGACCGGCCGGAACCGGATCAGGCAGGGTGCGCGCGGGGACGCGTCACCCGGCCTTCCTACGTGAGACACTGGGCAGTAACACGCAAACGGAGGTGTGCGTCCGTGACCGCCAACAGCGCCGACTACGCAGGTCGCCCGGACCACGCTCAGGTCACGGCCGACGAGCTGTTCCAGGGTGCCACCACCGTGCGCTCAGCCAGCGACCTCGCCCAGGACGGCGTGTTCGACGACGCCGAGCTGGAGGAGTTCCTCACCGACCTCGCCAGGACGCGGCGGGCCGACCTGGCGTGAGCTCGCGCAGGATCATCCTCGACACCGACGTAGCCTCACTCAGCATCAAACAAGCACTTCGCCCGGCACTGTTGCGCGAGCTGCTCGGCGCGCAGATCGGCATCACCTTCGTCACGCTCAGCGAGCTGCACCGCTGGGCGCTCCTGCGGAACTGGGGACCGCGCAAGCGCGCCAGCCTGAACGCCTGGCTGCAGGCCCGACCCGCACTGCCCTACAGCGACAACGTCGCACGCAAATGGGGCGAGATCACCGGCCACCCGCCGCGGCCTACCCCGACCCGCCAATGACAGCTGGATCGCCGCAACCTTTCTCGCGTACGACCTGCCCTTCGCCACCCTCAACATCAAAGACTTCGCCGACTACGCCGAGTACGACGGCCTACGACTCGTCGGGCGCTGATCCGCGAGGGCTAGAAGGCTAGAAGGCTAGGACCGGCGAAGCCGGAATTTCGGGTCAAGTTTTAGGCTGCTAGTCCAGATTGGGTGGCGAGCTTGTCGAGCGTTCGCTGGTAGGTGCGGCTGACCGTTTGCAGTGGACCGGGATC